>JAYUWH010000058.1:0-16245 GCA_043753645.1 Bdellovibrionales bacterium
GTGAAAAAACATTAAGTATTTTATTAGCATTTACAGCAATGCGCTTAGAATATAATTGGCAAATACAATCAGTTGACAGCAAACAATTAAATAATTTAGGACATATTGCTAAACGTAACGAAATCAACGATGTATTAGATAATCTTATACATTAAAATCGCAGACACAAAAAAATTTACGCTACCTAACTTTCTAGCTACAGTGGTTGGAGAGCAGTTTAACAACTCAGCTGCGCGCTGTTGAGTATTTCCACTAGCTAGCAGATGAAAGACCTTTTCATTGAGATCCGGTCTTCGTTGATAGTAAGTACTGTGAATAGTTTGATTAGAAAAGTAGTGCTGACATGATTTACAAAAGTAACGTCTTTTTCTGGACCTAAGAATTCGTACGAAATAAAAGCCTTTACGAATGAACTGCGTAGAAAAGCAATGCGGACATTGAGATTGAGTTTTAAAGTTTTCGTTCACGAAGTAGTCATCCATGCAAACAGCAGTCGCACCGATGCGGTCAATAAAATGTAGTAGATACTATTAAGATCCGAGAATGAGACTGGTTTTAGGAAGACTCTGAGGGCTTTGGGCGCATTTGTAAGGTGGAGTTTCTAAAACTTTGATTATGATGTGCAATCGCAAGGTGCTTACAGCATATGATCCAGGCTTTCAGAAAGTTTACACTTTTACAAAACTTAACTAGACACTTGTTTATATTAATTGCTTTATCTTAACAAACTCTACCTACTGCTTGCTCACGCCGCTTTTAAAGTATCTTTTTGATAGTTTGTGCCTATCATTTAGGTCTAAGCCGAAGTCTTCGGCTTTCCATGTTCTTAAAGTTCCCAAAAGGATCAAATGAAAATTACAAAAAAAAATTCTTCGTCGCGTGCATTAACATGTCTTTCATTATTGGCATCAATCGCTTTTACTAGCGGTTGTAATAGTGGTGGCTCTGGAACTATTGTAACGAATCCGAAAAATCCACTTGGACTTGGACCTGCTCCGATCAGTTTAACTCCAACGGGCTCAAGTGCAATTGACCCAAGTGATTTGGGTTCTGCTGGTAATTATGTTATTCTAGCAAAAACTGGAATTTCAAATAACACGGGATCGGCAGTAACTGGAAATATTGGAATCAGCCCCGCAGCAGCGTCGTACATTACTGGATTTGCTTTAACCGCTGGTATTGGTTTTTCTACAGCACCAAATGTTGTTGGAAAAATTTATGCCGCAACTTATGTGCCTCCGACGCCATCAAATTTAACGACAGCAATAAGTAATATGGAAACCGCCTATACCAATGCGGCGGGCAGAACAAGCCCCGATTTTACAGAACTTTATAGTGGAGATTTGAGTGGTAGAACTTTGGTGCCAGGTCTCTACAAATGGTCGACTTCAGTTATAATCCCTACATCTTTTACAATTGCTGGTGGAGCAAATGACGTTTGGATTTTCCAAGTCTCTGGCGACGTTACATTGTCTGCAAGCCAAAGCATTATTTTATCCGGCGGAGCCCAAGCTAAAAACATTTTTTGGCAAGTTGCAGGACAAGTTACCACGCTCACATCATCAAGCTTCAAAGGAATTATTCTTTCTAAGACGGCCATAGTTTTAGGAAGTACAGCAACACTTATAGGTCGAGCTTACGCGCAAAGCGCAGTTACACTTGATAACACTACCGTTACTCAGCCTTAAATAAAAAAAGCAGAATAATGTCGACATGGTTGATGTTATTCTGCTTTTGATTGAATTTTAAATTAAAAAAATAAGACTGAAACCATAAATTCAACCTTAGGATTCGCCAACATTACGAAATGGGTTTGCATTAAACTTGTGACCGCAGAAGTATTCCGGTGCAGTTTCGATCTTGTAAGTACGAGCTTATTCTATATCGCAATAGCCTGATCGGCGATCGTTGTTAAAAATGGATCCGTTTGCATTTCTTCAATCGTAGCTAAGGTGGCATCGATCTGACGGTCACCGAGCTGCTTTTTTAGCTCCACGATGAAATCTAGTCTTTTGAATTGGATTAAACTAGTTTTATCAAAAAAAGTAATAAGCAGATCGATATCTCCACCTTTTTTTTCGAAAAGGGTGCGGCTTCCAAATAAATAAATTTTTGAATTTACTGTTTTAAAATTTTCAAAGACAGTTTTGATTTTTTCTAATTCTTGTGGTGAAAGTCTCATAACTTAATTTTTAAAAGTTCTGGCGAATACGTTTTTAAATCCGTTAAAAATAAAATAAGCTTGTCTTCTCGGTAATCATGAGAATGAATATTGCGGATTTCTCGCATTTTCATGAAAAAATCTGTACTGTCGATTAGTTTTAATTTTTCAGCTTGATCAAGTAAATCGCGATAACTGCCATCAAATGCAGGATCATTTAATAGAACACAGGCTTTTAGATACTTTGTAGTGTAGATATCAATCACACGCGCAAATCGAGACGAAAAGCTTTCCCAAGTCTCTAAGGTCTCTTCGGTCATATCTTTTTCTACCATTTGTAGACTTAGGGATTTTTTATAAGAATATTCTAAGTGCTTTAATGCTTTTTTAACTTGCTCAGCGTATTTTTGTTTTAGATTTAAAAGTTTTTCTGCAGATTGAGTCAAAAAAACTCCTGAAAGAATGATCTAATTAGAACGTAAAAAAATTGGTGCCCAGTGAGGGAGTCGAACCCCCATGCCTCGCGGCGCTAGGTTCTAAGCCTAGTGTGTCTGCCAATTCCACCAACTGGGCACATTAAAAAAGATTTTTATGTGCGGGCAACAGCTTGGACTATTTGTCCAAGTAAAAAAGCGAAAATAAAAATTATTATTTGTCGCTAATAAGTTTCTTATATTCCGGAGAACGCATCAAATTGGCAAGCTCTTTTTCAGAGTCCATTTCGATTCGTACTAGCCAGCCTTCATTATTTGGATCGTCATTTAAAGATGACGGATCATCAATTAAAGCGGTATTCACTTCGATCACTGTTCCCGAAACCGGAGCGTACAAATCAGAAACAGCTTTCACCGATTCCACAACGCCAAAAGTTTGGTTTTGCGTGATTTTTTGTCCCTCTTCTGGAAGATCAACGTAAACAACTTCGCCCAACTGATCTTGAGCAAATTCAGTAATACCAACAGTTACGATGTTTTCATCAACCTGAGCCCACTCGTGATCTTTGGTGTAATAAAAATCTTCTGGTACGTGAAATGCCATGTGGGTCCCCTTTAAAAACTATTAAGTTCTAATAACAAACGGAGTTTTAACGACGCAAGCTTTTACTAATTTACCACGAATATCGACGTAAATTTCAGAACCTTCCGTTGCAAACTTCGCTTCAACATAAGCGATTCCAATCGGTTCATCAAGAGTTGGCGAGTGAGTTCCGCTAGTAACACAGCCTATTTTTTGACCATCTGCGGTTTTTATCTCATAACCCTGTCTAGGAATTCCGCGATCTTTCATTTTTAGCCCAATTAGCTTTCTTTGTAGGCCTTTTTCTTTAGCGGCGACTATAGCTGCTTTGCTCATGAAATCTTTGGCTAGCGGTTTCATCGCCCAGCCAAGTCCAGCTTCATACGGGTTTGTCGTGTCGTCAATTTCGTGACCGTACAAAGAAAATTTCATTTCTGTTCGAAGCGTATCACGCGCACCAAGGCCTATTGGTTTTGGTTGAAGTGAATCAGCTAGAAGGGCGGTCCATAACTTTTCTGTTCTTGCCGCATCAACAAAAATTTCGCAACCTTTTTCACCCGTGTAGCCGGTGGTCGCGATCATAATTTTATAATTTTGAAAGGTAGCTGTTTTTATTTCATTACGATTCATCGAACTAACAAGACCAGCACCAAGCACAGAATCACAAAGCTCGATAGCACGAGGACCCTGCACCGCAATCTGCCCCCAGATTGAAGATTCGTCCGTAATGTAGGCGCCTTTGTTGTGTTTTGTCATCCAAGCAAAATCTTTATCTTTGTTCGAAGCATTAACACAAACTAAGTAGTCAGAATCCTTTTCTAAACAGTAAACGAAAATATCATCGACTAGGCCGCCCGTATCATTAGGCAATAATCCATACTGCGCTTGACCCTTTTCTAATTTTGAAATGTCATTGGTGGTCAACCACTGCAACGTTTCTAAAGCTTTTGGTCCTTTAACGCGAAGTTCTCCCATATGAGAAACATCAAATAAGCCAACATTATTTCGAGTTGCAAAATGTTCTTCTTTTAATCCGGCATATTGAATTGGCATCACCCAGCCGGCGAAATCGACCATACGCGCACCTAAGCGGACATGTTCATCATACAGCGGAGTTTTTTGCGAATTTGACATGGACGATTTCTAGCACCTAGCTTTGATATCCGTCACGTAAAATTAGTGTAAAAAACGTGTAAAAATACCTAGTTCTTACGGCAACTTTTATTTGGTGGTTTTTAATTGTACAACTTCTAGAGTTCGAAGTTCGTTGGATTTAGGCACTGCTTTTTCCGGAACGTGGATAAGTTCTCCGCGAGGCAATGTCTGCGCTTCAATTTCTTTATGCATCCATGTTAAAAACTCGCGCTGCGGACCGCGGCACATCAGCTGGCGCGTTTTTCCATTCTCTTTTAGCGAATCGCCAGTTAGGCGTGCTGTGTTTAAAAAATCAAAGGCTGGTTTCTGCTTACGTGCCAGCAAATAACTGGTGGTGACTGTTTTATTCTTCATCGGAAGCAGGTCTTCTAAATCATGAAACCATTCGGGCGCCGCAACGTGGAATCTATCGTGGCACCAATCATGTTTTGACTCAGTTAACAGCGGACACGCATTTTGGTGAGTGCAGGGCGCCCACATGGAATAGCCAGTTTGAATCAGCATCTGGCGAAGTTCTAGTAACTTCCTGCCGTCTTGGCTAGTGGCGGGCTCTAAAATCATAAGCCCTTCGTATTGATTCCAACCATTTGGTAATGTTTTCATTTCGGTCAGTGAATATGAAAACATTAATAAGGTTTTTTCCGGATCAGCAATTATTTTTTTCAGTGAAAGTTCAGTTGTGGTTTCCGGTTCAATAAGTTGAGAATGCAAATCAGAAAAAATTTTTAACGCCGTACTTGATTTTTCAATCAGGATTTGCCTTTCAATTTGTTTTTTAAATGCGGTGTTCTTCGCCATTGCTAAACTGGCAGTTGAGGGCCCAGCTCCGTAGTCAATGGTGGTAGAAAATCCATTGAAAAATCCAACATTTCTTCCGCGGCTGATAACGTTTTGCACACGAAGAAAATTTAGCGGTAAAAAATAATTTCGGTAGGCATTTTGGCAAAAATTTTCATGCCACGGGGTTTGGCTATCGGGGTTTTGAATAAAATAATCAGATAGTCGTAAAACATCTTTTGCTAGTTGGGGAATATCGGAAACTACATTTTCTGAAAACATTTAATTTTTCAACTTTAATCTTAGCATGCTGTCAGCTTCTTGCCCTGCCGGAACGTTTTCCGGAACATGCACAACAACTTTCAGTCCGCGCGGAGCCCAACGGCGCGGGTGATGAACCCGAACAGGAGAATAAATTCCGTGTACTAAAGTGCCAACACTGGCAGCCAAATGTGCAATGCCTGTCGATGGTGCCACGACAAATTCAGCGGTTGATAGTAAAGAAATAAGTTCTGTCAAAGACAGTTGATTTTGTAACCACCGAATAGATGTGCGAGATAAAAATTCTTTTTTAATTTCCATTAAGTATGGATCGTCTGCTGAAGTTCCGGTGATACATATGATTTTATTTTTTAATATTTGCTGATGAATATATTCAACATATTGGGCTTGAGTCCAATTTAGCGCCGATCCCATCATTCCCGGATGAACAACGATATAATTTTTTGGTGATAAATTGAATTTTTGAAGCAAATCCTTGTTTTCGTTCGCGGCAATTTCAAAATATTGAAACTTGTTATCGTCTTTTATTCGAAAAGTTTTAAAAATTAAATCTTTATTGTAATCAAATTCATGCTGAATAGCTTTCGATCTTTTTTGTCTGAGGCCTTGGTTCAAAAACAAAAAGCTATGCCACTGACTGTAGACGCCCGAACGCACGGGGATGCGGGCTTTAAATAATTCAAAATTGATCCACCATGGGCCTTGAAAGCTAATTGCTATTTCAGGTTTAAGATCTTGAAGTAAATTTCGAAATTTTTCGGACGACTCTTTTGGTTTACTTTTATCGAGCTCTAAATATTTTCTAGATTTCACACCAAGTTCAACGACCGCGCCTAAGCCTTTTTGCACAACCCATGTAATGTCATAAATAGATTCATCTAAATACTGATCGACAGGTAAAGTGCAGACAAGGTCTCCAATTTTATCTAATCGAATAAGAACTACTTTTTTTCGAGTCACGTTTATGTGTACGCATTCAGTGGCGGACAAGAACAGACTATATTCTTATCGCCATAAGCGTTATCAACTCGGCTTACCGGTGGCCAATATTTATTTGATTGTACCCATTTTAATGGATACGCCGCCTTTTCACGAGTGTAAGGACGCGTCCATTCTGTGGCTAATAACACATCGGCAGTATGCGGAGCATTTCTTAAAATATCAGGACACGCATCAGCTTCGTTACGAATTTCGATCATGGCATCACAAAAGCGATCAAGTTCATGTTTACTTTCAGATTCTGTAGGTTCAATCATTAATGTTCCAGCAACTGGCCACGACATCGTCGGAGCATGAAAACCATAATCCATTAAACGTTTTGCGATATCCGTGACGTCCACATTATGAGATTTTTTTAATGGACGAATATCAATAATACATTCGTGGGCCACAAGGCCTTCTTTACCTTTGTAAACAATTGGGTAATGTGATTCTAATCTTTTGGCCATGTAATTCGCATTTAAAATACTTGTCGTAGTTGCTTCGCGAAGTCCAAGGTCTCCCATCATAGTAATATACGACCAGCTGATCGGCAAAATACTGGCACTTCCCCATGGGGCTGATGTCGTGCTGCTAACTCCTGTTGCGGGTCCTGATTCCTTGACCAAACTTTGCTTTGGTAAATATTTAGCTAAATGTGCGCCAACACCAATGGGACCTACTCCGGGGCCACCACCACCGTGCGGAATAGAAAATGTTTTATGTAAATTCATGTGCGAAACATCAGGCCCAAATTTCCCGGGTCTGGCAACTCCGACAAGGGCATTTAGATTGGCACCGTCCATGTAAACTTGGCCGCCATTTTTGTGAATAATATCACAAATCTCTGAAATGCCCTCTTCAAAAACTCCATGCGTTGAAGGGTAAGTTATCATTAGTGCCGCTAAATCTTTTTTGTGTAATTCGGCCTTCGCCGTTAAATCTGCAACATCCACATTGCCGTTAATATCACAATTAACTAAGACTACGGTGAAGCCGACCATGATAGCTGACGCCGGATTAGTTCCATGGGCCGATACCGGAATCAAGCAAACTTTGCGGTGTTCTTCCCTACGAGCTTTGAAATATTCACGAATCACTAACAGTCCAGCGTATTCGCCTTGCGCGCCTGAATTTGGCTGTAATGACACTGCTGAAAAACCGGTGATGGCACAAAGTTTTTCTTCTAAATCTTTGATTAACGTTAAGTAACCCACGGCCTGATTTATCGGAGCAAACGGATGCATGCGATTAACCTCAGGCCATGAAACCGGAATTAATTCCGTCGCCGCATTTAGCTTCATTGTACATGAACCCAGCGGAATCATCGAATGAGTCAGAGTAATATCTTTATTTTGTAATGAATAAATATAGCGCATTAATTCGGTTTCAGAATGATGAGTATTAAACACCGGGTGTTCTAAAAACTTAGACTGGCGCTTTAATTCAATAGGTAGTTCAAGTTGCGCTGATTTTTCAAATTCAGCAGCAGTGAAATTGGTTGTTACGCCGTTATTAAAGATTTGGAAAAGATCGTTAACTGTTTTTAAATCTGAAGTTTCATTCAAAGAAAAACTAACTCCATCAGCATAATAACGTAAATTAATTTCTAGGGCTTCTGAGTGTTTTTTAAGGTCAGAAAAATTTGTGGCTTTAATAAATAACGTATCAAAAACATTTTTTGTGATGACCTTACAGTCTAATTTTTCTAAACCTAGTTTTGCGATTGTTGTCAGTAATTGAATACGAGTTGCAATTTTTATTAAGCCTTTTGGCCCGTGATAAACTGCATACATTGCTGCCATGTTCGCAAGTAGAACTTGGGCCGTGCAAATATTTGATGTCGCTTTTTCCCGACGGATATGTTGCTCGCGCGTTTGCAATGTTAAACGCAAAGCTTTTTTACCTTGGCTATCAACTGACACTCCAACCAAGCGACCTGGCAAAGATCGCTTGAAAGAATCTTTGGTTGCTAAGTAGGCTGCATGCGGCCCACCAAAGCCCAATGGCACGCCAAAGCGTTGAGTATTGCCCACCACCATATCTGCGCCCCAGTCACCAGGCGGAGTTAGTAATGTCATGGCTAACAAATCAACCGAAGCAATAACTAAGGCTTCGTGCTGATGTAATTTTTCAGTAATGGCTTTGTAATTTTCGATAGTTCCCGTCGTTGTCGGGTATTGAAAAAAAGCGGCGAAAATGTCTTTTGAAAAATCAAAGGTTGAGGGGTCTTGAATCATCATTTGTAAACCCAGCGGCTCGGCTCGAGTTTGCAAAACTTCAATGACATGCGGATGCATTTCAGGGTGCACCAAAAAAGTTTTTGCATCCGATTTTTTCGACGCACCGTAAGCCATGGTCATGGCCTCGGCCGCGGCAGTGCCTTCATCTAGCAATGAAGCATTAGAAATTTCCATAGCCGTTAAGTCACAGATCATCGTTTGAAAATTAAGTAGGCTTTCTAGTCGACCTTGTGAAATTTCTGGTTGATACGGAGTGTATGCCGTGTACCACACTGGATTTTCAAAAATATTACGAAGAATCACTGACGGTGTGATCGTGTCATGATAGCCCATGCCAATTAAAGTTTGAAAGACCTTATTCTTGGACATTGTTTTTTTGAAATCATTTAAAATATTAAATTCGGAAACACCGTCGCCGACATTCATTTTATCTTTGGTGATAATTGTCTTAGGTACAACTTTGGACATCAATTCATCGATATGATTAAAACCCAGGGTTTTTAACATTTCTTTTTTGTCAATTTCTGAAGGCCCAATATGACGGCGCTGAAATTCATTTTGAGTCGATAAAAATGAGACGGGGGAAGAGCTAGAATTCATACGCGGACTCCCAATGTGAATTGTTGAATAAAGCTAACACAGGCTTCGGTAAATGCGTAGGATCTAGAGCCAATGACAAACGGCTTCAAGAAATTCAAACCTAGATTTGTGGCGTATTTGGGCAGGTATCACTTGCAGATGTTATAAAACAAAAAAAAGCCTTGGAATATCCAAGGCTTTCAGCAAATTTATCAGAACTGGATTTATTAAGATTTAGCAGCTGATGTTTTGCGAGCAACTTTACGTTTCATCGTGCGTTTCGCAGTTGCCTTTTTAGGGGCCGCTGAACGAGAAGGCGACGATTTTTCGCCTTTTAATATTTTTTCTAAAGCCGCTTTTTGTTGAACAGCTTGTTTTTTATATTGATTGATATTCTTTTCAACCAAAGTTGCTGATTTTTTAATTTTAACGATAACTTTGTTAACTTCTTTTTCAAGATTAGTTTCAGTTTGCGCAACTTTCTTCATGATTTCTTTGTATTTTTTAACAGCGTCTTGCTTTGATAAGTGCTGAACACGCTTTTGTAAATCTTCAGAAATGGTTTGAATATCTCCAACCACTTTTTTTACATTTTCAGATTCAGATAATTTCTTGATAAATGATTGAAATTTAGATGCCGCCATTTTTTCTCCCTTGAGTATGATGATCTTTGAATTACAAATTCATCACTCTTATAAGGGATATTAGTTTAAATCACAACTGCTAATTCAAATGTTGAGACTATAAGGTAAAATTCATCAGCTCAATCAAGGCTCCAGGAACTTTCACGGCCCCTAAGCTACGGCGCAAGTATGTGGCCGTATCGGTGTAAACCTGTTGGTTTTTTGTCAATTCAAGTAAATTTTTACCGAAAATATTAAATAATGTTTCATCAAAGCGTAAATCTTGAATAGGCCCAACGATTTCACCTTTTTCGACCCAGAAGCACGCAAAGCGGGTCATACCGGTAATACGTGCAGCCTGGGGGTCACTCCAGTTGATGTAGTGCAGGTTCGACAAGTACAAACCAGTGCCTAAATTTTTTAAAATATCTTTTTCTTCTAGTGCGCCAGCTCTAATTTCGGGCGAGCGCATTTGCTCGTAAGAATCTGCAAAATTTGATGTTAATTTGTATTCATTAGCTGTTGCCGTGCTAACAAGAAAATTTTTCATGCTGCCGTTTTCAATCAGAGCTAATTGGCCCGGCCCAATTTCTCCAAGCCCATTAAACGGGGTGCTGTAACCTAACTCCAGATTTTCGACCAAAGTAAATTTTGGTGATAACGTCACTTCCTTTTCCACCAATTTTTTTAACGGAGCAAATCCTTGTTCGTAAGAACTTCGGCTTAATGCGCGCCAATTAAATAAACCTAAGATCTCGGCGACGGCCATAGGTCCAAGATAGGCCTTATGCAGGCCTGGTTTAATTTTAACAACAGGTTTTTTTAATAAGGCTAAAGTGTTCTTAGCTTGCTGGGCTGTAGAGATAAAATTTTGTAGATTCCATTCATCTTCAGAATAAAAAGATTTTGCGGCTTGCGGCCCGTTATAAAGTGAATAATCAAAGAAAAAATAATCTGTTTCGAAATAATGAAACTGACCTTTGGAATTTATAGCGGCTTGTCGAAGCGGTCCTGAGCACCATAGTCCGGCTAAGTCAGAATCTGAAAACGTCGAGCAAATAATCGCAATGATTTCGTTGGTAGCTGGACGGTTAACTTTTTTAAAAACTTCGGAAGTGCCATTATTCACGATGGGAACGAATTGCGGGCTAACATCCGTTGACGGCAAATCTTGGCGGATTTGCTTAATGGCATTCGTTATTTTCAATAAATCTTGATCGAAATTAAGACTTAAATTAAAACGAAAACGGTAGCTGCGCTGATCTTTTTGATACTGCAAAGTTAATTCGTGCTGGTTAACTGTGGTATTTTGTCTGACTTTCGAATGATTGAAGCGGATGAAATCACTTTCCTCCGAGTGCAAATTAAAAGCTAAGTCCTCATTATTTTGAAGATGTGAAAAGGCAGCCGTGGAAAGTTTTTTTATATAGTTGATCATGTTAGCCTCCACCGAAAACTTCGATATTTTTAAAAAGGGCGTAAGGTGAAGAATGACCCACGCGAATAATCTGACTTGGTTCGCCTTTACCGCAATACGGAGATCCATAAGTCTCGACCGTGTCGGGCTTCGTTAACCCCGCTAAAGAATTCCAAAAGGGTACGGTAACTCCGCGGTAGTTTGGATTTTTTAAAGTTTTTGTGATTTTTCCATTTTCGATCATTTTTGCATATTCACAACCGAACTGGAATTTTCGACGGTAATCATCGATGGACCATGATTTATTTGAATACATAATCATGCCTTTTTCGACCTTAGCAATCATTTCTGCTAAAGTTAAATTGCCACCTTCAAGATTAATATTTGCCATGCGGTCAATGGGGGCCCGGTTCCAAGAACTTGATCTGGCATTAGCGACTCCGCTTAAACCCGAACGCATTTGACTTTCAAGGCTGCCAAGGCCGGCTTGTAAAATACCGTTTTTAATTAAATATTTCCTTTCGGCCGGATTTCCGATCTCATCAAATTTATAACTGGCCAGTTCATGACTGACCGTGGGATCAAAAATGACATTCATCATCTGATGGCCATATTGTAGGTTCCCAAAATCCTTTGGTTCAACGAAGCTCCATCCCGCGAAGTTACGCTCGTCCCCTAAAATGCGGTCAAGTTCAAGCGGGTGCCCGATGGACTCATGAATTTGTAAAAGCATTTGATCCGGAGCTAAAATTAAATCGCATGTATCTGTAGGGCAGTTTTCCGCCGTTAATAATTCAATCGCGTCTTTGGCGATTTGTTCGCATTCAGCTAAAGCGCGTTCAATTTGAAAATATTCGGCTCCGATTTGTAAGCAATTACCGCGTCCTCCATGCAGCGAACGCGTTTGAGTTTCTGAACCCGCACGTGCTGTAGCCGCCATCGAGTTAACGACAATATTAAAATTTTGCTGAAAGTCAGCGCCTTCAGATGACATATACTTTTGTTCGCATTCAATCAGCATGGCATCAGACGTTGTTGAGATGATTTGCTCGTTTACTTTTAAAGCCAGCGACGTTTTTTTTAAAAAATCATAAATGCCAGCTAACGATAATTTATCCAGCGGCACGGCGGCAGAGCTTGAATATTTACCGACTGAGGGCGGCCGGATTTGTTTAGCAAAATTATAAACCGGAAATTTCGAGCTGGTTTTTGTCATCTCGATAGCTTTTGTAAAAGCATGCTTGATGCCTTCGGGTGATGTTTCGCACGTGGCTGAATAGCCCATGTGGCCATTGCACATGACTTCAATCAATAAGCCTTGGTCATCGAATTCTTGCAAGCTATCGGGTTTTCCATCACGCACATTTAAATCTCGGGTGCGCTCATGAATTGTTTTAAATGCGACAAAATCAGCATCTTTTTTATATTTATTAAATTCAATTTGCATAGCCTTTTTATATAAGCGATCTTTGATAAATGAGCAAAAGAAGAGACGAATATTTGCAAAATCACTGGTTAAAGTACCCTGAAATGCCACGCGGCGCTCTACGCTATGGCCGGACCGAGCAAAACCGAGTGGGCGTGCAAATTTTAACAGAATGGACTTTTAAAGATGCCGTGCAGTTTAAAGCGGGTGATGTGCTGGTTGATGGCGATTTAGTGGCATTAATGCCCTCCAATCAACTGGTGCTATTAACGGCGAATAGAACAGACCGGGTTCCTAAATACGATAAGTGGCCCGCACAAAAAAAGTGGTTTGATTATTTGCAACTGATTCGTACTTTTTTTAAAGAAAAGCGCTTTCAAGATGTAAAGACACGCTCGTTGGTTTTGTGCCCCGGAACCGAGCCAAGTTTAGATGTTTTTGAAACGACACTGCATTTAGGCTCTCATCAGCAAAAATATTTTTTACCAACTTCGCCAGAATTAAATCTAAAAAAGTTATTAACTGAAGGGGCTGACCGAATTTTTGAAATAGCATCTGTGTTTCGAAATAATGAGATGACGGAAGTGCACCAGCCTGAATTTACGATGTTAGAATGGTACCGCGCTTATGCTAATCTATCGATGATAAAAATGGATATGATTGAAATGATCGAGTATTTGGCTGACCAATTAAAAGTTGAACGGCCGCTGGAGGTTTTGACTTTCACCATGCCCGAATTGTTTAAGAAATATTGCCAGTTCGAGCTTAAATCAACAACCAGTTTTGAAGAGCTAAAGCAACTTGCTTTAAAATTAAAAATTGATGTAGCTTCGGCCACCACAATTGACGATTATTTCTATCTTATTTTTCTTGAAAAAATTGAAAACCAATGGCCTAAAGACCGACTTGTTTTTGTTGAAAAATACCCGCCTTATCAAGCAGCGTTGGCACGAATTGGCCTTGATGGCTGGGCCGAGCGTTTCGAAGTTTATTGGTTTGGCCTTGAATTAGGTAATGCCTTTCACGAGCTGAATAATCCAGATCTTCAAAAGCTTAGGGCGAAAGAAGATCTAATTAAAAAGCAACAAATGGGAAAGACGGAAATTCCTTTAGACCCGGATTTTTTTGCGGCCCTTGATTATGGGATGCCGCCTTCGGCAGGCATAGCTGTGGGAGTAGAGCGGCTTTATATGGCTTTAAATAAACTAAAGAATATCAATGAAATTCCTTGCTAGGTCTTGGCTTTAGACAGTGTATTTATTAGCTGTCAAAAAAGATGACAATTCACTAATATTTTTAAGCTGATTATTTGTTGCTGGTCTTTTTTGCTCGTTCGACTTAAATTCCCCGGAGTGGGTGGGGGTCCAATGTTAAAAATTATTCTGGTGAACTGCGTCTTACTCCTTACTGTTGCAGCTTGTGCCCCTTCAAATAATTCTTCGGATGATACCAAAGCACATGAACAGAAAAAGATCACCTGTATTCCTGAATCTGAGCTTCTTACGACGGGAATTGTTGGTGGATCGCGTATCGCTACTGGCGATCGTGATGACAAAAACGTTATGATGTTGTATTCGGGTGGCGGGCTGTGCACGGCTGCAGCGCTGACTCCTAGAATATTAATAACGGCGGCCCATTGTGTAAAAGGTGATGCGGCAGGTTCCTGGGCGGCCTTTCACACGGCACTTAGCTGCGAAAGCGGTTTTGATTCACGTTACAATACTATCGGTGTGAAAGAATTTATTGTGCACCCTGATTACAAAAAATATGATGAATTTGAGAACTCAGAGTACTCGGTGAATGACATTGCGATTGTTATTTTAACCGAGGCTATGCCGTTGGGTTACCCAACGTATTCAATTGCAGAATCTGCAGATGTAGCTTTGACAAGCTCTCTTTATTTTTGGGGCTACGGGGATGTCGGCTACAAAAAACATGGCGCAGGGATATTACGAAAAACTAATTTTGACCGGGCTGATTTTGAAATTAGCAGTCTTCGTAAAAAAGTGATCTTAGATCAATCTCATGGTCATGGAATTTGCCAAGGGGATTCCGGTGGACCAGCAATCATTAAAGTCGATGGCCAGATGAAAATTTTAGGAATTAATTCCTACGTGGAGGCGGCTGGCGAGGGCGAAGATTTATGCGCCAATAAAGCATACCTAACTTTAGCCAATTCATTCTTACCTTGGATTAAACAGACATTGAAAGATCGCGGCGAAACTTTAAAGCACTAAGCTGAATTAGCCGCGGTTGATTTCTTCTTTAAGTTCTTTACCAACTTTAAAAAATGGCAGCTTTTTTTCGTCGACGGCGATGACTTCGCCAGTACGTGGATTTCGGCCTTTGTAGGAATCATATTTACGATTTACGAACGAACCAAAACCGCGAATTTCGATGCGGTCATCTTTCATCAAAGCTTCAACCATCGTATCGAAAATAGTATTGACCACAGCTTCTGCTTTCACACGGGTGATGCCGGCTTTTTCCGATACTAAATTAATTAAGTCAGCTTTGGTCATCGAATCCCCTAAGTTGTTGAAAACACTTTTATTATACTGTTTTTGTGCGTTTTGAAAAGAAGCTCTTTAAGGTAGCGCGGTGTTTAAAATTGCCCGAATTTGAAAGAATCTGGGTGTATGCATTTATAAGCGAATCTATCATTTTCTGCCTATTAAAAACCTCAATCACTTTGCGACGTGCTTTTTCGCCAATTTGCTCTTTTTCTTCGGGGTTGTCCGAAATTAGCCTATCTAATAGCTTCGCTAAGGTTTCGACATCGGCTGGACGAACCAAGAAACCATCAACGCCGTCTTCAATAATTTCTGAAATGGGACTCAGTTCCGAACCAATAACAATTTTCTTTTGGGCCATGGCTTCAATCAAACTGGGTTCAAGTCCTGTTGAGCGTGAACTTAAATCGACATAGATCGGCGAGGCTAAAATGCATTCTAACATTTCTTCTGCATTGACTGCGCCGGGCATGATCACTCGGCTGCCAAGGGCTAATTTCAACATTTCGAATTCAACTTGCTTCCATTGTTGACCCTGTCCTAAAAGTAGCAAATAGGTGTTCGGTTTTTTTAAAACAATTTTTTCAAAAGCTTTAAGTAATGGTTTTACTTCAAAAGAATTTGAAAAATCAGAAATAGCTAAAATGATTTGGGCGTTATCGGGAATATTTAATTTCATTTTAAAATTTTCAGATTCCGATTTTGGCGTCAAATCACCTAGGTTAATTCCGTACGGAACAGTATAAGTGTGAAAATCCGGATATAAATAATAACGCTCTAGAATTAATCGCTGTTGTGGTGTCGTCACGAACAAACCATCTGCAGTATCTAAAATCGCGCGGTCTTGCATAAAATAAGTTTTTAAAAATTTAAAGGCTAATTTTATAGAGGTGCCAATCATGCCGCTTAAGGTCCCTTGATTTTCAGATAAAATCGTAAATAATTCGGCAATCTGAGTGGCTTCAACATCATAGGCCATCGAAATTTTTAGATTTTTTTTGTGGCGGCCGATTTTAAAACCACTTTGATCCAAACTATGAACTAAATGAAATGGCTTTTCTTGATTCAAAGCTA
>JAYUWH010000059.1:0-5377 GCA_043753645.1 Bdellovibrionales bacterium
TTAAAAGCTTTTTACGATGAGTTTTTCTTTAATTCCTTCGTGGTCTAAAGAACTCAAAGTTAAATTCGCAACCCACAATGCGCGCCTTGAAACGGTCACCGAAAAGCCAATTTGGAAAACTCCATTTCTGTCTCAGCATTGCCTTATTCCCCTAACAAGTTTTTTTGAATCTGTGTATGAAGTACCCTTGGCCGGCAATATTATTCAATTTACTGAAAGTAAAAATGATTTACTTTTTGCAGCCGGGCTATTTGACGCATGGAAAGATCCCGTGGCCAATAGAAATATATTCTCGTTTTCTATTTTAACGACTGACCCGACTGCATTTATTAAAGACCACGGGCACGATCGTAGCCCCATTTTTCTAATTTTTGAAAATGCAAAAACTTGGCTTGATTTACGAAACGACACCAATAAAATGGTTGAGTTCCTAGCTATCAGTAACCTAAGGCCTGATCTTATCGTGCAGATTGATCGTTCGCTTAAAGCGGGCTGGGAAAAGCGGAAATAGGTACTTTGCCAAAAGTGGATAATTTTATCACCCACTTGTGAAAACAAAAATTACCTGCCTTAAACCGGCAATTAGCAAGTTTAGACCTTGGTCGGTACATCCGTAACAGGACTCACATCGGCAATGAAAAAAACCGATATCTGCTAAGAATGTATAAATTTTTTCTGTTCGGATTTTCTATTCTAATTTTGCCCCTATTCGCCACGCAAGCGGCCGACTATAAATTTCGCTCGAAATTAAATTTTCATTACGAAAATACCTTTATAGCGGGCGTTCTTGACCAATATACATTGCCAGCCAATCCGGGTGTGCGTCTATTAGTTGGAAACTTATCTAATAAAAAGTTTAAAACAGAACTCGATCAAATGTCTGATGCCAAAATTAAGCTTCGCTTTTTGTCAGATGCCAAAAACTTTGACATTTTTTCAAAAGTGGATCGAACTCTTTCTGATTTTGCCGTTGAAAGATCCAAATATGAAATCCGAATAATTTATAAATTTACTGTTAAGGGCCAACGCGGAACGACCTTCGAATTAAATTCTTATGTTGCTCGGGAATCAAATGCATTAGCAGCCACTCTTTACTACGATGAAAGTGTTGCTCGAAATATTCAAAAAGAATTTTATGAAGGTTTAAAGAATATCGCACTTGTTGAGGGTGGAAAAAAGACATCCCTGCGGGAAGGTTGGCCTGCTGGGCCAACCTACAGCTTTGCGAAATGGATTCCATTACTAATCGGAGCGGAGTCTCAAGCGGCAACAACCTGTGAAAAAGTGAATAAAAAATATATTAATCGTGGTGAATACACATCGAAACCCGGCAGCGCTCTTTTTAATTTTGAAAAAATGACCGAAGATCTAAAAGTGGCTGTCGGCTCAAATAACGAAGCTGATCTAAGTTGTTTTACTAAATCAGTCAATTCCGCTATCGAAAATTCTAGCACCTACTGGGCTGAGCGCGGGCTTAAAGAGAATTGCTTAGATGCCAAAGGAAAGCTTTATTCCAAGCGCCCATCGCAATGTTCGGAAGCAACCTTTTACGAAATGAATAGAAGTCTGGCGTATCTAGATAAGGTTAAAGGAAATTTAGTGCAGTTCGTAAAAGATCCATCGTTGCAAGCGAAGGATGCTGAAAAGTGTGTCGAATCTCCACTTCAAAAAAATATTAAAGCCTTACATGTGGCAGGACTAGAAGCCAAACAAGACATGTGTTGCGACGAAGGATCAGCTGATGGAAAAAATAAGGGTCCTTTATTCTTAACTTTAGAGACAGACTCAGCTGAATTTAAAAATCTTTCCACGCCAGAAAAAACTCTTGCATGCCTTCGCAAAACAAAAGGGGATGCTACCAAAAAACTAGCTTCCGTTGACGGAGCCGCTGATTGTCTTACAAATATTGTAAGTGGTTTGATAAAATCATTAAGTGACATGATAAAATCCTTACCCAGTCTTTTCGATTGGGAAACCGTTAAGTTCGTTGCAAATTTAGCTAATGTTTTTAATTCAGATGCACGCTCGGATGCATGGGCAAAAATTTTTACGGCCGTTAAAACTATTGGCGACGAGCTCGGTGCAAAAATATTTAGTATCACGGATTGCTTTGGGCCTTATGAAAAAGAGCAATACACCTGTAAAATAACAGGCTCGGCCCTTTCGATTTTATTAGGCCCTGGTAGTGTCAAAGTTTTTGCAAAGTGGCTTGCCACAGGAGCCAAAGTTTCGGGATTAACTGAATTAGTCGCAACGGCCTCTAGCAAACCTCCGATGAAGCAGGCCTTAGAAATTTCTCAGAAAGCACGGGCTTCTGCCGGTGCAACGACGAAAGCTGCCGTCGCTACAACTGTAAACATAAGCGCTGAACTTTTAGAAAAGTTAAAATTAGGTCTTAGAGCTGATCTGGGAAAGCCAATGAAATCCATTGTTGAAGTTGCCGCAGCAAAAATAATTAAAGCCAAAGAGTTAGCGGCGGTGGCAGCCTCGGCTGCAGTTAGTGGCGGTACAGCTACAGTCAAACAAGTTGCAGAAAAAATTCAAACTAGTGCCTTAGCCCGTGAGGTTACTGAGCTTTCATCGACTTTTACAGCTAAGCTAGAGCCGGCACTACTGGATTCTGCGCTAATGAAAGACGTAAGTAGTCTTTCGGTAGTTGCTCCGACAACAGCTACCGATATTCTTAAAATAACTGAACAAGCTTCCGCAGCAGCGGCGACAACGCCAAAAGTAGAAGCAGCCGCAGTAGCTCGAACTGCCGCTGCTGACACTGCGACTTTGACAAAAAATAAAATGCTAAATGCAGCTGAAGGCCAGCGATTGATCGACAAAGCTAAATTTTTTGGTTCCGATCAAAAATTTGTAAATGAAACCGTAAAAAAATATGGTCTTCAGCCCAACGAAACAGTTAAAGTGGGAAATACAAAATTTTCAATTGGCGATCCATTTGATATTGGTGATGGCCGTGTTGCAGCGATTGCGGTTATTGAAAACGGTGGAACGACGTCAACACGACTTTTCTACAAATCAAATTCTCAGGGAATCTTTAGGTTATTGCCAGGAACGACCTCGAATGGGTGGTTTTCAAAAGGTGTTGGTGAAGCCTCCCTTGATGCTCCAAGTGCAGTTCAAAGAGCATTATCAGAAAAGATATCAAGCAATTCAGTCCGCACTAATTTACCAGAAAACTTTCATCAATTTGTTGTTCCAGAATATAAAACGTCTTACGAGGCCATGGTTGCAGCTGGTAAAGATCCGGCGCTTGCCGTTTCTCGCCAGGATATCTTAATTCCAAATAAAAATATTATCGAAAGTAAGGCGACGATTCATGCTTCACCACAAGAATTGAAGCTTGCTAATTCAAGCTATGCGCCCGAATTCGCGACTGGTAAAGTAACAACCTATGAAACCACGACGAGTGCTGCAGGAAAAGTAACTGCGAATGTTTTCAAATCAGTTGATGGATCGCTAGAGTACACATTTTTCGAAGATAAAACAGGGCGGGCTTGGATTGCTTCAATAGATTCTACGAAAAATCCAATTAATGAAGCTGGGATTCGTTCAACTTCAGTAAACACAGGTGATTTAACAATGCCAAGATACGAATATCCAGCTCAAATACCCGAAGGCTATCGTGGCACCGGCCGCTTCGGTCCTAGTAATTCCTACGGAGATGCCTGGCCTTATTTACGTGAGACTCCCCTGATCAAAGCCTATTATCAATCTCGTGGCTTACCGGTCCCACCCTAAGGAGGATAAAACATGAACATCACGAACGCCGAAATTATTAAAAATCATCTAGAGCGCTTCAATAACTTCGAAGCAGCCATGGACTTATTATGCTCAATTATTGCTGAAATAAAAATTATCGTTTCAGCTAATGACCAAGCGTGGCCCGAAAATCAAGAAAAGCTTCTTGTGCTAACACAAAGTTTACAATCCATCTTACAAAAGAATTTAAATAATGATGAGCGAGTTCTTCTAAAAGGATTCGTTATGAAGTACGTGCAGCTGTGCGAAGAGTTACTTATTAAAAAATAAATCCTTACAAACAAAAGTACTTTTGTGGTTTAAAAAACTTTTTAAATCTTGGGAGACGCCTGCTAATCTTTGCTGATCAAACGAATCCTGGCTGAACGACCCTTTTAGCTGCAATCGCGCTATTTGAGTACTTAGTGGCTCTGCCTTCGTACTGATAATTTGATACTCAGAAAGTTTTAATTTTTTTGCAATTTTACGAGCTAAAACGACCGTATTAAGCATATCGGGTTTGTAGTTGCCAGAGGCATTACTGATAATTAGTAATATTGGACTACCGCGCTTGTCTTTTAGGACAACAATTTGCCCCGCCGCCAAAACCGCATTTCCGTCAGCTAGTAAAGTATGCCCAGCCTTACCTTCTGTCACTTTAACTTTTCCATTTACTAATTCAACATACTCGACGTAAGCAACTTGATTCCATGAGTTAGCAAGCTCGACTGAAAAATTCTTTATTTCATTGAAATTTCCAGCTTTTTTCAAATACTGTTCTTTCCGCTCCAGCAAAAGAGATTTTCTTTTTTCAGAAGTTAATTCTTCATCCGTGCGATAGTTCGGCAAATAACCACGTCGTGAATTTAAATTTATGGAAGTTTGTAGACCGTTTGGACCCGGAATCGCCAAATCAATAAAACGAATCGTATCTTCGAAAAGTCTTTCATTGGTAAAACGCAGATTCTGATAATTGCGAATAATATCAAGACCTAAAATATTTTTTTCTGACAGATTAATATTAGCATCGTAAGTCTTAATATAAAGCTGCAGCAAGGCAATTTCTAACCGCGTTACTAGAAGCGCAAGACTAAATGAAGAGTCTAATTGTAAAAACTGCAATCCAAGAACTTTTTTACTTAAATAAGCATACTCATCCTGAAGTGGCTGCGCTTCGTTTGATAAATTATTATCGTACGCGGCACGCGGCATATCCGAACGGCCAGCGCGGTAGCCATCATTAATTTTTTCAAAATTTTGTGCGTTTGCAACCTGAAATACAAATGCTAAACTTGAAATAATTAATACTAGTTTCATAGACCCCCAGAAAAAAGCTTTTTACATGTCATTACTGGTCCATGCTGCTGGTAAAGGACTCCGATTCCGCGGTGAGCCTTTTTGACTGACGTAGACATCTCTTCAAACGGAAGTAACCCTAAAGCTCGAACTGCCATTGCGTACTTTTGTGCTCCGGGAGCCCAATTTTTTACGATCTTGTCACGCAGTTGAACGATCGCTACTGTTGCCATATCAAAGTCAGATTTATTTTTTGGATTCGACATAATCGGGCTGTCAAAGGCTAAGTCAGCCACTTCATGCATAGCTAGTTTTCCCGCAAGGCCAGCAG
>JAYUWH010000060.1:0-16134 GCA_043753645.1 Bdellovibrionales bacterium
GTAGGAAGTTACTTTTTTCTAATATCCGGCGCGCTGCCAGTTTCTACGAAGGGGCCACCACTACCACTTGAGAGATGGGTTGCAGACCAAGCACTGCAAGCAGCCATGAAGGGTAATACAGACATTGAGTCTCCCTACCTAGGCGACCCCGAAAGTCTTTTGGCGGGAGCGAAAATTTACAAGCAAAACTGCGCCGTTTGTCATGGGGTCCCGTCTAGTTCGGCGACTAATATTGCCAAAGGAATGTTTCCAAAGCCTCCGCAATTTTTTAACGATAATGAAAGTGTAACTGATGATGAGATTGGGAAAATTTATTGGTATGCCAAGAATGGAATTCGGTTGACGGGAATGCCGGGATTTATCGACACCCTGTCTGAAAGAGAATTATGGCAGGTTAGTCTTTTCCTAAAATATATGGATAAACTATCGATCGAAATAAAAAATAGCCTTTAATTTGAAGTGTGCAACACATACGTGATTTTAACTAATTTGTTTTTTTGCGTAATTGCTTTTATAATTATCCTAAGGATTTAGAGGCAGAAATAATTTCAGTCATGACAGATTTTTCAGTAATTGAGCACAATGATCATAAGTTGCTAAATAAAGTACAATGTCACATTGAAAGCTTATTTTATTCTTGTGACTTTTTTTGTTATCACCTGTGAATAACTTAAGAGATTTTCATCGATTTGCATGTAAAACATGAAAAGTGTTTTAAACTATGTGTTTGATTCAATGTTTTTTTGCATTTTAAATCCTTTGTAAGTATAGTTAAGTTCAGTCTTATTTTTTCGTGTCGCACTTTTTATAGTATAGCAATAAATGAACCTGATTTGATTCGGCTCAAATGGGGATCAGCCTTAGTTGCAAAAAATCTTGTGCAAGGACTTTATCAATTTCTTTATTTGTGGATCATGAATTTTGTAGTACACAAACTGCGCACGTTTTTCAGAAAAAACTAATCCTTCGAGTCGCATGCGGTTCAAAAACTGGGAAACAGCTGATTGCGAAGCGTCGCAAGCTTGCTCGATTTCGCCCACTGTTTTTTCCCCATCTGACAAGTAGCACAAGATCATCAGCCGCTGTGGATGGGCTAGGGCTTTTAATATGCGCGACACATCAAAGCACTTATTTCTCATTTCTAGACTAATGTTATAATCAGCTTGTGATTTCATATCATAATATTATAATATATTAACGTCACAATAGGCAAGAAGAAAGCAGGCCCTATGAATAAGAATTTAGTTTTTCAACAGCTTTTTGATCTATCAACTTCAACCTACACTTATCTTTTAGCCGATGCGAAAACAAAAGAGGCTGTGCTTATTGATACTGTGCTCGAGAACGTCGACCGCGATCTGAAGCTTATCGATGAACTGGGTTTAGAATTGATTTATGTTTTAGATACTCATATCCACGCAGATCATGTCACAGGCTCAGGGAAAATTCGCAGCAACCGTGATGTGAAAACGGCAGTGCCTAAAAAAGCTAATGTCCCTTGCGCTGATTTTAACGTCAGCGAAGGCGATGAAATCAAATTCGGACAATTTAAAATTGAAGTTCTAGAAACACCCGGACACACAGATGCCTCAGTCAGTTTTGTTTGTGAAGGAATGGTGTTTAGTGGTGATGCCCTTTTGATTCGAGGTTCTGGAAGAACTGATTTTCAAAGTGGTTCTGCATCACAGCTTTATGACAGTATTACTAAAAAACTTTTTACTTTGCCAGGTTTGACTATACTTTATCCTGCGCATGATTATAAAGGCTTCACGTCTTCGACTATTGATGCAGAAATCAAAAACAACCCCAGAGCCGGTGGCGGGAAAACTAAAGATCAATTTGTGCAAATTATGTCTGAGCTTAAGCTAGCTTATCCTAAAAAAATCGATGAAGCTTTACCTGCTAATCTAGTATGTGGCAATATCGACCATAAAGAGTCTGATGTTCAATTCACAGCACTTGCCGCACACGAAGTAAAAAACCAGTTAGATCATATGCTGGTCGTTGACGTTCGTGACCCTGATGAATTTTTCGGAGAGCTTGGGCATATCCACGGATCTCATCAAATCACACTGGGCTCACCGCTAAAAGAATTTTTACAAGGCTACGATAGAAATGAATCCTTGCTTTTTGTTTGCAAAACAGGTCGCCGATCTGAACAGGCGGCCAGGATGGCAATTGAAATGGGATATCCAAAAGTTTCGCATTTATTGGGCGGAATTCAGAGTTGGAATGAACAACAATTACCGATAAAGAAATAAGGAGAACAGCTATGAGTGATTATTTTTTGGCATTACTGGGTGGTGCATTGATCGGGCTGTCTGTTTCGTTAATGTTATTTTGGAATGGCCGTGTCGCTGGGATCAGTGGAATTCTTTACTCAGCTGTTGTGAAACCCGTCAGCGGAGACCGTGATTGGCGCTGGTTCTTCATCGCAGGAATGCTTGGCGGTGGGTTAATACTACATTTTATTTACCCAAAGGCACTTGAAGGCAATCTTTCGACTCCGAATTGGACTCTGGTTGTAGCCGGATTGCTGGTAGGTTTTGGCACTGTACTTGGCAATGGCTGTACCAGTGGGCATGGGGTCTGCGGCATCAGTCGACTTTCGCTCAGATCGTTATTGGCAACGATCACTTTTATGGCAGCAGGAATTTTGTCCGTGTTTATCTTTCGGCGATTTGGAGTTTATCAGTGAAGAAGAATTTTGCCGCTTTTATAGTTGGAATTTTATTTGCGCTAGGGCTTGGGATTTCTGGGATGAGCCAGCCTGAAAAGGTATTTGGGTTTCTAGATCTATTTGGAAAATGGGATGCTTCGCTCATGTTTGTAATGCTTGGTGCAATCTCAGTTCATTTTCTTGCACAGAAATTAATTCTAAAAAGGAATGCTCCTCTTTTTTCAAAACAGTTTTTCATTCTAAAAAATACAGAAATCACCAGACCACTTTTTGCCGGAGCTTTTATTTTTGGAGTCGGTTGGGGGCTTTCGGGTTATTGTCCGGGGCCGGCATTGACATCCTTGATGAGTTTTCAATTGCGGCCATTTATTTTTGTTCTAAGCATGGTGGCCGGGATGATTTTCTTTAGACTTTATCAATATTTAATAAACCAAAAAGGGATTTAAGTGGAATACCTTGGCTATTTAGCCGCTGTTTTAATGGGAGTCTCGCTGGGTTTGATTGGCGGGGGTGGATCCATTTTAACTGTTCCAATTTTAGTTTATTTATTTTCTCAAAATCCGCTGATTGCGACCACGGGATCTTTGTTTGTGGTGGGATCGACTGCCTTGGTTGGCTCACTGCTAAGTGCTAAGAAAAAACTGATAGATTTCAAAACTGGAATTCTTTTTTCTGTCCCCAGTTTTGCTGGCGTCTTTGTGGCAAGGCATCTGGTCTTACCAAATTTGCCCGAAATTATTTATGCCCAACATGGCGTGGTCCTAACTAAAGCTTTGTTGGTGATGGGTTCGTTCGCAGTCTTAATGATATTAGCATCATGGGCGATGATTCGCTCGGGTCGTGTTTTGGAAATTATTAACAAGCAAAAATCTAGTTTATTATCGATTGGACTGAATGGATTCTTAGTCGGAGTTACGACAGGATTTGTTGGGGCTGGCGGTGGTTTCCTGATTATTCCCGCTTTAGTGATTCTGCTTAAGGAACCTATGAAAATTGCTGTAGGAACTTCGCTAGCAATTATTGCTGCGAATTCACTATTTGGTTTCGCGATCAGTATGAGTGAACATCATCTCGATTGGCCGGTTCTTGTAAAGGTCGCAGCAATCGGAGCTGTGGGAATCTTTGCAGGACAAAAATTTAGTTTTAAGGTCAATGAAAAGAGTTTGAAAAAAGGATTTGGTTATTTTGTATTATTAATTGGATCGCTTGTTTTGCTAGATCAGTTGATGAGACTTCACTAAAGATGAAGGCCGATGTGCTTGTTTTAAGCAAAGAGGCTGAGTTCTTATTGTGAAATACCTCCACCCTAATACTATATTGCACGCAGCTGCCTGAAGTGATGGATAACAAATGCAATCACTTAATCTTATATCACGAATTCTACTAACAGGCTTTCTGATAAAATCGGGTGATCAAGCTTGAGGCTTTGCTGTTTCTGCTATTGATAAATAAACATTCCGGCAGCAGCTCCAAACATTAGAATCGTTGTTGTAGCAATTAATATTTTACCCAACTTAGATCCGCTTTGATGAAGCATTATTTTTTCATCAGCCAATACAAATAGAATTCCTAGTAATAAAAAAGGCGCAAGCAACCCATTTATAACAGCGGACCAATATAAAGCCCGCATTGGACTAAAATCAATAAAATCTATCAGTATTGCAAAAAATCCAGAAAATAAAATGACTGCGTAGAATGCTTTTGCTTTTCCTATTCTGGCATCTAATCCGTGGTGCCAGTCGAAGGTTTCTGCTAACGCATAAGCGGCTGAACCCGTAAGAGTTGGAATAGCTAAAAGTCCAACTCCTATTATTCCTATTGTGTAAAGTAGCGAAGCAAATTTGCCAGCCAATGGCGCTAAGGCCTCAGCCGCTTCTTTTGAATTTTGAATATTAGTTAAACCGTGTTTATGAAGTGTAAGTGCCGCCGATAGGATGACAAAGTACATGACAAGGTTCGAGAAAAAAGTACCAATACCAACATCATATTTACGAGTTAAAAGCTCTTTATGGGTCGCGCCTTGTCGTTTTTCAACAGTGTGTCTTCCAGACGCCTTTTCTTCTTCAACTTCCTGGGAAGCCTGCCAGAAAAATAAATAAGGGCTAATTGTTGTTCCTAAGAGGGCAACAAGTGTTGCCCATTCACCTGACTCTGTTGGCCAATGAGGCGTAAATGTATCAAAAAATACTTCTTTCCAGTCTGGTCCAATAATAAACGCCGTGATAATATAAGAAAAAAGAATAAGCGCAAGCCACTTTAATACCTTTGCTATATGGTAGTAGCGTAATTTTACTGTGGCGATCGATATCGCGATTCCGAAAATAAGCACAAATAGATGAGAAGAAATACCTGTCAGCATTTCTGCGCTATCGGCCATGGCAGAAAGATCAGCTCCAACATTTAATGTATTAGCCAAAAAAAGTGCAAAGCAGAAAAATACTAAAACAGAGCGTGGAATTTTTTTCTTTAACGCTGAGGCAAGGCCTTCACCAGTAACCATGCCAATTCGTGCGCATGCCATTTGGACGGAAGCCATCAGAGGCCATGTAAGTAGTGCCGTCCACAGAAATTTAGTTCCTAATTGTGCACCAGCAATGGTGTAAGTGCCGATACCTGATGGATCATCATCTGCTGCACCCGTAATAACTCCAGGCCCCATGGAATCCCAAAAAAGTCTGATTTTAGATGGATACGTCAGAGCCTTATTTAAATATCTGCTTACTTTTTTTTTCATAAAAATCTATCCTTAACTTAAGTGGTATAAAACTCATTTATTAATCCTGTGACAACAAAATACAGTCCAATTGCTAAAAAAATTATAGAGCAAAAGATTCTGAGAATTTTTGGACTTATCATGTGTTTCATTCGCTGACCTAAAAAAACAGCGACCAAGGTTACTGACCACAACGCAAGTACAGCCGCTATAAATGCGGTTAGTTTATCATGCTGGTATTTAGCAATTAACGAGGCTGTCGCGATCTGAGTTAGATCTCCCCATTCTGCAAAAAAAATAACTAAAAATGCCTTCCAAGTCGCTGTCCAGAAGCTTGGAAAAATTTGGCATGTTCCTTCAGTGACGTCTTCTTCAACTTCGCCACGATCACGCCACATCTGAAACGCGAAGTATAAAAATAAAATTCCGGCGAAAAGATGCACCCATTTTTCGGGTAATAGTGAAATAAATTGGCCGAAAATGGTGGCTACGATAGTTTGTACTAAAAATGCGAGGGCTACGCCGGTAAACACAGCTAGGCCACGTGTTCGAGTCGCTAAGAGCAGGGTAGCAAACGCTGTTTTATCGGGTAATTCAGCAATGAAAATTAAAAAATATATTGAAAAAAATAATTGCCAGTTCATCGAAACCTCACGAGTGAGCCGTGTGATTCCTACAATAGGCGACGACACGGCGTTTTATAAAAACGACCATGTCAGTCTCGTCAACAAAGCCTTAGCGCCTTGCAAATGTGCCGGGGTTAAAACCCAGTATGTCGACACATCTTTTGAAACTAATGTTTCAACCGACTACTCCCTAACGTAAAAAAGATAATACGAAACGGCCAAAGCAGTCAAGTAATATGCAGAAAAATTGTATGAAAAGCTAATGTTCTCAATATCATTTAAATTTTTCGAAACAAAAAATGCAAGCTTTATAAGTTGATATTTATCCAATTTGAAATCTCATAATGAGACTACTGAGTGTCAAAAATTAAAGCGATCAGTTACAATTTTAGTCCCATTGTTTGAAGTTAATTTTAAAAGTTCGTAGAAAGCGCAATAGAAGGTTACAGACATCCTGTTGAAGTCCTACTTTTGCAGACTTAATTCATTAAATAAACCCTTTTTAAGGAAAATTTATTATGAAAAAAAGTAAATTTATTTCTGTTTCCGGAAATTTAATCTTTTCGATAATTATCGCACAAGCGCTAATATTATTAAGCAGCAATTTTGCTGCTGCCCAAGCTTGTATTTCTTTGTTCGATACTTTGCAAAAAACTGCACCTATTTCTAGCGCGCGCTTGCCGGCGCCACCCCTAAGCGATTTACAAATTAAAGCTCAAAAAGTTGCGGCTGAAACTTCAAAACTTGGAGTCTATAGCCGGATTACGATTGGATTCAAAGAAGGGAATCTCAATATCGTATCTGATTCTGCCGCAAGTTGGCTAAAAATTTCTATCAGATCAAAGACTGGAAAAGAAATTGAGCAAATAACTCAGAATGATATTAAAAATTATTTATCTATAATTGCAACTGAAAATTTAGCTGACCTAGTTGTTCCACGCTTACATGCCTACCGTGGGGTTGATCGCATGGTACTTCGTGATAAGGAAACTTACTACTTAGAAGAATTAATGAGCGATGAAAAACGAAAAGATCTCTCCTTGGCGCTAATAGGACAGATGCTTTTTGAGACATACGCTAAAAAAGATAGTCGTCTTGTGCAAGCGACAAGAAATGGAAAACCGATTTTTGCATTATTATTAAATGGAAAGTCACCAGAAATTTTGATTCCAGGGCTATGCGAAGGCGCAGCTTGCGGAGAAGATTTTGCAAAAATTTACTTGCGTGTTTCTGATAAGCCGCAGGCTGCTAGTAAAGATCAAAAACAAACTTTTCTTTATGATATGAATGGGAACACGCAAGTATTAAATATTGTCGGACGAAGTCCACTTGAACGTTTAATAAAAGCTGATGAAGATCTACTTATCAATGCAAAGGAAGATGAACTGGTACCAGTAGAATCTTATTTTGTTGCTCAACATCGTCCTGCTGGAAGCACAGCATTTCGTATCGGTGAAACTATTTATCACTTCGGCGGCGAAGGATGGAATCTTCATCGCGGCACAGAGAAGGTAAAAGGATTCTTAGTCAGTAATCCTTATCTTCGTCATAATGCGCAGGCTTATTCAAGTCTGAAAGTTCCACCGTTTAATGTCGGGGTTGTTATGATGGTTCCTAAAAAACATATTGATCAGTTTATTGCTGGAGTCCTAGCAGAAATGGCAAAGCCTGAAGATGAAAAAGTTAAGTTTGAATATTATAAATCTAATTGTAACCATGTGCCACTTTGTCACTTCCGTGATGCCGGAATTCCTATGGGATCACCTACTGGCGTTAGTGGTTTTAGCACGTCTGTCACGTCAAGAAACATTTTTCTAAAGCCACCATACCCAGTTCGTAGTAAAAATATTTATCCGCTTGCCGGCACCGATCTAAATGAGGCGCAAATTCGAGATTTATTCCCACCGCTATTGTATCGCTTTCACACTTTAAAACATGATGGCAAATTATTAAATATTACTGAGTCTGATAAGATGCGCTGGCAAATTGCACACTTATTAAATGTCATCAAGAAAAATCAAGATTATAGTACCGAGCAAGTTATCGTGACATTGAAAGCATTAAATCTTGATTTAGAGCCAGGCCAAGCTGAAAAGATTATTGAAGCCGCTAAGCAAAATAATTTAATTTCTGGCAGTGATCAACTTCAGATAACAGCAGACGGCATAAGCCATCTTAATGTTCTACAAGGTGATTATATTTTGAATTAATTGCGTGTGCCTCTTCGCTTAATTAAGGACTAATATTAGCATGAAATTTTCTACTTGCCCCGCCCCCAATAAAATACAAAAAGCCATTTTGGTGATTCGTCTTTTTTCGATAGCTGTCAAAAATATAAACACTCATTCGGAAGCTGAAGTGTTTAAGCCCGGCTTTCCATTTGTAGTTACTGAATGGGAGCTAACATGAAGCGAAGTCTTATTTTATTTTTGAACCTGTCGTTTTTCCTGGGATCATTGGCCTCCGCTAAGATGCATCTTGTTGAGTGGCATGTCGATAATCTTTTAGCTCCGCTTATTCTGCCAGTGCGGGACTCTGAGACGGCCGAAGAAGCCAGTCATCGGTATTTAAACAATTTAGCAAAAAATTCGAATATATTTTGGCTTTTTTATGGAGAAATTCCTGTTTTAAAAACGATACAGTTTAAAGAGTTAGATACGGCCGGGGCGGATCAACGTGTGTTATTGCAAGCAAATGCAGCCGCAGATTACACAAAACACTCAAAGCGGATTGAAAAATTTAAATATTATTTTAACCAGCTGAACCAAAGTAATTATATGCTGCCTATTCATCCTACTATGGGTTTATCTTTTTTTGAACAGCGCGAAGTCTTTGATTTGATTTACGAGAATTTTGCAGTTTATGCAGGTCTTGGTGGCGATGATGTTGATCCGAAGTTATCTCGTCAAGATGACTTTCATGCAAGGGAAGTAACTGCAGACCGCGATCTGGCTGAATTAAAACTTATCCAACATTTTATTCGTCGCGGTCAGACAGAAAAAGATTTACGCAAAAAAAGTTTTTACTTCGGCACTTGCCGTGGTTCACAATTAGCATCAGTCGCCTTAGGGTATCAGCTAATTCAAGATATTCCATTTCAAGTAAATACTGAACTTGATCATTCTGCAAATTGGCATGTTATTAACATTTTGCCAACAACTCATGAAATTCTAAAACAGAGTTCGCCAAAAGCGACACTTAAAGTAAACAGTTTGCATCACCAATCTGTAATTTTCAAAAAAGGTGGATTTCTGGAATTAGCAGCCATTTCACCTGATGGAATAATTGAAGCCACAGAATTTAAGAACGGTCGGGGAATGCTGATTCAGTTTCATGCTGAATTGATGGATAATTCTTTAGGCTTACAAATCTTATCACAGGTTATTAAAGCTAAAGATCGCACGGGTTCATTAATTTGTAAGAATTTATTTTAGGGTTAAGACAAATACAATTAAGAATATATTATTAAAGCTCGAGAATATAAAAAGTTTTTGCTTCAAACAGAATTGACCCGAGCGATTTTAAATTAAAAGTTGCAGCCAACTGAAAAAAAATCGATTAGCAGCAGCCGAATCAGTAAGAAAATGCCAGATTCCAATACAGAATGTGGCCAAATCGAGGTCGCAAGTTAAAAAATCAAAAGCTCCCGAAATTGAAAAATAAATTCCCACATGCACGCTACAAAAGAATTCAATTAAAGCTTATTTGATTTTGAAAAATATTTGAAAATGTGGTAATTTCTAAGTCTTATGTTTAAACTGCATTATTTAAAAATTCTTATTTACCTGTTCATTCTGGCAACTTTTGCGCCATTAGCGCTTGCAAGTACTGACGAAGATATTCGATGAGAAACACGCCTATCTGGAGAAAACTTCAAGTCGCAGCTACTGCCACTGGAACTTTACGATCGGACACAAATTGTTTTGAATCACTTAAAAATTCCCGTAGAAAATCCTGAGCCAGCTTATTTAGATAAAATATCTAATCCGTTTTCTACTGAAAAATTAAATTCAAGGCTTAGCATATTCGATCCTTTCAAATCGTTTCAGCAGCATGAAATCTCGTGTCCGTTTTTTCGGGGGAATACCAATTAACCCTAAGGTAAAAAATATAATTTCTGCATCTTCCATATAATAAAAAATTACAGCATTAAAATCTCAATGAACACAAAAAATTAGTAAATTTATCCCAGCGAATAAAGTAACGCCGGTAGCAATCCCCCTTAAAAAGCTTAAGCCAAATCGAAAATCATAAATTCGCTTGGCTCTAACGCCTTGAACGTTAATAGTTCGCCGTCTTGAAAATTAATAGCATCGCCGGTTAAAAGTTCTTTACCCTTAACAGTCAATTTTCCCTCTACAACCTGGACCCAAGCGCCACGGGATGGGCGCAATTTAAATTCAACTTCATCACTGGCTTTTAGTCTTGAGATGTAAAGGTCGGCATCTTGTTTTATGGCTAACGAACCTTCGCGTGCATTTTCTGAAAGGACTAATACCATTTTTTTCGAATTCAATTGTTCTTCAAAAGATTTCTGCTCATACCCGGGGATGCCACCTAAAGTTTTTGGCTGAACCCAGATTTGAAAGAAATGAGTTTCTGCATCTGCGATAGCATTATGTTCAGAATGCACCACTCCATCTCCTGCACTCATCTTCTGAACTTCACCAGGCATTATGATCGCTTTTGTGCCCATGGAATCTTGGTGCTGTAGGGCGCCTTTAACGACGTAAGAAATTATTTCCATGCTTTTGTGGCCGTGCGAACTGAAGCCGGTTCCACCGTCGATGCGATCTTCGTTAATAACCTTCAACGAGCGAAATCCCATATGCTTTGGATCATAATAATCTGCAAATGAAAATGTATGACGTGACTTAAGCCAGCCGTGATTTGCAAATCCACGTTCGTCTGATTTTCTTAGTTGTTGCTGCATAAATCCCCCTATTCTAGTGTACCGCCACTTAAGCTTGTTTTACAAATTGTACGTCCAGCATAATGGCCATTGAAATTTTAGCTGAGCTTGTTATCTGATCCTTTTTGAAGATACAACTGCTATATCAGCTTAACGTAATGGATTTTGGGCTTTTAAACCAAAACAATGCAAACTTTTTATATAAACCATTCTAAATACGGATAAAATCCGGTTGGCATCAATTATAGTTCATGGTAGTATGAACTATATGAAAGTTAAAGTAATTGCACCGAGCAACAGTCTAATTCTACTTTTGGGTAACCAACTTTTTGATCCAAAGATCTTTGCTAAACTTAAAATAACCTCAAAGAACACGGTTTTCTTTATGCGGGAAGATCAGGAATTGGCGTCCTATTTTAAGTTTCACAAGCATAAAATAATTTTCTTCTTTGCGGCGATGCGAGCTTACCGCGATGAACTGCAGTCTTTAGGGTATACCGTTCATTATGAGGAATTCAAAAAAGAGGGCGCTGCCACTAAAAAACGAAATTTTGATACGGCGTTAAACGATTTCATCCAGGGAAATGACATAAAATCTGCTTTTTGCTTCGAGATTGAAGATAAATTTTTTGAAAAAAGAATTTTAAATCTTTTTGAAGTAGAAAGCATTCCTTTGACCGTGTGGCAAAGCCCGATGTTTTTGACGTCGCGCGAACAATTTAAAACTTATTTACTTTCGACGCGTAAACCGTTTATGAAAACTTTCTATGAGTCGCAAAGAAAGCGGCTGAATATTCTTATGACAGAAGAAAATAAGCCCGTGGGTGGAGCCTATAGCTTCGATGCTGAGAACCGCTTAGCTTTACCAAAAGATAAAATAACTCCGAAGCTTCCTGCATTTAAGCCAGATAAGAATATTTTAGACGTTTGTCATCTGGTAGCCAAAGAGTTTTCAGGTCACCCGGGTGCTGCAGAAGACTTTTGGTTGCCTGTCGATCGAAGTTCTGCCCGAAAATGGCTAAACTCTTTTCTATCGGATAGGCTTTTTGATTTTGGTCCTTACGAAGATGCTTTAGCGCCGCACTCAGAATTTGTGTTTCATTCTGTGCTGACTCCATTTCTAAATTGTGGGCTGCTGACTCCGGAAGAAGTAATTAAAACAACGCTAACGTTTGCTAAGAAAAATAAAATTCCGCTATCTTCGCTAGAAGGATTTATCCGGCAGATCATTGGCTGGCGGGAATTTGTTCGCGGCATTTATCAAAAGTACAGTGAAAGACAAGATCAGGAAAATTTCTGGAATCACAAACTTAACTTGAGTTCGCATTGGTACAAAGCCAATACAGGTATTCCACCCCTGGATGAAACTTTAAGACGGGTGATAAAACGGGGATATGCTCATCATATCGAGCGTTTGATGGTCGTTGGAAGTTTAATGCTATTATTAGAGGTTGATCCAAAGCACGCGCACCGATGGTTTATGGAAATGTTTGTTGATTCTTCAGATTGGGTCATGGGTCCGAACGTTTACGGTATGGCCTTATTCTCTGATGGCGGAATATTTGCGACAAAACCTTATATTTGCGGATCGAATTATTTGCGAAAAATGGGTGGGTACGCAAAGGCTGAATGGTGCGACGGTGTGGACGGACTTTATTGGCAGTTTATTAAAAAGCATGAAACGTATTTTATAAAAAATCCCAGATTGTCGATGATGGCCAGAGCTTGCCAGAAAATACCGAAAGAACGATGGACGATTTTAAATAGCGCTGCGGATACCTTACGTGAAAAATTGACAGTAAGTGTTTAAGGCCTGCCAACTTCAGAAAGAGATCTTAACATGGGAGCTTCTAGAACGTTTAAGGAAAAAATAAGTGGATTTTCCGATGGTGATATCGACCGCCTAGTTCGAATGGGCTGGGAAGATCGCTCGACCTTTGAATCTATCGAAAAACAATTTGCTTTAACCGAAAATGATTTCGTCAAGTTAATGCGAAGTCAGCTTTCCGCGGCGGCTTTTGCGCGGTGGCGAAAGCGGGTTCATCATCAGGGTCAGCTTAAACATGAAGTTAAGCGGGGTTTTAAAACCACTCGTTTTAAATGCTCACGACAATCAGCGGATGGAATAACTAAAGGCTGGAAATAGGTGAGTGCAAAAGTAAATCCGACGAAAATTTGTGTGACTTGTGGACGGGTCATCGAGCCACGCAAAAAATGGGAAAAAAATTGGGATCAGATAAAATATTGTAGCGAGAAATGCCGAAAAAATAAGAAAAATGATAACTTTGAAATTGAAATTTTAACGAAGCTTAAAGCACGTGGTGCGGGTAAAACTATTTGCCCTTCAGAAGTTCTTGAAGATTCTCAAAAACAAGATATGGCCCTGATGGAAAAAGTGCGCTCTGCCGCAAGACGGTTAGTTGCTGATGGAAAAATACTTATTACTCAAAATGGAGTCCGCGTTGATCCTTCGACCGCTAAAGGACCGATTAGACTGAAGTTGGTATGATTTACTGAATGGGTCAGGCTTTTGTTAGATTTACAAAGCATTAAAACTCATACTTTTAGCTCAGTACCAGCAGCAATTTAGTGAGTTAATAGGAATTGATCATGCGTTTCAGAAAAGAGAACCTGAAAAATATTCTTTTGAAATCAATTTCAAATTTGGAGACAGCCACAACTCCGTCAGTTTAAAGTGGCTATCTTTTTTGGAGAAAGTGTTCGCATTTAAAATTGGCAGAGCCTCGTAAACAACTTTTTGGTAAATCATAAAAATTGATTTGTGGTTAATAGCTTCCCACTGTCCTAGAGAACTTATTTATTACGGTAGCAGTGCAAAATAAATCCAAGTTGCAGCTGCAATAGCCCAAACTAGATTAAAAAATACGACAAGCACTGGAGTTAGCGAACCTAATTTCATACCGGCAGGACCCTGGGCTTGCTTAGGAAAGATATAAAATAATTGCACCAACGTTGGCGCTAAACTTATCAAACAGGCCTTAAAAAATAAAGACTGTGGTTGCAGAGTTAATAGAAAAAGAAGTCCCCAAAGGCCTCCCCAAACTATTTTTGAATAAATAAAAGATCCATCTAATTTAGGAGTAATATTTACTTTAAAAAGTTGATTGATGCCTTTAACTCCGAAGAACCAAATAACCAAGGCATTAGCTAAACCCCCGATGGCTCCGGCTGCAAAAGTCAGCGACAAAGATAAATACCACGACATAAGACCTCCGTCGTTAACTACAGCTTACTAACTTAAAAAGATCAACCATTAGATATGTTGAGAATAAGACATAATTGCGTGGTTTAGACTATTATTTTTTTGTTAACAATTGATTGAATTAGCTTAATCAATTATAAAATAGATATGAAAAAAATAATCTTAATAGTACTTCGACGCTTTAACTCTTGAAAGCTATCAGCGCATGAATGCTCCAACTGGGACTTCAAAATTTATTTCTTTTACTGGGAAAATTCATCTAATTAATACAGATGTGGCATTGAATTCAGTGGCTGCAGATTTAAGTCAGGCCAAGATTTTAGGTTTTGATACTGAAACAAAACCGAGCTTCAAAAAAGGTGAAGTTTATAAAGTGGCTCTGTTGCAGCTTGCCACTGCAACAGATGCTTATCTTATTCGACTGCAGGCACTTACAAACTTCGAAATTATAAGAAATATCTTCGAGAACGAGTCTATTGTGAAAGTAGGATGTGCTATCCATGATGATATTAAGCAACTTCAAAAAATATTTCATTTCACAGTCAAAAATTTCGTCGAACTTCAAGAGCTTGCAAAAGTAAAAAATCTGAAAAACTTTGGTCTAAAGGGAATGACAGAAGAAGTATTACAAGCTCAGCTTTCTAAAGGCCCTAAGTTGACCAACTGGCAAGCGGAAACCCTGACAGAGAAACAGCTGTTGTATGCGGCCACCGATGCATGGATTGGGTTAGAACTATATAAAAAATTAGTTGAGTAAGGATTTGACGTACTTTCGATGCTCATCAAGAACTGGATTTGTCCGTTTTATTGTATTCAGCAGCTCGACATATTTTTTCAATTCAATTTTACCTTCGATATGCCGTAAGCGAATTGCCATCATCGAAAGTTCAAGGAATAAATCATAGTCGTGTGATTTCGAATCTGAAGTGGGTTTTACAATGATAGTCTCACCTTGACTCCAGGCCTGCAATTTAGAAAGCCAATAGCGATCGCGGTTGCTTTCAAATCCCTGCCAGAAAAAATTTAAAAATGCGGGCCAGCCATAACTCTGTACCATCTTAATTTCTGCGTAAGATTGGCGAAAAGGTTTAAGCTCGGCATGGGTTAATATGGATGGAAAAAATACATGCATTAACGCCGTGGGTTCAGACTGTGATGTGTAAAGAGAAACTTTTTCTAGCACAACATCATCTACTATTTTTTGAAAGGTGCTCATCTTTTCTGGGATAGAGTCAGGATACACAGCTGCAATAATACTTTTATAAAGGATCTGCAAGTCAATGTAGCCGAAGTTATCCACATATCTAGCTTTTAAGTTTTGATCGAATAATCGGGTAAAAATAGTATTATCCACTGAAGCGTTTTGCATAAAGTCGCTAGCTAAACGCGAATACTCGGCCGCTAAAAGATGAATTTTGCCTAAATCATAAAGGGATAAGGTAGACGGGTAGCGAATATCATCCTGGCCATCTGTTGGACCTTTAAAATTTTTATAATTAATAGTGAAATCTGAAACTACTTTCTTGCCGATTTCTAATTCTGAAACTGTTGGGTCATTTTTTATTTGAGCGATGATATTTTCAATAAGTATTGTCCGAGCTTCATTATTTATCAAATCATCATTGGTATTCATGTAAATAGAATACTCGGAAGCAATAGCGTATTTAGCGACTGCACTCATTAAAGTAAGGGTTTCTAAACTGCCCATTAAACATGAGTTATGCACTAGCAAATCTAGCTTCTGATCTTTTAAAACTGTTTTTAGTTGTGCAACCATTTCTTCTTCACGCATGAAGGTATGGGACGAATCATCGATACTTGAAGCTAGCTTAGAAACTGCTCCACGCTTTTTCTCGTGGATAGGGTAAGGATTATTTAAAATTCCGAAACCATGAGAAGAAATTATTAGCATCGTTCTCTTGGCTGGAAAGTTCGTTTTCCCCCATTGCACAAAATCCGCTAAAGTTTTCGGATTTCCCA
>JAYUWH010000061.1:0-15970 GCA_043753645.1 Bdellovibrionales bacterium
CCTAGGTTCAGGTATAGCAAGGCACAGGCCTACAATTTGACCCTGGAATTCTGCCCCTGGCCAATGCCAACTCGAAGTGATGCTTATTTTAAAATGGCATTTTATTTGCGGCTAGAAATTTGGTTACTAAACTTTTTAAGGAGGTATGTGTGCAACAACAAAGTACAGTTATATGGAATGGCTCGCTGAAAAAAGGTGGCGGCGAAATTTCTACCGCCAGCGGTGCCCTGAAAAATATTCCTCATTCGTTTGCAACCCGTTTTGATGGCGTGCGGGGAACCAATCCCGAAGAACTGATCGCCGCAGCCCATGCCAGTTGCTTCACGATGGCTTTATGCGCGCTGCTAACTAAAAAAGGATTTGATGTCATTCAGCTTCGAACGGAAGCCATGGTATCAGCTGAGAAAATCAAGGATGAACTCAGTCTTACTTCGTCGCGTTTGAAAGTAGAGGCAGACGTGCCTGGAGTTAGCGAATCTCAGCTGCGCACTTTTGCCGATGAAGTTAAGGTAAGTTGTCCAATTTCGCGCGCTTTAAATCTGGAAATCTCGGTCGAAGCCTATTTGAAAAACAATAAGCAAGAAATTTTTCTAGAGCACATGATTTAAAACAAAATGCAAATGTGTGTCAGAAATTGAGGACTGTCGTCATTGGTTTTTTAAAGCAAATAAGATACTCTTATTTGCTATGCTAATCATGACGACCGCTGGGCTTTATTGTCCGGCTGGCAATTTCTATATAGATCCATCAAAGGGTGTTGAACACGCTGTTGTGACTCATGCTCACAGTGATCATGCACGACGAGGTAGTAAAAATTATTATTGTGTCGATCGTGGTGAAAATTTACTGAAAGAGCGTCTTGGAAAAAAAATTACGACTCATGCTTACCAGTACCGCGAAAGTTTTTTTCTTAATGGTATAAAAATTTCGTTTCATTCCGCGGGTCATATTCTGGGTTCTTCGCAAGTGCGGTTAGATAATGGTTCAGATGTTTGGGTGGCTTCAGGAGATTACAAACGTGAGTTTGATCCCACCTGCGAACCTTTTGATGTGGTTCCTTGTGATGTCTTTGTGACTGAGGCGACCTTTGGCACTCCAAGTTTTCGATGGCCTAAAGATTCAGATGTCGGAAAAGAAATTTTTGATTGGTGGAGTGCCAATTCCTCGGCTGGAAAAAATAGCGTGCTGTTCGCCTACAGTTTAGGAAAGGCACAGCGTGTTTTAGGGCTACTGGCAAAGCACGCAACTTTGCCAATTTACTGTCACTCGGCCGCCACAAATTTAATTCGCTGCTACCGCGACCAAGGAATTTCCCTTGCCGACACAATTTGCATGAGCACCATTGACCCGCTAGACAGGTTGCGTGGCCAGCTGTTCTTAGTGCCACAATCTTTTTTAAAATCTCCGTTAGCAGCCATCTTAGGCGATTCATTTGAAACTGCTTTTGCCTCTGGTTGGATGGCTGGAAAAAACAAAAATTATGGTTTTAATTACGGTCGCGGATTTGTTTTATCAGATCATGCCGATTGGGATGATCTTGTCCAAACTGTCAAAGATACAGGTGCTAAAAAAGTTTACGTCCAACATCGCGGCAAGGGCGCGCTGGTACGCCACTTACAGTCGCTAGGGCTTGAAGCTTACTCCGATGCTGATCTATTTCCTAAAAACCCTAACCAGTTAAATTTGTTTTAGAATTTAAAATGGCAAAAGCTTCTAAAAAAACAAATATAGAAAAAACAAATACTTTGCCGAAAAAAGTTAGGCTAAGTGTTTCTGAATTTGCCTTACCGGCACCGCGCACGGGAAGCATTGACACCAACTCGGGATATGGTCGCGGTGCACAGACAGGAATCGAAATTCATCAACTACGACAGGCCGAGCGCGCTAAAGTGGACTCAAGTTATAAAGCTGAAGTCGCGATTACCCAGTTATTTGATTTTGGTGGCTATCAATTCGAAGTCAGTGGCCGTATGGATGGGTTCTATGATAAAGAAAATGCAAAAATAGAAGAAATAAAATCGGCATTTAACATCCACGAAATGGTCAAACGCTTACGAGAAAATGAGGATTCGCACCCTTATTGTTTACAGTTAAAGACTTACGGCTATTTCTATTATCTGCAGAATAAAAAAATCCCAGAATTGAATTTGCACCTAGTATCCAGCCGTAATTTCGAAACTTTAGACATGCAGTTAAAATTAAATATCCCTTTTTTACAGTCCTGGGTGCAGTTACGGCTGGAAGAGCTGGTCCACGATGCAAAACTTGCCGAAAAGCGGGCCGCGCGTCGAAAAAAAATTGCAACTAAATTGCAATTTCCTTTTTTAAAACCAAGATTGGGTCAAGTTGATCTTATTCAAACTATCGAAGAAACGATGAAAGCCGGTCGGCCCTTAATGATCCAAGCCCCCACCGGGCTTGGCAAAACGGTGGGGGTGCTTTTTCCGACCTTGCAAGAGGCTTTATCGCGTGGACAAAAAGTTATTTACGTTACACCGAAAAATTCGCAGCATGCGGCTGCCGAAGATGCGATTGAAAAGCTACAGGTGGCAGGCGCTGACATTAAATCTATGACGTTAACAGCGAAAAGCAAAATGTGTTTCAAAAACGAGCCTATTTGTAATCCTGAATTTTGCGAATATGCCAAAGACCATTACACCAAGGTAGCTAGTAATGATTTGGTGACTGAATTATCGAAGAAGAAAAATTTAACCGAGCGTGTTTTTAAGAAAATGGCGGAAGAAAACCAGGTGTGTCCCTTCGAATTGCAAATTGTAGCGGTCACAGAAGCCGATGCCGTGATTTGTGATTACAACTATGTTTTTGCCCCGCGGGCTATTTTAGGGGGACTTGAAAACGAACAGCTTGATCAAATTGGAAAGCCCAATTTAATTATCGATGAAGCACACAATCTTCCGTCAAGAGCGATGGATTTTTATTCTCCGACTTTATCTGTATTTATACTTGAACGAATGCGGGACGATCTGCAGACCTTGCCTAAAAAATTTCGTGAAACCGCAAAAGAATTGTTGCAAGAATGTATTCAAATCGTGTGCAACTGCGGGCCTTCGAATTGTCAAAAATCGCTGCCGATAAAACCGCCCGTCAGACTATTTACAGAGCAAGACGAGAAATTACGCCAGTTTTTATCAAGTTACTTAAGTTCGGATGTTGATATTAAGCCCAAAGATGTTGTACTGCGATTCACATTTTACTGGTCCGAATTTACCAGTGCGCTTGAATTTGTAAATGGTCAACGCAAAGAATTTTTCACAACATTTAATCCCAACCCCGCCACCGTAAAGATAACCTGCTGTGATGCTTCTGAAATGTTAAAAAATTGCTATGATAATTTTAACCAAGTGGTCGCATTTTCTGCCACACTTAAACCTTTTGATTTTTACTCGCGGTTATCAGGACTGATGACTAAAAATTTAAAAACAGCTGAATTTCTTTCACCTTTTCCTACGGATCATCGAAAGATTTTAGTTATTCCACAAATTTCATCAAAATATTCAAATCGCGAGCGCAGTTATCCGCAAATTGCTGAAACAATCTCTAAAATCACGTCGATCAAACATGGCAATTATTTTGTTTTTTTTCCAAGTTTTGATTTTCTTGAGCGGGTGGCAACGCTTATAAAACTTTCTGACCACTATTTATTAATTAAACAAGAACGAAATATGAACCGGCAGAATATTAACCGTGTGATTTCACTGTTGTCTGAAAAACCGGGCGGTCATATTATATTTGCCGTCCAAGGGGGAGTTTTTAGCGAGGGCGTTGATTACCCAGGTGATATGATTATTGGCGCCTTTATTGTCGGACCACCACTACCATTGTTTGATCTTGAGCGTGAAACGATGAAGGATTATTATCAAGAGCATTATTCTGCGGGTTTTGATTATGCCTACACGTATCCAGCGATGGCAAAAGCGGTGCAAGCTGCCGGGCGGGTCATAAGATCTGAAACTGATAAGGGAATTATCGTCCTTATTGACGATCGCTTTTTGCAGTCAAGCTATGTGAAATCGATGCCGCAAGATTGGTTCGAAGAAAATGTAAATGAATTAGTGTCCGGACAAATATTAAAAGATATCAACGATTTTTGGAATAAATCAAAATAACTTACTTTAATATTTTACTGTTGTCTTAAAGACAATTTCCGCAGTAAAAACTAGTATGTCCGGATTTTCTTTGCCAATTGTCATGATTATTTTAGCGATGCTTTCGATACAATTCGGAGCCTCAGTTGCAAAACAGCTTTTTCCTGTCATCGGTGTTGGGGCGGCGACTGGATTTCGGCTTTTTTTTGCAGCCCTTATCTTGTTAGGTATTTGGCGGCCGTGGCGAAAAAAGCTTGCGCCAAAATCCTGGAAGTCGATTCTTATTTATGGACTTTCACTTGGCCTGATGAATCTACTTTTTTATTTATCACTTGAGCGGATTCCATTGGGCCTTGCTGTTGGATTAGAATTTACCGGCCCGCTGGCGGTAGCTTTATTTTTATCGCGAAAACCTTTCGATTTTATCTGGGCCACGCTGGCAGCGATTGGAATTTATCTTATATTGCCAGTTTCAACGCTAGCGACTTCCTTGGATGCCATCGGGATTTTTTTTGCTTTTGCAGCTGGAGCTTGTTGGGGACTTTATATTCTGTTCGGTAAGTCGGCCAGCCAACAGGAAGAATTAGGAGCCGTAACCTCTGTTGGAATGTTGGTTGCAGCTTTAGTTGTTTTGCCTTTTGTTTTGGTTTTAACGGATTTTTCAAAAATTACACTTTCAATTTTTCCTTTCGGGATAGCGATTGCAGTTTTATCCAGTGCAATTCCCTATTCATTTGAAATGGTGGCCTTAAAAAAAATTCCAACAAAAACATTCGGCATATTAATGAGTATGGAACCCGCGATTGCAGCCTTAATGGGTTACCTTAATTTAAAAGAACATTTAACGTCTCTGCAAATGACAGCCATACTTTTTATCATTATTGCTTCATTTGGCGCATCTCTGACCTCAAAAACATAATTTTGCCCCACCTAAATCCTTTAAGTAATTAATAAGCCATTTCATTTTGGTCTAAGCCTTGCATTTATCAACTTGCAACCAGTTTTGCATAAACTGTTATTTAACAAAGGAGAAAAAAATATGAACGCTTACAAAAAAATTACTGCATGTGTAGCCATAGCTTTATTGTTTTCAGCAAATTCATTTGCAATGGATTCATCTTCAACAGCAGATACTAGTACAACAAGAAGTACTGATACTCAGACACCGGCATCAACAAACTCATCGACAACCTTAGGCACCTACGGCGCATCAGGCACAGCAACGCCGACTGATATATCGACACCGGCTTCTGATACAATAACTACGGCGACACCGACGGAATCCTCGACTGTAGATTCAGCCACGTCAACGACAGTAAAACATCGTCGTAGTACTGCAAAGCATAAGAAATCTAGTTCAGACCGTGCAAAAAAAGAATGTGCATCTGATGATTCAGAATGTTTTCGTTTACAAAACCAAAATTCTGCAGGAATGACAGATCAGTAACTCATGCCAGCCATTTTGCCTCGTTCAGGTCTTCGTTTAGGTCCTGGTTCAAGCATAGATACGTTTTATTTTCAGATCATCGGCAATAAGACGAATCTAAATCTGGCAAGAATTATGCAAAACAATGCTTCGGACATACAGTGTACAACATCTATAAATTAACAACGACGGAGGAAATCGAATGAACCCATCAGTACCAGATACAACAAATTTGAAACACTTAGCAGCGGCCTACTTAGTTCCGGCTATTTTAACCCGTGTTAAGCTCCGCTGGATTGCTTTCGCAGCTGTCGCTTATTACGGCTTAAAAATGTTAAACGACCGCGGAGCACTTCCCGCACAAGCTGATCAGGCCTTTAGGGCGATTGACCGCGGAATTGATGCTGCAAAAGAAAAGATCGGCTTTAAAAAATCTGAAATCAGCGCAGGATCTTCTTCGCCTATTCATTAATAAGTAAATAAATTTATTTTGAAAAAGGCTCAAGCGATTTTGCTTGAGCCTTTTTTTTGCGAAAGGTTTGTGAAATGTTAAACATAGCAATAATCATTGGAAGCACCCGTCCTGGTAGAAACGGCGAAGCAGTTGCGAACTGGGTTTTAAATGTGGCCAAAAAACGCAGTGACGCTAATTTTGAACTTGTCGATCTGCTGGACTTCAACTTACCTCTGTTAGATGAATCAAGCCCAGCCTCGTTCGGACAATATACAAAACTTCACACAAAGAAATGGTCTGAAAAAATAAATTCGTTTGATGGCTTTATTTTCGTAAGCCCTGAATACAATCACAGCACCTCAGGCGCATTAAAAAATGCCATCGATTTTTTATTTAAAGAATGGAATAACAAAGCCGCTGGTTTCGTTGCTTACGGTGGAATGATGGGTGTGCGCGCCGTCGAGCATTTACGTCAAATTATGTCTGAACTGCAAGTGGCCACCGTCCGCAGCCAAGTGGGCTTTTCCTTATTCACTGATTTTGAAAAATTTAGTGTGTTTAAGCCTGCTGCCCATCACGAAGCAACAACAAATGCCATGATCGATCAGTTAGTGGCCTGGTCCGGAGCCATGCAATCTTTGCGATCAAAAAAATAGGAAGTCACTAAAAGCTAATAATGTGGGCGATTGCTAGAATTTTTTATGTAGCACTCCAAATAATACTTTATTTTTTAATTGCTAAGCCGATTGTTTTTTTTTGCCATTTGTTCCCGCAAAATTTTATCAAAAGAATTCCCAGAGTCGCTTGCTGGGCGAGCCAGATCAGCATTTCGGGAAGAACTGCTATAGCCAAAAGTTGAGTTCGAATTGTTTTGATGGCTAAGTTGAGACTGGGATTTGTATATGTTTGCTGCTCGCTGAATGGCTTTCATGCTGGACCTCCTGGATAGTATCCAATAAGAATAGCAAGAAGCATTCCATCCAAATTTTCGTGGCAATCAATTTAGAAGAGTTAAAAAACAATAAAAAATGGGACTTACAAAGTAGCCCCATCACCGAAAATTTATAGGGAAATTTGGTTTACGACTTTCGTGTTAAAGACAAAAGTCCAAATCCAAGTTTTATTACCGGCACTGAGTTAAAGTAACCGCTGTCGGAGTGCCCGAGCCCTCTGTAAAAGTGGCTTGTCCGCATGCTGTCGCTCCGGCTGTAAAATCTAAAGTTAATGAATTCGTTTTTGAACCCGTTAAAGTCGATGTCACAGTACCCGAAGTAGGATAGCAGCATGTTGCTGAATTCCAACGAACAGTATTAAAAGTGTGAACCGCTTTATACAAAGCTAGATTGTGATAAAGGGTCGTGCTGCCAGTTACCGTGCGTGTTCCGGCTGCTCGAGTCCCTGTGACGGAAAGACCCGGATTTGCCACGACGCTGTGATCGAACCACGTGCGACCGCGCGGTCCAACTAAAACTTTATGTAAGCCATCGATCAGCATTGTGCGAGTACCTGAAGTATTCGCAACGGTAATTCCGTTTCCATTAATTAAAGTTCCGTCATACGCAGAGTGCGCAGTTGTGGTCGTAGTTAAAACGGCTCCAATGGAGGTCGTTAGAATTTCTCCACCATTTACAGTTCGTCGATTGACAGAAGTACCAGTTGTTAATGCGGCCGGTGAAGCTCCGTTGGTACAGAAGCCTGCGGACCAAGTTTCAGTCCAGCCACCTGTTGCTGTAGCAGCGCCAACTGTGCAGCCCAACCAGTCAATGGTACTTACATTCGATGTGCAAGTACTGCGGTTTGAAGCAAACGAGCATGCAGCCATCGGATGAATTTCTGCACTTTGTGGATCCAAATAATCCATGTTTTGAAAATCTTCTGAAAGTTCTGCTGCAATCATCGGCGATGATGCGCCTTCAGAGGCTGTGGACTGAGCACCGGCTTCGGTAACCGCAGATTCTGAGATACCTTGAGCTGGTTCAGGATCTGCAACGACAACGGCGCCGTCTGCAGCTTTTATTGAGCACCCCAAACTGAAAAATAAACTGTTTGCGACAAGAGAAACCATGAATAAATAACGTGACATAAGAACTCCTTTTCTTTGCTTACTAGTGGGCAAAAATGTTGTTCACAAGTCAATTGAACTTCTATTTAGCAACGCATCGTAATGAAAACTTAATGAGAATTCTATCATCTAATGTTCAAGTGCATCTAAATTGTTAAAAAACCTGTCCGTGCTGAAAAAATTGGCTTATACCCTATTCTGATAGGGAGTTTAAAATGGAAGCTGTAAAAATTCTTGTTACGTTGTTTTGTTCTGCCATTTTGGTTTGTAGTTGCGCCTCTAAAAAGATTGAAACGTCAAAACTTTCTGTAGCAAAGGTTGATGTGAACAATTATGTCCAATTAAATCTTGTGGCTAACCGAGCCGAATTTCATCCTGAAATGATCGATCCACAAATGCAAAACGCGTGGGGCCTTGCAAATCGTCCGGCAGGGTTGGGTGGCCACTTTTGGGTGACAGCGCAAAAAACTGGGACATCTATCGAGTTTGTCGGCGATGTCGGTGGCACCAAACTTTTTCAAGATGCATTAAAGAATGTAGATCTATTGGAAAAAAAAGGAAAGCCAGATACGCCAACAGGAGTGGTATTTAATCCAGCAAAAGAATTTATCATCGAACAATCAAGCCCGACTGGAACTTTTAAAGCTGAAAGTAAATTCGTATTTGCCACGGATTCGGGAAAACTTTACGGCTGGGGCGAGAAAAAAAACGACGACGGCACCTTTAACCGTCCAATCACAGGAATTTTAAAAGTTGATAACTTGAAGCGCGGTGATAAATATTTTGGTCTTGGCATTGATTCAAAAGGTTCAACTCTTTTTGTCGCGGACTTTGGTAACAAACCACAACTTCGCGTTTTTGATTCGAAGTTCAAGGAAGTGAAATTAAAAAAAGACCAATTTAAAAATCCTTTTATTAAAGGAAGCTTCACCAGGGCGGGCGAGTTCGGACCGTACAATGTGCAGGTGCTGAGTCTAAATAATGAGGACCACGTTTTTGTCGCTTACGCCGAAATCGAAAAAGATAAAAAATCGGGAAAGCTTGAGGCCGGCGAAGAGCAAAAAGGCGCGGGCTTAGGGCGCGTGGTTGAATACTCGTTAGAAGGTCAACTGATTCGCGTGTGGAATGACAAGGGAATGCTGAATGCTCCGTGGGGTTTCGCCATGGCTCCGGCAGAGGGCTTTGGCAAATTTTCGGGCGCGTTGCTTGTTGGAAACTTTGGTGACGGCACGATTGTAGCCTTTGATCCAAAAACATTTACAGCAATCGATTACTTAAAAAACAAAGATAAGAATATCCAAATCGATGGCTTATGGGGTCTAATGTTCGGTAACGGCGCAAGTTTAGGTGAAAAAAATCATCTTTATTTTGCAGCAGGCCCAAATGATGAAGTCGACGGAATTTTTGGAAAACTTAAACCTAATTTAGAAAAGGAATAATTATGATTAAAAATATTTTAATAGCAGCATTAACTTTAACGTCGTTCTTGACGGCAATTAAAGCGCAGGCAGTTGATGACACGGTTCAGATTAAGCTTACGATTCAAAATGGGAAATTCGATCCCGCAGAACTAAAGGCACCGGCGGATAAGCGAATTGAATTATTGGTTGAAAACAAAGGTCCCGGAGCTGAAGAATTTGAAAGCAAAGAATTAAAGCGTGAAAAATTAATTCCTGAAGGACAAACTGTCAAAATCACTTTAGGAAATTTAAAAAAGGGAAAATATAAGTTTTTTGGCGAATATCATCAAGATACGGCCAAGGGTAATTTAACTGTTGAATAGGAATAAATTTGGATTTTAGTTTTTTAGCTAAAGCTACTGGCATTGTGTTTCGAGAATCTTTCGAGGCCGTGCTGATCTATGGAATCATCATTAGTTATTTTCAAAAACAAGGAACAAAAGCTTCGGGATTAAAATCGGCGAAGCTTGGCTTGGTTTTAGGAATTGTTGCTAGTTTGGTTTTAGGCGTTGCCTTAGCCGGCGCTTTGCCAGCGTTTTCACCGGAAGTATTTTCTTATTTAGAAATCATCATCGTCTTAGGTGGCAGCATGATGATGCTGTACATGGTTTTTTGGATGAGCGAGCATTCAAAGCATTTAAAAAGTGATATCGAATCTGGAATTAAAAAAGAAAATTCGTATTCCATCATCGGTGCTGTTTTCGTGGCTGTGTTTCGTGAAGGCATCGAGGCCGTTGTCTATTTATACAGCCTAGCTTTTGAAAAGCCTACGTTAGCTCATCAATCGTCTGTGGCTTTAAGCTTAGCTTTGGGTGTGTTGCTGGCTTTTGTCATTTACCGATTGATGATTTTAGGTACGAAATTTCTATCGATCAGAACGGTTTTTCGCATTTCAGGATTGTGGTTATTATTTTCAGCCAGTTCATTAATAGCAACCGGAGTCGATAAATTATTCTCGGCTGGTTTTTTTGAAAGTTTTTCGAATCCACTATTTACAATCGAAATTCCGAATTTTATGTTGCGTGTAACATCGTTCTTAGAATCTTTTATGGGTTTACGAACTCAGCCATCGCTGCTGCATGCTGTATTGTTTTTGACGTTTTGGATTTTTGTAATTTACAAAGACCCGCTTAAATTCTGGCGTTAGCCCAAAACATCTTCTGTTTTTAAAAATTCGCAGTATTCCACTTCATTTTTAGAGATTGCCGGGCCGTTCGTCTAAATTAAAAATCTTCAATTTGACTTACACATTATTTACATATACTTTTAGATTAAGCAAGTCGAATGTATATGGGGGGATGTATGTCAGCGGCCGAAAAAGTGAAAGCGCTAAGACTTATACTGGGCGGGGCTTGTGCTCCATCTAGTAAAGAATTTTGGGATGCGCCTGCGCTAGAGGGCGGTGTACCACGCGGAGTCATTGTCGAGCTTCTGGGCCCCTACAAAACCGAATGGCTTATTCAGTTTTTGGCAGGGTATCCTGACTTTAAAATTTTCTGGGCGCAGCGTGATCAAGCTATTTTACCGACGGCTTTGCACCAGCGGGGTTTAGATTTAACTAAAATTACTTTTGGAATTTTAGGCAAACAGATGACGCAGTCTTTGCGGCGCACGCTGCAAAGTCAAAGTTTTCAGATTGTGATTGCGCCGAATTTATTTGAAGAAATTAAAATATTTCAGGCCTTTCAATTGTTCACGGAAAAATCCAACTCGACCTTATTTTTACTTGGCGATAAAAAACCATCGATGGCCTGGCCGATTTCACTACAACTTGAAATTCATAAAGGGACTGATCAAGATTTTCGCATCGAAATCTTAAAACAAAAGCACGGGAAGTAGCTGTGCCAGTAGATATGTCAGTAACTACGTCAATAACTAAGCGACTAACTACGCGAGTCGCTTGCCTTTATTTTAAAGAAGAAATTCAATTAACTAAAGTTGCCGAGCTGTGTTTGCGGTTAAGTCCGCAAATTTGTATTGGAAAATCTGCGATTTTTATTGAAATTGGTAAATGCTACCACTTGTACACCGAAGATGGTTTTTTACTACGCGTTCAAGTCATTTTACGGAAATTAAAATACACGGCACAAATCGCCGTGGGCGATGATATTGCAACGGCGCTGGTTCGGGCTAAATACCAAACACAGCAAACAGATCAGTTACCGCTACAGACCCTGATTGATTTTGCAGATCCATTTGGCAAAGACCTTGCTGTACAAAAAAATATTCAGAAAATGATTAAGTCTTTTTCAGGTTTAGGAATTAAAACCATCGGCGCTTTTAAAGTTATTCCATTGGCCGAGCTAGTTAGTCGCTTTGGGCCAATTAGTGTGCTGTGCATGCAGCGCTTACGTCAGGAAATTCAAATTCCATGGCCTTACTGGCAACCTGAGGAAGTTGTCTTTGAAAAAAATGATTTTCCTTATTTTGAATTTTACGGAGAATTAGAACCTATTTTATTTAAACTTAAAGAACAGCTAGACCGCATTTTTCAAAGACTATGGGCGCGTAATCTGCGCGTGCAAAAAATGCAAGTGCGGGTATTTTGCGAAACCAATTCCGTCAGCCCCGAACCTTTTCGTCACTTTGAATTTGATTTTATAACTCCGCAAAGTGCGACCAAAGGCACATTAAATATTATCAAGGAACGACTTAGTAAAGATTTTGAAAAAAAGCCGATTACAACGCCCATCGAGGCGCTAGAAACCAAAGTGCTAACGACCGTACCGGGCACAAGTGGTCAGAAAAATTTATTAAATAATCATGAAGAGCAGCTTGAGCAATTTCACGCGCTGCTAGGCCAATTGGGTGAAGCCCATGGCAAAGAAAATATTTTTCACGCGGAACTGACCGAAGACCGCCGGCCTGAAAAATCGTGGAAAAAAATAGAAAATCAGTTATTAATCACGCCCCCGCAAAGTATGCGGGCAGGCTTAGAACAAAAAGCAAAACTAATTAACCGAATTCCACTTCGGCCAACATACTTACTTCATCCTGAAAAAATACAAATTACCGCAGGCTATGTGCACATTCGAAAAAAAAGATTTAAAATCTTAAGCCGCTCAGAATTTGTCGAAAGAATCAGTGGCGGGTGGGTTGAAAATTCGGACACAGAGAAAAAATATTACGAGCGTAATTACTATCAGTTTGAACTGCAAGACGCGCCGATGATCAGTGTTTTTGAAACCCAAGATAAAAATTATTATCTGCATGGCTATTATGGGTAACCAAAGACTTAAAATAAATAGGTGCCAAAATGTTCGTCGAACTTAAATGCAAGTCTAATTTTTCTTTTCTGCGGGGCGCTTCGAAAGTGCAAGACTATATTCAGCGCGCCGTGGAATTAAATATGACGGCAATAAGTATCACCGACGTCAATGGAGTGTACGCACTACCACGCGCGTTTGAGAGTATTTTGAAGATGGCTCCGCATATGAAATTAATTTCTGGAGCCCAGCTTACGATCAAAGATCATCCACCCATCACATTGATTGCTAAAAATAGAAACGCGTATGGTCTGCTGTGTCGTTTGATCACGCAGGTGCACGCCGATAAAGAAAAGGGCGAAGGCCATATTACCTTAGCTGAACTTTCCGAATTTATCGAAGGGGCGGGCAGGGCACGCGGCGGCCAAGATTTAATTTGCCTGCCAGATCTAGAGACCACCACCAATATTGAATTTTTACAGGCGCTGTTTGGAAAAAATATTTACTTGCCATTATGCCGTTATCTAGATGGTCTAGATCAACAACGAACTCAGTTCGTCAAAAAAATCGCTAAAAAATTCACAATCGATATTATTGCAACAAACGATGTGCACTATCATTCATTAACGCAAAGACCGCTGCAAGATTGTCTGACCTGTATCCGTGAAGGTGTTACCATCGATACTGCAGGTTTTCATTTGTTTGGAAATGATGAACGCTATTTAAAATCAGATTTGCAAATGCGTTCACTGTTTTCGGATTTACCCAATGCCGTCGCGTTAACCGGACAAATTGCCGATGAATGCACCTTTAGTCTTTCGGAATTAAAATACACCTATCCCCAAGAATTTATTCCACCGGGTTATACGGCAAAAAGTTATTTGTACGAGCTAGTTTATCAAGGTGCTAACGAAACTTATAAAGGACTGATTCCCCCAAAAGTTGATGCACAGATTCGGCGTGAGCTTGATTTTTTTGCCAGGCGCGGACACGAACATTATTTTTTAACGGTGCAAGATATTGTGCAGTTCGCAAAAAATAATAATATTTTATGTCAAGGTCGGGGCTCGGCCGCAAATTCTATTGTTTGTTATGTCTTAGGAATTACCAGTGTTGATCCGGTGAATATGAATTTACTATTTGATCGCTTTATGAATGAAGGGCGCAATGAACCACCAGATATTGATGTGGATTTTGAACACGACCGGCGTGAAGAAGTTATTCAATATATTTACCGTCGTTTTGGCCGCGAACGGGCGGCGATGGTGGCTGCGGTTCATACGTACCACTCGCGCAGTGCTTTTCTAGAATTAAGTAAGGCTATCGGGATTGATGTCGGAACTATTTCCGCCGCAGAGCTAGAACAGCGCTTTGATGAGATATCGAAAGATTTTTTATATCGTAAACCGCATATTGAAAACTTAGCGCAGCAGATGAAAGGTTTTCCTAGGCATTTATCAATTCACTCGGGCGGATTTATTTTATCGAATAATCCGCTAGTCGAAATCGTACCGGTCGAGCCCGCACGCATGGAAAATCGGACTATTATTCAATGGGATAAAGACGATTTAGAAACGCTAGGGCTTATGAAAGTAGATATTCTGTCTATTGGGTTTTTGACGGCGCTACATAAGGCTACTGATTTAGCAGGTATTGGTTGGCGCGATATTCCGCCGGATGATTTAGCGACGTACAAAATGATTCAAAAAGCTGAAACCCATGGAACATTTCAAATCGAATCCCGAGCGCAGATGAATATGTTGGTGCAGACATTACCGCAAAATTATTACGATCTGGTGATTGAAGTAGCGCTGGTAAGACCAAGTCCTTCGAAGGGCGGCATGGTGCAACCGTTTTTAAAAGGGATGCGTGAAGCTAGACAAGGTAGGCCCTTTAAAATTGGTCATCCGGGGTTAGAAAATATTTTGGGGCGCACGCACGGCATTCCTATTTTTCAAGAGCAAATTATGCAGATCTCGATTGATATCGCAGGCTTTTCTCCGGCTGAGGCCGATCAGCTGCGCAGATCCCTAGGTAAGCAGCGCACAGCCAGCAGCGTCGATGCGATGGGGAAAAAACTTTACGCAGCCCTTGTCGGAAATGGAATTCCACAAAAATTTGCGGATGATTTATTTAATTATATTCAAGGCTATGCCCACTATGGGTTTCCTGAATCGCATGCGGCTTCGTACGCATCCCTTGCCTATAAGTCGGCCTACATGAAATGTCATCATCCGGCTGAGTTGGTTGTAGGGCTTATTAATTCTCAGCCGATGGGATTTTATCCGGTGGATACACTGGTAAATGAAGCTAAAAGAAACGGCGTGTACTTCTTACCTGTTGATCCGAACATTTCTGAGTGGGATGCAATACTACAGGCGCCAAAAACAATTCGCATGGGCTTTCGTAACATCGAAAAAATCCGTGAAGCTGATGTTTTACAAATGATTGCGGCTAGAGAAAAATCTTTATTTCAATCGATTGAAGATTTTATTTCTCGCACGACATTTTCCAAAGATGTGTTAGAAAATTTATCTCTGATTGACGCGTTCGAGCACTTTGGCTTAGATCGCCGTCATTCCTTTTGGAAATCCGTTGAATTTAGTAGGCTTAGTAAAAAAGAAAATGAACAGCTATCCTTATTTGATGAAAATGCAAAAATGGATTCGGCCAGCGAGCTTTTTACGACGATGACTTTGCTTGAAAAAATTACCACGGATTATCAAAAGACGGGTTATTCGTTAGAAGGTAATTTAATGAAAGCATTACGAAAAGAATTGCCGCATTTACCAAAGCTGAATTCACAGCAAATAAAAAATCTTCCTAAAAACAGAATTATTCAGTACGCCGGAATTTTAACGGTACTGCAGCGCCCTCCACCAGCGATGGGAACAGCTTTTATTACTTTTGAAGATGAAGTCGGCTGCATCGATACCGTCTTTCAAAAAGAGCTGTTTGATCGGTTAGAGCCCGTGATCCGAAGCTCAAAATTTTTAATTATCGAAGGTAAAATTCAAAAAAAAGGTACCGGTACCACCGTGTTTGTGACGAACGTTAAATCCTTTGCCGGAGCGGGTGTGCAAAAGCCTGTGCAAAATAATGATGCGCGCTCGGGACTGGATGTCAGTCGATTAGGTTTGTAGCTGACTTAAATATTGGAAACTGACCCACAAAATTGTCCCATGAAACCATAAAGCAAATCTAAAACCCACCTAGTTACAACGCTATAAGGGTTTTTTGATTACAGTATTAAGCA
>JAYUWH010000062.1:0-15942 GCA_043753645.1 Bdellovibrionales bacterium
GGTTCGTGGCTATTGTTGCCGGTTGACGATCACCTTGTTCACCGCGGTGATGGAGTTTTTGAGGCCATCAAAGTCGTCCAACGTCGAATTTTTTTGCTTGAGCCGCATTTAAACCGACTTCGGAAATCGGCAGAAAAAATTGGGTTGTCTTATTCCTTTAGTGACACGCAATTAACAGATATTATCGTACAGACGCTAAAAGTCGCTGATCAACCAAATGCCATCATTCGTATCTTTCTATCGCGGGGGCCAGGGGCCTTCAGCGCTAATCCTTATGACGCCATCGCGCCGCAACTTTATATCGTGATAACGAATTTAAATTCCATAGCTGAAGAAAAATACGTTCGTGGAGTTCACGTTGGCCGCAGCATAATACCGACAAAAGAGGGTTTTATGCCACAGATTAAAAGCTGCAATTATCTTCCTAATGTTTTAATGAAAAAAGAATCTGTAGATCGCAATTTAGATTTCACCGTCAATTTTGATCGACAAAATTTTCTAGCGGAAAGTGCCACAGAAAACATGGTTATCGTTGACAGCGGGGGCATTCTTACAAAACCCATGGCTAACACGATATTAACGGGCACGACCATGACCAGAGCTTTTCAACTTGCAGAACAAAATGGAATCACCACAGCCACAAGGAATATTACGGAACAAGATATTTTTGCAGCTAAAGAAGTTTTGATGATGGGCACAACTTTGGATGTGCTACCGGTGACTTCTTATGAAAATAAAAAGATCTATGATCAAAAAGTGGGGCCCATAGCCATAAAATTACGAGAGTTATTCAAAAATGATATGGCATCAGGATTATTATTTTGAAAAAAGATCCAGCTGCTTAGAATACGATGTCAGCACCCGCCCGCGTGCTGTTTTCTGAATAAATCCCTCTTGAATTAAAAAGGGCTCGTAAACTTCTTCCAAGGTTTCGGCCTCTTCGCCTAAAGCTGCCGACAATGTTTCGATACCCACAGGTCCACCATCGTACTTTTCTGCTATGACTTTTAAGATACGTCGATCCATTTCATCAAGACCATTTTTATCAACACCCAGTTGATCAAGAGCGTAAATGGCTAAATCTAAAGTAATGCGCCCGTCACCCTTAACCTCGGCATAATCACGAACTCGTTTTAATAAACGGTTGGCAACCCGTGGAGTCCCTCGAGAGCGCCGTGCGATTTCGGCGGCACCTTCGGAATTTAAAGTTAAATTTAAAATCTGGGCCGAGCGAATTAAAATAATTTTTAAAGATTCTCGGTCATAAAACTGCAGCCGCTCTTGAATTCCAAAACGATCTCGAAATGGATTATCTAAAAGACCAGCCCGAGTCGTGGCACCAATTAAAGTAAACGGTACCAGTTGAAACTTCATGGACTGGGCGCCAAGCCCATCACCCGTGATGATATCAATGTAATAATCTTCCATTGCCGTGTACAGGTACTCTTCAATGGCGCGTGGTAGGCGGTGAATTTCATCAATAAATAAAATAGAAAATGGTTTCAGTCCCGTTAACATCGCTGCAAGATCGCCTTTTTTATCAATCGCTGGCGCCGAAGTGATGCGGATATCCGCTTTCATTTCGTGAGCAATTATTTGCGCCAGTGTTGTTTTACCTAAACCTGGCGGACCAAATAAAAGAGTGTGATCAAGTGGTTCGCCGCGCTGACTGGCCGCCTGTACGAAAACTTTAATTTTGTCTTTGACCGCGTCTTGTCCCGGAAATTCTTCGAACGTTTGCGGACGTAATTTGTTTTCCCATTTGATATCTGTGTCTTGCATTTGGCTTTCAATCATTCGGTTCATAATTTTTGTCCTGTCAATTTTTGTAATCCTTGCCGCACGCCATCCTCAAGGGTGATGGTGTGCTCGAGTGAAACAATAAATTGTTCGACTGTCTGATTTTTAAAACCTAAATTGATCAAAGCGGATGAAATTTGGCGGTGAGTTTCACTGATCTTTGGCCCACCACCTTTGATCTTACTATCAATGCGCACTAATTTACCTTGCAAAGACAGAATAATCTGCTCGGCCGTTTTTTTACCAACCTTGGGTAGCGAAGAAAGGGCTTTGGCATCACTGTTCTCAATCCACTCTTGAATTTGCGATACCCGTGCACCGGACATTATGGATAATGCCATCTTAGGTCCAACGCCGTTTACTTTTAGCAGCTGCAAAAAAAATTCCTTTTCAGGCTTCGTCAAAAAGCCAAATAGCTGAAACGCATCTTCGCGCACATGAGAATGAATCCATACTTTGATATTTTGGCCAATTAACACGTGCACGTCAGCCAGGGTTTGTGCTGACGCTGAGATATCATAGCCCACACCATTCACATTTAAAATAAAATGATCGATTGAGGCGTCAAAGACAATACCGTCTAAAAAACCAATCATATGGCACTCTTTTCATGCTGGGCTTTTAACTGCGATTTAATTTGTTTTTTTATTTTCAAGACATGCAGTTGCGAGGCATGAAAACAGGCCATCGCTAAAGCATCTGATGCATCCAACGATTTAAGTTGCGGAATCTGCAGCAAATTGCAAACAACTGTTCGCACATGTTCTTTTTCGGCCCCACCGTTTCCGGTAATTCCTTTTTTCACAACGCGCGTGGCGTATTCATGCACTTCTGAACCCGCGATAAGCGCTTCGTAAATAATAACTCCGCGGGCATGACCCATTTTAAAGGCGCTGTCGGCGTTTTTCCCTAAAAATATTTTTTCTAAAGAAAGATGATCGGGTTTATATTTTTTAAAAAGCTCTTGCACGCCTAAACCAATTTCTTGCAATCGCAAAGACAATGGAACATCTGAATTAAATTTCAGGACTCCATAATCGATAGCCTTAAACGTGTTGCCATGAACGAAAATCACGCCGTAACCTAAAAATCTTGAACCCGGGTCAATTCCTAAAATAATCATCTTTTTATTGAATAAGGAGCTTTTCTTTGAGTCAATATAATGCCAGAATTTATTGAAGATGACACAAGAAGATGAAATTGAAAGACTGCAAATTGAGCTAAGCGCGAATCCAAAATCTTTAAATTTTATTCGACTGGCAGAAAAATATGTCGAAATAGAACTTTTTACCGATGCGGGAAACTTGGTGCTTCGAAGTCTAAAATTTCATCCAAACTCAGTCAGTGGCCTATCGCTACTTGGACGTCTTTCCCGTAAAAGTGGAAATCTAAATGAAGCTGTAAATTATTTAACCAGGGCAACCAACCTAGCACCTGAAAATTGGAAAGCCTGGCTGGAAAAAGCTGAAATTTTTGCTGAGTTACAGCAAGGTAAACAAGCACTCAAAGCTTTCAAACAGGTCTTATTTTTAAATCCCACCCATCCAATCGCCCGGCGTGCAGTTGCTAAACTGGAAGTTTTAACGGCCGATGAATATGAAGCTGATTTATTTTCGATGCAGCCACTTAGTAAGACGGAATTGGCCAACGAAGAAAAAATACCGCCAAAGTCAGAATGGTCGAAAATACCGCTGTCACTTGAACGGAATTTGGCCTTGATTGATGCCCTGACAGTACGCTTGGATGTAAAAAAAGCACTTGAGCTGCTTAACGAGTGCACAAAGAAATATGGATCTCACCCTGAGATTGATAGCCGGCGGTTAAGATTGTCGTCTTACGAATCCCCTGATTACATTGAAACCAAAAGCGTAAAAAGATCCTCGCTAACGAAGCAAATCCTGATTCAAGAAAATAAAGTTTCTGTGCTGCAGGAATTGCTGCGTAGAATCGAACTTGCTAAGACGGATCGCTTGTCGACTTAGGTTCGATGAATTACTATGAAAGATCAAATTTTTTGAAACTCTAAACCCAGAAAAAAACTCGGAGTTATTTATGTACGAAACAGCAGATTTTAAAAAGGGCCTTAAGTTGATGGTGGACGGATCTCCTTACGTGGTTGTTGATTTCCAACACGTAAAGCCTGGAAAAGGTAATCAATTTAGCCGCACCAAACTTCGTAACATGCTGACCGGCCAAAACTTAGAGCGCACTTTTAAATCTGGGGAAAAATTCGATGTGCCAAACGTTGAAAATGTGGAGATGACATTTTTATACAAAGACGACAACGGCTTTAATTTTATGAACCAAACTAATTTTGAACAAATCAGTATGATGGAGCATGAAGTTGGCGACTCTAAAGATTATTTGATCGAAAATTTGGTTGTCACACTAACCATTTACAATGACAAGCCAGTTATTGTAGACGTGCCCAATGCGGTGAATATGCGGGTCGCCCAAACAGACCCCGGCGTAAAAGGCGATCGCGTGACCGGAGCTACAAAACCAGCAACAATGGAAACGGGATTATCTGTGAACGTGCCGCTGCATATCAGTGAAGGCGATTTACTACGTATCGATACTGAATCTGGAAACTATGTCGAAAGAGTTAATCAAAAATAATAAACCGAAGGATTAGTTTTGGCGGGTAACAATAACCTTGAACTTGAAATTCATTCTTTGTTCATACAAGGTTCAACCCCCGAGCACATCTGTCACGAAATCGTTTCAAAGTATGAAAAAAATGATGTGCTAAGTCCTTCAGAAGTCGAAAGTATCAGTCATTTTTTAATGACGGTTGGTCGCTACGATATTCTATTTAAATTTTATAGAAAAGTTGTAAGAAAAAAATCGGTCGAGCTTTTTCCTTGGGGTTACTTCGCCGTGGCTTTAAAAGAGCAACTTGGCTACATTCCAGAAGATATTATCGATTTAATTGATTTTTCGTTAAAAGAGCAAAAATCCGATTCGACAGCGTACAAAGTTCCGGAACTGCTTAATCTCATACCGCAGTTATCAATGCGGGCGAAAAGCATTCGGCAACAATTTGAAATTGACCAACTGCAATTGAAAACCAAACTTATTACTCAACTAAACCACAACCGGCTGTATCAATTGCACGAGCAAGAAGACCAAGTGCTAAGCCAATTGGTTAAAAATTTCCCTCTTGATACCGAAGTACGATTACTGCACCAAGCCCATTTAGAAAAAAAAGCAGATGAAATTTTGTCGCGCGTGCGGGCGCAGCGCCAAACTCCACGATCGCATACCAAAGAAGTTGTATCACCGGAATCGGAAGAATTTTTACAGAAATTGACTGCACAAGTTCAAAAATTAGCCCAGCATTATCAAACGGTATCGCCAGAGCAAATTTACAACTTGGCTTTATTGTGCATGAATTTTGAAATGTACGATTTAAGCTTGAGCTTGCTACAGAATGCACCAGAAACTTTTGCGGGTGAATGGCTAAAAGCAGAAATATTATTCGAAAATGGCCGCTTTTTAGATTTACTAAAACAAATTGAAAATTTAGAAAGAAAAATGACGACTACCCCTGAGGCCACCTTCGGCGCACTTTATCTAAAAGCCCAGGCTTATTTTCACTTGGGGCAGAAAGATATTGCAATACAAATGCTAGAATCTTTGGTGCATGCACGGCCCAGTTACCGATCGGCAGAATCGCTGCTGCATGAATGGAAATCTTTTTGAAAAAAGGCAGCCCATTTATTTTCATTACGCCTTTAATTTTCCTAGCCGCAGCCGTGCTGTTTTGGAAATTTGCTCTTCACCCCAATTTGGTACGGTGGATTCAAACCCAGGTTCCGGAATTTAACCAGTCACAAAAGTTCGTTGATATTAAGTTTAACGATATGCAAATATCATTACTGAAGTTGCAAGTCTCCGTGAGTGACGCCGAAGTGCTGTTTAAAAATGATTTCCAGAAATTTAACTTACTTAAAATCGCTAAGTTAAAAGTGCAAATAAATCCTTTTGAATTACTTATCGGACAATTCAACATCAATTCAATCACAGTTGAAAATTTAAAATGGCAAATTCCTGATAGTGCTTTAGAAAATAGTACTAAAACAGAAGCTGAAGAGTTACCCCTGGACTCAGTATTTAATTATTTGCCTAGGCTTCCAGTAAAACGAATTAGGCTAATGGATTCGGAAATTTCTATCACATCAGTTAAAAGAAAATTAGAATTTAAATCGCAGATCGATTTGGCTACAGTTGAAAACTTAAATTACCGGTTAAACTTAGATATAAAAAAATTAAAGCAAACTTTTAGTGTTGAAGATAGCCTACCCGTCACTTTTGATATGATGGCTTCGGCTTCATTGACTGCTAATCAACTTAAAATAAATTTATTTCGTGTGACAGGCCTCGACTCTGAAATTGCCATCAAAGGCCAGTTTAACCAGTTTAAAAAGGTACTTATACATCCCAAAGGTGATTTTGCTATCGACTCTACTATTCTTTGTGACAATCTTCGAACTTTTTATCTCAATTTATTTCCGCAAAAAAGTCGCTTGCCATCGGTCAGTGGAAAAATTCAAACTTCCGGAAAAATTTCTATCGATGGCTTAAAGCAAATCGATGGAAAACTGCAGGTCGACACAACCAATTTGACAGTGGATCATTTTAAATTTGGCAAGACTCAAGTTGTTGCGCAAATTAAAAAAAACCAGCTCAATGTCGAACAAATTAATTTTGAGCATCCGGCAGGTCTTGCGGAATTGAATCAAATCGAAATTCAGCAAGACAAACCTTACCATTTCAAAACTAAACTCGATCTTAAAAATTTAAATTTACAAAAATTATTTGTCTCTCTTGGTCTAACCACAATTCCTGCGGACTTAAACATGGCTGGCAAAGCAGCTTGCGAAGGCCAACTGACCCCACCTTTTGATATTGAATGTACTGCCGATGCGCTGATTAGTGATGTGGTGGTGAAAACCAATTTAAATGAAGCCTTTTCAATATTGAAAATTAAATCTAGCGAAGTTAAAGGCTCAATCGTATTTAATTCTGAAGATCTGCAATTCGATAGTCAAATTTCGATTGGCAAGTCTTCAGGTTTGGCTAAGGGAGTTGTCAATTTTGAAAAGGGATTTAAAATTGATTTCGAATCTGATCAGCTTTCCTTTAAAGATATCCAGTCTTTAGCTGGTCTTGATTTATCCGGAACCTTGAAGCTTGCGGGAACGACGTGGGGAGATTCTAACAGCGGCAGTATTGAAACTGAACTCAATACTGAAAATGGTGAAATCGAAAATTTTGTGCTTGGCCGGTTCGCAACCGAGTTGAAATACGAAAAAGGACATTTATTTTTTAGAAAGCTAGTTGGGCTTATTGGACAGTCGGATTATGCCGCTGATTTAACTTTCAATTTTTTAAATTCATCCCTTACTGGAACAGCGTCTTCAAAAAAGCTTTTTGGTGAAGATCTTTACTTGGCACTTAATAAAAAATTAGAGCTTCCTTTTGAAATAACTGGTATTGGCGCTGCAGATATTTCATTTTCAGGCCCTTTCAACTTCTGGAAATTAAAATATGACTTACGGGCATTCCTAAAGCATGGAGCCATCGCGGAAGAAAGTTTCGAGCGTTTAGATGCCAATCTTTCTTCCGATGGAAAACTAATTGAGTTTAAAGATGTGCAACTCAATAAATTGAAAAGTATCTTTACCGCCAGCGGCTCCATTGATACCAGTGGTAAGACGCCGGAGTTTAACGTGCTTCTTAAAACTAATCAATCCTACATCGAAGAAATAGACGCAGCCTTAAAGTACTTACCAAGTTTAACTGGGTTAATTGCGGCCAATGGAAAAATCACGGGAAGCTTGGACAATCCTGAAGTGAAATTAAATTTTAACGCTAGACAAGTTAATTTAGATGGCTTTGATTACCCGGCTTCCCAAGGTATCGTTGGTTTTAATAAAAAGTATTTACTTTTAAACAGCCAATTTTTTGGCCGACAACTACAAGCTGATTTAAAATGGCCGTGGCTGGATAAAAATGATTTTTCCGTCAAGGTGCAGATTCGAGATTTAAATGCACTTATGCTACTTCCGTTCATTTCATTACCGCAGCCGAATTCTGAATTTTATTCCCGTTTAAATCTAGATGCGGATCTTAAATCCGAGACTAAATCTTTCGATAAAATGCAAGGTAGCATTCTAATCAGTGATTTTTTATTACAGCGGGGGACCCAGTCCTTAAAACTAAAAACTCCAGCATCTTTGAGCTTTAACAATGGGCTTAAAAAAATGGATCCAGTAGATCTGATTGGCGAAGATAATAATATTTCTGTTTATCTTTTAGATGCAGGCAAAAAAGTCAGTCGCCTAAGCTTGAAACTGGCAATTAAACTTCGCCTTTTGCAGTTTTTAGTTCCCTTTGTGGAGTCTTTGAATGGACAGCTGGAAGCGCAGGCTCAAATGGCCCTGCATTCTGGACCGTTACAACTGTTCGGCGACGGCCAGCTGACCGACGGCAATCTAATTCTTAAGGGCTTTCCAACAGCGATTGAAAATATCTCAACACCTTTAGAGTTTTCACAATCAAAAATCTTTTTAAGCGATCTTTCGGCTAAACTAGGCAATAGCGAATTGGAAGGCTCCGGTGTTGTCGAAATCAAAGGTGCAAAAAATATTGTGGTACAATTACAAGCCGAAGCCGATAATCTTGAACTTACCTTTCCGGATAAAGTAACTACGGCTGGGCGCGCAGAATTGAATTTCTCTGGATCGTGGTTACCGTACACATTAAAAGTAAATTACAAAGTTGCGCGCGGCTTAGTTGAAAAAGACTTCGGACAAGACGCTGCGGCCGCAGTTTCGATCAAAGGCAGCCACTTCCTGCCACCAAAACAAATTGAATCGTTAGCTCCATCACTACTACTTGATGTGGCCGTTGACTTATCGCAAGGTGTAGTAGTAAAAAATAAATTGCTTGAAGGCACTGCAACCGGAAATTTAATTATAAAAGGCAGTCCCGAAAATCCGCTGATCCTAGGTGATATTAATATCAAAGCCGGCAGTAAGATTATATTCAAAGATAAGCCGTTCGAAGTGCAAACTGCCCATATTCATTTCCCGCCCGCAAACGAAATCAATCCGGAAATTTACGTCTCGGCTGTGGCGCGCGTGTCAGATTATGATATCAGCCTGTTGGTGCAAGGGGCCGCTAAAAATCCAACTATTGAGGCCAGCAGTCAGCCGCCGCTGAGTAAAAATGATATTTTTTCTTTGCTCGCACTAGGAATGACTTCGACTAAGATGGACCAAAACTTAAGCTCTGAAGCGCAACAGCGGCAAACTGGTTTAGAGGTGGTTGCGGCTCTAAGCAATCAGTCTGAATTTAATAAAAAATTACAACAGACCTTGGGCCTAACCGTGCAGTTAGCACCGGCGGTAGATAGCACCAAAAATATTGCTGTGCCAAAAGTTGTGGTCTCGAAGCAAATTTTAAAAAAGTTAAATGCATCCTATGCAAAACCGTTAACTGGCGAACAAAATCAAGAAGTTAAACTTCAATATTTGTTTAATCCCCATTGGTCAGGCATTTTAAATTATCAAAATAAAGAATCCATCCAGCCAGATAGTTCGATCAATACTCAGGACCAAAACGGGGCCGGCGTCCTAGGTGGAGAATTGGAATACAAAAAGGAATTTAAATGGTAAAACTTTTCCTTTTTTGTTTCTTTTTTATCGCTAGTGGCTTTGCCACCGATGGATTGGCCCCCTATTCGATAAATTTAAGTGATTGGCCTGCGGACGTGGCTAATAATATACGCAAGGAAGTCCCTGACATTACTAATCACCACTTGGGTGAAGAACAACTTAATAAAATTATTAAGGAACTGGATCAAAAATTTAAATTTAATAGCCTGCGCCTAATAAAGGTAGGATCAAGTTCAGAATTAAGACTTGCAGGTGAAATCTCGGCACAAATTGAAAAAATTGAATTTTCAGGATTGGAAGAAATCTCCGAGGCCGATGCTCTTTTGCTGATGAATTTAAACGTAAAAAATGCAGTCGACGAGGATTTTGTCAAAACGGCAACGGAAAAGCTGGTGCAGTACTATCAAGAACAGGGGTATCGTTTTGCGACTGTCGAGCATCAATATATTCCGATCACAACATTTAAAAAAACTTTATTAATAAAATCCCTACCAAAAAGCCAAACTAAAATTTCTGAGGTTGTCCTTAACAATGTTGATCCGCGCGTCTTGCTGGACATTACTCGCCTGATGAATTGGCATTTTAAAAATAAAGTGATCAATCAGGATACGCTTAATGATTTAAGTCTCCGGCTCAGAAAACTACTTAGTGAAAATGGCTATTACTTGACTCAAGTTCCAGCCGCACAGCTGGTATTTTCTGCCGATGAGCTGCGGGCTAAAGCTCAGTTTAGATTAGAGCCCAAGCCTAAGTATGAAATAGAAATCATAAATTCTTTTGAGTTTTCAAAACACTACCTTGAAGATGATATTCTAAAGCTTGAAACTTATTACTCAACTGATGCTAATGTTGGTGGAGATTTATCAGAAAAACTAAAAGTGTTCTATCGCTCGGAAGGTTATCCGCAAATCAATATCCCTTATTACGAACGTAAGGAAAATAATAAGATTATTGTTACCTTGAATTTGGAAGAAGGTCCTTACGCCCGTATCAAAGTCGTGAATTTTATAGGACAATTTTCAAAATCACCCAGCTATTACGAAAAAAAATTCGAGGATCTAGGGTCTCCAAAAATTCAAAGCCGTGTTTATGTTAAAGAAGAAATCGAGTTAGCGGCTAAAAACTTAGTCGTCTATTTGCAGAATGAAGGATTCGTGAATGCCCGTCTTGGCTTGGTGCAAGTCACCACGGACCGCGAGCGACCAAAGGATGGCTTGGTAAATATTCAACTGTATGAGGGCGAACAACTTGAACTGAACGGCATTGAATTTAGTGGAAACACGCAAGTAAGTTCATCCATTTTAGCTAAAGAGCTTGGCCTTGAAGTAGGTAAGAAGTTAAGCCTTAAGTCGCTTGAAGCGGCCGTGCTAAAATTAAAAACCTACTACAACAACTTGGGCTTCATAGAATATAAACTTAACAATGAAGGCTCTGATCTTATTGCCTATTCGCAAAAAAATACTTCAGCATCATTAAAATTTAAGATTGAAGAAGGCCCCCGTGTTGAAGTGCAATCAATTTTAATTGAAGGCAATGAACGCACACATGAAAAAGTAATCTTAACAGAGATTGAATTTAAACCGGGCGACGTTTTAACTCCGGCGAAACTGGAAGAGTCCATCTCACGATTACAGCGTACCGGTCATTTCAGTTCGATCGATATCTCCACTCTTGAGGCTGGAACACCTGTGGCTGCGCGAACAGTTTTAATAAAGCTCACCGAGCGTGATCCCGGTATCTTCGCCATCGGCGGAGGATTAACCAATGAAAATAACGGAACTATTCATGGCTATACCGGCTTAGCTTATCGAAATATCGGCGGCTGGGGCCGGGGTATTTCGATACGAACTGACGGTAATTACAATTATGCAGATGTGCGTTTTGTCGAATCAAAAATTACGTTAGGATTTGTCGAACCTTATCTTTTAGATACCCGTACCCGCTTTCGTTCGAACGTCACTAGATCACGCAGCATTTCAGATTTTAAATTACGAAAAGTGACGGAAGTAAACTCGGCCACTTTTTCGCTGGAGCAAGACTTCACATCGCATTTTACAGGCATCTGGGACGTTCTAAATGTAGCTACTTATGTTGATCGTGGAATCACCAATGAAGATGAACTCAACGGAAATTACAGACGAGAAGATTTAGTCATTGCTTCAACCGGAGTAACTTTAGATTTAGATTTTCGAAATAATTTATTTAATCCTACGAAAGGTCATTTCTCGCGCGTAAGTGTTGAATATGCGACCGATAAACTGGGCAGTTCAAATGTTGATGACCTTATCCGAATCAATGGACAGACAACCTTTTACCAGCCTATTGCAAATTCGGACTATGTCTGGGCGCAAAGTTTTCGTGGCGGTTATGTTCAAGATGCGCGGCAGCTGGGATATGGAATTCCGTACGATAAAAAGGGCTTCACTTTGGGTGGCCGCAGCACCATCCGTGGCTTTACGTCAGATGAGTTTTTTCCTTCGTCAACTATTACGAAGTCGCCTTACCGATTAACTACTTTTGCTACTTATCAGTTGATAAAGTCAGAATTGCGCTTTCCATTAGTGCGAAAATGGGACCTCATGGGAGGTTTATTCTATGATGGCGGCCAAGTTTATGTCGATGGACTTGAAGTTACCGATCGATGGCGCGATGCCGTGGGAATCGGTATTCGCTATAATACTCCTGTGGGCCCTTTGAATTTAGAATTTGCCAAAAAGCTGGACAAAAAAGACGATGAACGTGACGGAGCTTTTTATTTGTCGATAGGCGTTTTCTAAGGTAATTTTTCACAGTTCACCACTCTCTAATATATGATAACCTCTCAAGGAGTTCTTATGCGTCAACATCAGGTCCGCGTTTTTCCATCGAAAGAAAAAATTGAAAGAAAAGATCAGCTAGCTTGGAAAATGGCCGAAGTCTGCACGGATGTGACCCCGATCAAAGATGATGTTGTCGATATGATTATTAATCGAATTATTGATAATGCCTCTGTTGCAATTGCAGCCTCTAACCGTCATCCGGTGGCTTCGGCCCGCGCGATGGCGCTGGCCCATCCTCGTGCTGGGGGAGCTACTGTTTTTGGCATGCCAAATGATCAGAAATTTTCTGCGGAATGGACGGCTTGGGCCAATGGCACGGCCGTTCGCGAATTGGATTACCACGATACATTTTTGGCTGCGGATTATTCTCACCCCGGAGATAATATTCCGCCAATTTTAGCTGTGGCTCAGCAGATGAATAAGACTGGAAAAGATTTGCTTCGCGGTCTGGTCGCCGCTTATGAAATTCACGTGAATTTAGTGAAAGCAATTTGCTTGCATAAGCACAAAAAAGACCACATCGCGCACTTAGCGCCAGCTCAAGCAGGTGGTATTGGTGCTTTATTAAGTTTACCAACGGAAACTGTTTATCAAGCAATGCAACAAGCGGTGCATGTTTCATTTACTACCCGCCAATCTCGAAAAGGCGAAATCTCATCTTGGAAAGCGTATGCGCCTGCGCACGCGGGAAAATTGGCGATCGAGGCGGTGGATCGTTGCATGCGCGGTGAAGGAGCGCCATCACCTATTTATGAAGGTGAAGATTCAGTTATTGCCTATATGCTTGATGGTAAAGATGGAAAATATTCGGTGCCGCTTCCTGAAATCGGCGAAGAGAAACGCGCCATTTTAGAAACTTACACGAAAGAGCATTCGGCCGAATACCAGTCGCAAGCTTTAATCGATTTAGCGACACGCATGAAAGAGGCTGTGTTAGCAAAAGCGAAAAATTTTGATGATGTTAAAAGTATCGTGATTCATACATCTCATCACACGCATTATGTGATAGGAACTGGCGCCAATGATCCACAGAAAATGGATCCAAAAGCATCACGGGAAACTTTAGATCATTCGATCATGTATATTTTTGCAGTCGCGCTGCAAGACGGAAAATGGCACCACGTGGATTCTTATGCTCCTGAACGTGCGAACCGTGCTGATACCATCCGCTTGTGGCAAAAAATTTCGACTATTGAAGATAAAGTATGGACTGAAAGATATCATGACCAAGACGCCAATAAAAAACAATTCGGCGGCCGCGTTGGAATCACCTTAAATAACGGTGAAACAATCGTTGATGAATTAGGATTGGCTAATGCACACCCTGCCGGAGCTAAACCTTTCAAACGTGCGGATTACATCCGTAAATTTGATATGTTGACGGCCGACATTATCTCGAAAGATGAACGGAACCGTTTTATTTCTTTATGCGAACGATTGCCAGAATTAACAGCCGCTGAAGTGCAACAATTGAACGTGCAAATTCCGATCGATAAATTAAATAATAATAAACGCGATACCAAAGGAATTTTCTAAATGCTGTTCCCCGAAATAACTGCCGCAGAAAAGCGAAAAAATTTCCGGGCTCAACTAAAATCCGGAAAGCTTTTACGATTTCCGGGTTCGTTTTCCCCAATCGTCAGCATGATGATTGAAAAAAAAGGTTTTGAGGGCGTCTACATTTCGGGATCGGTTTTATCAAATGATTTGGGCTACCCGGACATCGGGCTAACAACCTTGTCCGAAGTTTCAGCTCGGGGACGGCAAATTGCTAGAACCACAAGACTTCCTGCCATTATCGATGCGGATACAGGCTGGGGAGAACCCATGAATGTCACGCGCACCATTCAAGAATTTATCGAGATGGGTTTAGCCGGTTGTCATTTAGAAGATCAGATGAATCCAAAGCGCTGTGGCCATTTAGATAATAAAACAGTGATAGCAAAAGACGACATGATTAAAAAAATCAAAGCAGCTGTTGGCGGTAAAAGACTAGATCCCAATTTTTTGCTTATCGCTAGAACAGATGCCCGCGCCTCGGAGGGTTTAGAAAAAGCTATTGACCGCGCTAAAGCTTATGTTGATGCCGGAGCCGAAATGATTTTTCCTGAAGCTTTACAAACTGAAAGCGAATTCGAAGCGATGCGAAAAGCTATTTCAGTACCGCTACTGGCGAATATGACCGAATTTGGCAAAGGCAAGCTGTACACTACAACTGAGCTTACAAACTTAGGTTACAATTTAGTCATATATCCAGTATCAACATTTCGCCTAGCACTAGGTAACACTGAAAAAGGTCTTGATATTATCAATCGTGATGGCACTCAAGAAAAAGCCGTTGAGCTTATGCAAACAAGACAGCAACTATATGATTTAACAAGATATCAAGACTACAACGAATTCGATCAAAATTTATTTAATTTTAAACTTTAACTGAAAGGTAAAATTCCCATGGCTGAATATATTAATCCCGATTACGTGGCTGAACCCGAAAAAATGAATGTCAAAAAAGGCCTTGAAGGCGTGGTTATGGATACGTCCAGCGTATCAAAAGTAAATCCTGACACGAATTCCTTAATTTACCGTGGCTATCCTGTGCAAGATCTTGCTGAAAATTGCAGTTTCGAAGAAGTGGCCTATCTACTTTACACAGGTGAATTACCAAATAAAAGCCAACTTGAAGAATTTTCGAAAAATGAAAAAAGTTTACGAGATATTTCAAAAGATAATTTGAATGTCATAAAAACTTTACCTAAAAAGTGTCACCCGATGGATTCCATCCGCACCGGAGTTAGCTTTTTAGGATGTGAAGATGAACGCATCTGGGATGCAGCTCCAGCGACCAATCTAGATAAAGCCGTTCAATTATTGGCAAAAATTCCAACAATGGTCGCCGCCGACTACCGTTCTAAAAAGGGCCTTGATTTTATTGCGCCAAATCCGGCATTAACAATTGCTGAAAACTTTTTTCACATGTGCTTCGGCAAAGTGCCGGAACAGCGTGTGGTGCGTGCCTTTGACGTGTCATTAATATTATACGCAGAACATAGCTTCAATGCATCGACCTTCACATCGCGTGTTGTGACCTCAACTCAATCTGATATTTACTCGGCCACCGTTGCGGGTATCGGTGCACTTAAAGGCCCTCTTCATGGTGGCGCCAACGAAATGGTAATGCACATGATGATTGAAATTGCAGACCCTACGAAGGCCGAGCAATGGATGCAGGATGCTTTAGTCCAAAAGAAAAAAGTTATGGGCTTTGGTCACCGCGTTTACAAATCGGGTGATTCACGTGTTCCTACGATGAAAAAATATGCGCAAGTGATGGCTGATGTGATCGGTGATCAAAAGTGGATGCAAATGTACAACTCGCTAGAAAAAGTCATGGTCGAGAAAAAGAAGATCTACCCGAATCTAGATTTCCCCGCAGGACCTGCCTATTACATGATGGGTTTCGAGATCGATTTTTTCACACCTATCTTTGTGATGGCTCGAACCACCGGATGGTCTGCCCACATCATCGAGCAAACGGCAAACAACCGGATTATCCGACCGCTATCAGAGTATATCGGTGCGGCTCAACGCCAAGTTCAGCCTATATCTGAGCGAAAATAACTGAAAAAACTAAGAAAATG
>JAYUWH010000063.1:0-5284 GCA_043753645.1 Bdellovibrionales bacterium
CTCAAGACTATGCAGCTGTTTAAAAAATGAATTACGGATGGCTGGACTCTTTGAGGAAATGAATTCAGCAACAATTTTTTTATCGACCGATTGCAATTGGGCTGCTGCCGAAGTAATAAATATTTTGAAATCAGAAAAATCGCCCTTAAGTTGTGAAAGCACTTGTTGATCTGCAGAAGTTCTTGTTTCTGAATCATAACTTTTTGAAAGCTCAATAACATGACTTTCTGCCTGATTTATTGAGCTTTCGATGGATTTTTTATCTGCCGAATCATACGAGGTTTTTAAAGAAGCCAAATTTAATAGATAAAGGGCTTCGTTCGATTTTTGCCCAAGTTCGTAAAGCTGGATATCTGTTCCAAAAACACTTACGGAATTTCGCCACTCATTGGTTGCATACAGTGCGCAACTTAAGAACAACATCACCAGCAAGACAAGGCCTAGCGTGCTAGCCATTGATTTACCTAGAAAATTATGGGAAATGCGAGATGCTGACCCGGAAGAATTCATAATGAAACCAGTATAAATAGCGCCAGCCTCCGAGTACATAAATCTCGGCTTTCGAGGTTATACAAAATTGAAAACATGACTAAAGTGAAGGTCTATGTTAGATTCACGATATGGATTCAGCCTCTTGCTGTGTATGTCAAAAACTGAAAGCAAATTTGAAGTGCGGACTTTGCGCCAGCCCGGTCTGCAAAAAATGCGTCGAGTTCGTAGATGAGGGTAGTTTTTCCTTTTTTAAGACTATTCCTCCGAAATTGTCACATACAACGTATTGTGGCCCCTGTTACTCCGAATTCATTATTGACGAAAAAGAAAAATATCAACAGCTGATCGAGCAAGCAAAAAATATTTCTATGTTTTACAAAGATCAAGGCAAAGAAACCCGGCGTATGTCACGAGCCAATGAAATCTTTGAAGTGAAAGATTGTTTAGACCGTGAAGAAGCTATTTTGCGGCTAGCTTTTTTTGCCGCTGAAAAAAATTACACTACTTTAGTTGACGTAAATGTAGAATCGAAAAAAATTCGTCAAGGAAACTATCAACATTCTGTTTGGAAAGCGACAGCGGTACCTGTGGTGCTGGAAGAACAAAAACCAAAGAAGTAAAGATGTCGCCAACTGTAGAATTTAATAAATTTGAGATAGCAGATCTTAACTATCATAATATTGACGAATTGGCTGAAGTTGCAAAAATTTACGCGTGTGTTCCTAAAAATTGGGACTTAAGCTTTAGTGTTGCCGCAGAAATGCTAGAAAAATACCAACAATGGTTAGTGGATAAAAAAGATAATTTAAAATGTCTGCTAGCGAAAGATAAAGATATTAATGACTTTTATCATCGTAGGTAACCCTTTAATGTTAACAATAAATAAAAAGAACGGATTCTTGCCAACGCGGTTAGAAATGCGGAAAGATTTAAAGTAAATGCAACACAACTGGTTTATTTTATTTTTCGGATTTTTAATAATTAACCTTTGTGGCAGCAATGCATTGGCTGATGAGGGTGCTACCCTTTGGGAGTATGGCGTTGGGTTTGGTTTTACAAAGTTTGAGCAGTATCCGTCATCCAACCAATATAATAATTTATTTTTACCGTTTCCCACATTTCAATACCGGGGAAAGATCGTCCGCGCGGATGACCGCGAAGGCACGCGAGCTTATTTAATAAAAGAAAAAATGTGGTCCGTCGAATTATCAGGTGGAGGTTATGTCGGTTTAGATTCTTCGACGAACGATGCTCGAAGAGGAATGTCTGATGTACCCTGGAACTTTCATATTGGTCCTCAGCTGGTTTATAATTTTTCAAATGAATTTGATTTTAGAGTTGGTTTATTCCAAGCGGCGACGACCGATTTTCGTTCGACCTCCTGGGCCGGACAAGTCAGTGAAGCCAAGCTGATTTATCAATGGGAATCAATTCTTACCCTGTCAAAAAACTCGCCGAGCTACACCAGTAATGGCAGGTTGTCGATAGGAGTTAAAGGCGGAACCAGCGAATTCCTGTCCACATACTTTGAAGTTGCGCCTAACTATGCAACTACAAATCGATCAAGTTTTGAGGCAAAAGCAGGGTTATTAAATTCAGAGCTAACATATTTTCAATCGCTCAAAATCGAAAAAGCATCTTTGTACCTAGGCATTGCAGTATTGGACTACAGGAATTCGGCAAATAAATTAAGTCCGCTTCATAAACTAGATTACAATACCAGTTACTTAGTCGGATTAACGTACGTCCTTGGCGAATCAAAACGGCCTGCAATTTTAGAAGAAAATACAGACGGCTTAATTAAGAATTCCCGGTGATTTCAACCTTAACTATTTTTTTAGAAAGCTTAGGGACTAGGGTGGTAGAGACTTGTAATATTAAGGGTCCAAGTAGTAAGCCCGGTAAACCGAAAATAATAACAGCACCGATAATGCCTAGCAAAGATAAGACAGGGTGAAGGTCGTCTTCTCCGCTTGATAAAATAAATGGCTTCACGATATTATCTATCGATCCAGCTACGACACCGATAACTAGCAAGCCAAATCCATTACCTGCATTACCAAGCAGAAATGAAATCAATGCTAATAAAATGGCAACGGGAGCAGCTCCGATAACTGGAATAAAAGATAAGAAAAATGTTACCGCAAATATCAGAAAAAATTCGTGAAAGTCGAAAATAGAAGAACCGACAGCAACTATAAACGCCTGCAAGGCGCCAATTAAGATTGTCGAAACCAAGATAATATAACAACTCTTCTGAATTATTTTAGTGATATCGTCGATTTCGCCAGTAGGTAATACTTCGATTTGTCTAAAGTAATTTTTTAGAGGGGCGGCGCTCATAATGAAAACAAAAACCATGCAGCAAAATACAAATAATGATAATCCCAAATCTGGAAGAGCTGTTAAAAACTGTGCGCCACGATCTAAAATGATAGGACTCACTTTAGCGAACAATTCTTCCTTTTGTGGAATGATAGTAGAATCTAAGCCAAGTGAGTTTATAGTTCCTGAAAAATAATTCTGAATTTTTTCCCACAAGGTGAAAACCGCCTGGAAAAATTGTGAATTTTGCAGGGAGTTCGCCGAAAGTGATTTGATGGCCGAAGCAATGCGGAGAGTGAATAGCACTAAAGGCACAATCAGAACAACTAACAAAGATAAAATAAGTCCGATCGAGAAAAATCTTCGTCCTTTCGACTTATGGCGAACTTTATTGATTATGGGTTCACAACCAAAAGCAACAAAGGCCGCAAGCAAAATGGGCGTCGTGAATGGCGTAAAAATTAAAATAAATAAAAATGCTAAAAAAATTAATAATATAAGTCGCAAATATCTCTGATAAGCTTCTTTTTTTGTTTCCATCTGCGCCGTTATACTGGACTTTTTGCAATTACACTAGATGTTTTCATAAATGATTTTCCTGTTCAAAGGGCTAGTTCAACAGTCCAGTTCGGCAGCAACATCATAAACGATAATTTTCGTCATAATGTCCAGATGCTAAGCTAATAATGCATCGGGGGTGCGCAGCATGGATCTACAAGCCTATTTATTGAAACGACAAAAGCTAGCAACCGCAACGCCTGTTTACCGCGAGCTTTGTAGGCGCTGCACTCAGCCTGAATTTGGTTGTTATTGTTCTGAAATCCAAGCCGTTGATTCCAAAATTAGTTTTGTCATTTTAATACATCCTATCGAAGTGAAGCGACGTATCGCAACAGGCCGCATGTCGCATCTATGTTTACAAAATTCATTTCTAATCAAAGGCCAGGATTATTCTAATAATTCAATTGTTAACGAATTGCTGTGTGATGCTGATTACCACTCCATCATTCTTTATCCCGGTGCAAAATCCGAGAATTTGTCAAAAATGACAGAGGTCGACAAAAAAACAATTGTTCCTGCAGGAAAAAAATTACGTGTTTTCGTGATTGATGGAACATGGGCCACGGCCCGACGTATGATTCGGCAAAGTCTCAATCTGAACACGTTGCCGCGGATTTGTTTTATTCCCTCGAAACCATCAAACTTTCGAGTCAGAAAACAGCCACGCGTTGAATGTTACTCAACTATTGAGGCCGTTCACGAGACTATTGAGCTGTTAGGTCAATCACAGGGTTTTGCTGTTGAAAAACGTCAGCATGATAATCTTTTAAAAGTTTTTGATTCTATGGTTGAAAGGCAATTAGATTTTATTAAGTTTTCAAATGAAAACCCGCGAGTTGCATCTTACCGCCGACAAGGTCAAAAAAAAGTCGCTTAAAAAGGATCCCAAACATCGTGTCCAGAACCCTCAAATTTTATATTACTCTACTTCTTTTTGGCAATAGCTGCCGCAGCTGAAGCTTTTTTCTTAGCAGCAATTTCTTCAGGAGAAGCGCCCCAGGGAGATGACTTCGGACCTTGACTGCCGCCACCACCAGATTTACGTGGGGGACCACCGCGACCGCCACCTTTAGAAGGGGCTGCAGCAGTTGTCGGAGCTTTCATCGGTTCTAAAGTTTCAACAAGATAATAATTATCTTCAATTTTTTGATACTTAGGCGGCGGAGTTTCGCCTTCAGCAATGCTTGCAACCAAAACACGTCGCACCGCTTTTTTATCAGCAACTAAGTCCGCTGCAGCCATAATAAATTTTAATTTATCGCCCTCAAGCTTGAAAGTTTCGCCCATGGAAGTGCTAATTTCTTCTGGAGTTTTACCTTCAGAAGCTAAAGCCGCTTTAGCTGTCAAAAATTTTTGTAAAATAGGTGAGCCAAATTCAGTAATTGATTTCATATACGCCTCTTGATCTGTGATCGTTTTTCTAATGTTTGTAAATTCATAGCCAATTCAAGGCTTTTTGACAAGGTTTCATCGGAATTTAGGGCATTTCTGTAAAAAAACGCTTACTTTTTAAAGGGCATTTTACCTAAGTAGTCTTTTTTACCGCAGTCGACGCCATTGTGGCGTAAAATCGCATAGGCCGTCGTTAAGTGAAAATAAAAATTGGGAATCGCATGGTGCAGAACGAATTGATGCCCTTCAAGATACTGGCCTTCCCAGCGTGGTTGCGATACATGGCGTTCGGCTGCCTGAGAATAGTCGGATTCTTTAAGGCTTTCTAAGTAAGACGTTGTGCTTGCTATCCGTGATTTCATCTCAGCCAAAGTTTTTTCTGTATCGGGATGGCTTGGGGCTTCTTTTCCCGTGATACGTGACGCGCAGAATTTTGCGGTATCGCAGGTTATTTGAATTTGTCGAATTAAGTTAAACTGATCCGGCGCCAAACGTGAATTCAATAGAACTTCCA
>JAYUWH010000064.1:0-5260 GCA_043753645.1 Bdellovibrionales bacterium
CTGGCAGCCACAACGCCTTCAGGTTCGTCCCCGTGAACTCCGCCCAAAATTAAAGCATGAGCCGCGTTCGGAGTGGTAGTATTTTTAAAGTAATAGCCATGAATCGGTAGGCCCAAAGCCGTTTCGCCAAATTTGAATATTTCCATATCGGGTATTTTCGTGCAAAATATGGTTGATGTCACGAAAGCTTTTTACTTATAAAAATGAGGATTTGTGTTTTGGAATGGAAATTCCGAATCGTTCAAATAAAATAATTGAACTTATTAACACTTATAAAAATCCGGTGTGGCTTTACCGTAAAGATATCATCGAAGAACGCATTCGCTGGATTCAAGCTTGGGCGCGCTTAGGACGACTTCATTATGCAATGAAAGCAAATTTTAATCCCGAGATTTTAAAAGTGTTTAAAAATAATAACTGCGGTATTGATGCCGTGTCATTGGGCGAGATGAAACATGCGATCAGTTGCGGCTTTAAACCCAGCGATATTATTTTATCGGGAGTCGGAAAAACCGAGGATGAAGTCACCTGGGCGGTTCAGCAACAAATCTATCAAATTAATATTGAAAGTTTATCGGAAATAAAAAAAATAATTGCAGTCACGGATCGATTACAGAAATCTATTGATCTTGCAATCAGGGTTAATCCCGAAGTGGATGCCCAAACTCATCCGGGTATTGCAACAGCGTTAAAGGATTCAAAATTTGGTCTTGATTTTGAATCAGCTTATGCGGCGGCTAAATTAATATCTGAAGCTAAGAATTTAAAACTAAAGGCGATCAGTTTTCATATTGGGTCACAAATTATGAACGTCAATGTTTTTGAAAAAGCGATTCAAGTTGTAAAACCCTTTTATAAAAGGGTCCAAACGCTGTGCCCTGAATTAGATCGCTTAGATCTGGGCGGCGGTCTTGGCATTGATTACAAGCTGGCAGATTCATATGAAGATCAAAATCGCTGGCAGCAACTAGCAGCTATTTACACCAAAGAGCTTAGTGATTTCAAAGCTGAAATCGCGCTTGAAATTGGGCGCTTTTTAGTGGCACGCAGCGGAATTTTAGTGGCTAGAGTCGAAGTTATAAAAAAAACAGCAGCCAAAGAATTTTTGATTCTAGATGCAGGTATGTCGTTATTAATGAGACCCGCATTGTATCAAGCGCAGCATGAAATTTTGCCGTTAAGACGACGAAAGTCACAAGAATTCGAATACACGGTGGTGGGCCCGATTTGTGAATCTTCGGACGTGTTAGCAAATGATAAAAAATTTCAGCAAATGCAAGAGGGTGATCTGGTCGCTATTTGTGATGCGGGTGCCTATGGCTCGTCGATGTCGTCAAATTATAATCTTCGTGAGCCTGCCTTAGAAATCATAGTGTAAGTTATTCGCAGCCGTTATTTTCGATGTATGAATTTTGCCTGCAAGCGGGATGAGCCGCTGTGCACTTTAAGCGAATATGAAAGTGATCGCCGTGACCAGTTACGTGCTCCATATTTTTAAATAGGCCGCGCACCAAAGTTTTATCTTTACCGGATAATTCACCTTTTCGTTTCGCATAGTTGCAAAGATTTTGCTTTATATTCTGGTCAATAAAAATTCGATCAATTTTTAAATCATTTTGTGCAAACGCGAATTTCAAAAGTTCGTAGGTTTTCTCTGTCGAAAAGGCCAAGCTATTAAAATGGCGGGAACCCCTTTCGACTACCACCGGAAATTTAACTTTTTCATCGGTCGAAGGATAAGCAATGTCTGCATCCATGCCAATCTGGTGGCTTAGGTGCGGCGAAAGCAATCCGCCACGGGCGCGTGAGATATCACTGATCATCAGTTTTTTAGTGTAATGCTTATTTAGAAAATCGCCCAGGCGGCCAAGCATTTCGCTCATTTCATAAGTTGCGAAATAGCGTTCAAGACCTGGAAAAACAATTTCAAAAAAAGCATTTTTATTTAATAACTGCTGTCGGCTTAGTAATGATGTGGCATTTTTTAATGCTCCATCATTTGGAAATCCGATGGCCTGATTTTTTGGCCGCAGAGTTCCTTGTGTGGTTTGCGAAATATCGTTGGTAATATCCTTGGGCTTAGCTATTGGTTTTTCAATGGGCTTTTCAACCGGCTTTACAGGCTCGGGCGGATTGTCGCTATCATCATCAGTATGAGGCGCAGGTTCTGCTTTTTTTACCGGTGGCTGGATCGTGGGTTTAGTATCTGGCTTTGCCGGGGTTTCAATTTTTACCTCGGGCTTTGATTCTGGTTTTGAAGACATTTTTATTTCTTTTAAAGCCGTATGGACGTCTTCAACATTTTCAAAGACTTGGTAAAAATCGGTATTGTTAATTTGTCCTTCAAAGCGCCCGGGCACTGAATTTTCAGTGCCCTCGACCTGTAAACCAGACGGGGACTCAGGCGGTGTTGTGTTCCCTGGCTGATCGTTTTTTTCATTGCTAGAATTAGATTTATCTTTTTCTGTTTTTTTATTATCTAACAGCGGAGCAGCCTGAATCAAAGTGGGTTTCAGAGAACTATTCTTAATTTGCATTTGTTCCGTGTAGATTTTAGCTTTGTAGATAATAAAAAAATCAATGATCACACGTGAACAATCGGGCTGATCATTAGCATCAAGACCCAAGCAGGTGGCTTGGGCACTAACGACAGGAGTTTTACTGGAAAGCTCTTTCGTTGCAGATTTTGAAATTAAGCGCACTACGGATTCTGAATTTTTAGCGGTGCCGGTGATATCGAAAGCACTTTCTGTGGCAATGGTATTTTTTTGATTGGTAATTTCGGCATTTCCTTTAGCCGTTAGAGTTTTAGTCGCGGGATCAAAAACTAAAACAACTTTCGACATATGAACTTGATTAAGCAGCACAACAGCTTGCACAGTTTCAATTTGGCTACGGGCTTTTTCATAACGAATAGATTTATCTGCGGTGGATGTTTCAGTGGGTTGGTAAGTTGAAACTAGTTCGTAATCAATCGGGTCAACCGGCTTTGAAACTGGCGGCAGTTCATTTGTAGTTTCGACAGCTTTGGCTACGCCTTGCTGAGTATGTGGTGGTGCACAACCTGCAAAAAGGCTAAGTCCAAATCCTAATAGTAAAGTGCTAAAAACAAGTTTTAATTGGTTTTCCATATATGTCCTTACGCAACTTAAAGCAGAGCTTATGCCGTGAAATGTCCGCCTTTATAGTAGTTAAAGGTGACCTGGGGAAGATATCTCGAAATTAGGGGTGTCTAAACACTTATCAAATGACGGAAACTGTTTCAAAACATGGGGTTAGCGACGTGACTTCGGCCAATAAACGAAGACAAAGATTTTCAAATTGCTCGCCAGAATCAGTTAGAAAAATTGTTAATTTTGCTTCTTGGCCCAAGGTTGAAACTGCAAGCCTTTTCGAATAAAAATCAGCGCGAACATTTTCGGCCACGGCTTCACCGGAATCAATCAGGTGTACGTGAGTTCCGAAAACCCGCGTGATTGGAATTTTTAATAACGGATAATGAGTGCACCCCAGCACAACAGTGTCGATATCAGCCGCTTTAAGATGTTGAAGATATCGATAGGCGATTAAATTTGTAATAGGATCATCGTGCCAACCCTCTTCCGCTAGTGGGACGAATAGGGGGCACGCTTGCGATAGAATCTGAGCTTCAGGGCAGTGCTGCTTAATTTTTTCGGTGTAGCTTCCAGCCTTAATAGTGGCACGGGTAGCCAGAACAGCAATTTTTTTATTCACGGATGCAGCACTTGCTTTTTTCGCGCCCGGATCAATCACGTTATAAATCGGAATGCCGTCGTATTCAGTTTCATGCACCTGCGATGAGGCCGTGTTGCAAGCAATGACGATGGCCTTCACATTCTTGGTTAATAAAAACTTAATATTTTGCAAAGAATATTTTCGTACGGTGTCGGCTGATTTGGATCCATACGGTAACCTTGCGGTGTCACCTAGATAAATAAAGTTTTCCTGGGGGAAAGCTCGAATTAATTCTTTTAAAACGGTGATGCCGCCAATGCCCGAATCAAAAACACCGATCGCTTGCTGAGCTTGATCCGTGTTTTTAGTCATGGTTACTGCACACCGTGCGCACGCGATTCGCGAATACCGTTTGAAGACATTTCCATAAATAAAGCTTTTAACTTCATTTCCTCAACGGTTGTGGCATTGATGTAACTCATGCCACTGCGAATGCCGCCAGTTAATTCTAAAATCACATCTTCAACGTGACCCTTTACTGTTACAAATGTGGATTCTCCTTCGGGCGCCATTCCGGTTGGCATATCACCACGCCATGACACTTGCGCTTTTTTTGAGGCCATGCCGCGGTATTGTTTTTTTCCGTTAACGATATCACCCGGAGTTTCCATCGTTCCCGCTAACATACTTCCAAGCATGATCGTACTTGCGCCCGCGCAAAATGCTTTCACCATGTCACCGCTGGTGCGAATTCCGCCGTCGGCAATGATCGGAACTCCGTACTTAGCGGCCGCTTCGGCGCACAAGGCGATCGCTGTTAACTGCGGAACTCCGCAACCCGTGATAATTCGTGTGGTGCACATCGAGCCCGGGCCAATGCCAACCTTGATCGCGTCAGCACCGGCTTCGATCAAATCAATCGCCGCATCTGGCGTTGCTAAGTTGCCAGCAATAACTTCTAGATTTGCAAATTTATCTTTAAGCCATTTTAAGGTTTCCATCATTTGAATAGAATGACCGTGGGCTATATCGATCGTCATTAAATTCACGCCAGCCTTAACGACAGCTTCGGCGCGCTCTTTAAAATCGGCATTCACGCCAATACTGGCCGAGATGATTTCTGCTCCTGCTTCTTTTACTTTTTGAATTTCAGCCACTTGCTGGTCGATATTCATAAAGCGATGAAGCACGCCAAGGCCGCCCATTTTATACATGGCAATGGCCATTTTGGATTCAGTCACCGTATCCATGTTGGCTGAAATAATAGGTGTTGAAATATATTTCGTTTTCGTTAATTTCGATTTTAGATCTGGATCCCGGCGCGATCTGACTTCGGATTTAGCCGGCATAATTAACACATCATCGAAGGTTAAGCCGTGATCGCGTTCTTTAATTTTTTTCCAATTAAACATCAGAGACATAGGACTCCTTTAGCGCTGAAGCGGGAGGTCGTGGCGCAGGTTTGCCTTCGACTTCGTTCATGTACTTAATAAATAATTTCAAAATAAAAAAGTGAAAAGAAAAAACCAAAACTGTTTCAAAAACGACGCAGAAAATGGCCGAG
>JAYUWH010000065.1:0-15711 GCA_043753645.1 Bdellovibrionales bacterium
AGTTGTTATGCAAAGAGGCCCTGCACCGCTACGATGCATAAAAGGATCTTAGGCGAGCTTAAGATCCGAGAATAAGACTGGTTTTAGGTTGTCATTTTGGGCTTGGGTGCACTTATGTGATGGAGTTTCTAGATATAAGTTGGTCATTTGTATGAACGTGAGTTTAAACTAAGTTCATGCAAATGATATCTATGAGTGACAAGGAATTCACGTTTTTTCGTCATCGAAGTAAAAGTGAGCTTGTTAAGCAACGTGCAGAGGATTTGAATATTTCATTGCTTGCGGCTGAAGACGAGGCTGAAACTGAGGTCCTTCGTCATCTTCCCCATGGCCAGCGAACAGAAAATAATTTTTTCTATCATTTAAAAAATGATGCCAACCTAGCACTTGGTTACCTGTGGTTTGGCCTTAGAACAAAATCGGGTAAGCGGCAGCTATTTATTTATGATATCTTGGTCGAAGTGCCGCATCGTGGTAAAGGTTTCGGTCGATTTATGCTTCAATGGCTGGAAGTCCAAGCTAAATTACTATCAGCCAAAGAGATTTCTTTACATGTTCTTGGATACAATAAAGTCGCACGTGAATTATATGAAAGTGCGGGCTACGAAGTCACAAATGTCTACATGGCAAAGCCAATAAATTAATTTAAATTTTAAAAATTATTGAAAACGCGTCATAAAACGGCGGTCGATATAATCTTTCAATTTCCATGATAAATTTCCGCGAAATGAAAAATTTCGATAAGATGCAATCGCTTCATTTTTACCAGACACCATTATTGTCAGGAAATTTCTTTGGGGTTTAAACACCGTTAATTTATTATTTCCAGCTAGAAGATTTAATATGTTTTTAAAAATGGCAGGACCTTCGCGAACAGCAAAGACACCCGCTTTTGGCAATGACCTCGGGATGAAATCACAGCAGTCGCCGGCCGCGAATAAATTTTTGTAGCCAACAACGTTTAAGTTTCTATCAACTAAGATGAATCCATCCTTATCTACGGGTAAGTTTGAGTCTCTAAAGAGCTTCGGCGCATCGGCAGAAGTGGCAATCAAGCAAATCTGTCGCGCCAATTCGCTGCTATCATCTAATAAGATTGATTTCGAGTTGATTTTTAAAACGCGCCTATTTTCGATAAGCTCAATTTTAAGTTGCTGCAAACATTGCATTGCCAATAATTGCGTGGATTTATTTTGGTTATTTAGCAGCCTGTGTTTTCCGGTTATGATTTTAATGGGAATTTTAAAATCTTTGAAGTGACGGCGACAGGCCACTGCAATTTCAAAGGCTGCTGCTCCGCCGCCAATGATTGTTAAATTTGGCACGGCTGAGTTAACGGATAGCGTTTGTACTTTTTGCCAATGCGATAACAATCTTGAAATGGGTTTCAAATAAATTATATTATCATCGTGCTGGGTATTTTCCAAAGTTTCAATTTTGGCGGGTTTTATTCCTATATTAATAACAGCAATGTCGTATGAAAAAATTTGTCCATTTTCTGTTTCGATTACTTTTTTATCGGAATCAATTTTTGAAACAGCATTGTGAATGAAATTAAATTGATATTTGTTGCAAATTTTTTGCAGATCAAAGTGCAAATCCTTAAATTCATAAACCCCGGCCATAAAGGATGGAATCATGCCTGAATAGGGCGACAGTTCAACGTCAGAAATTAAAGTTAAATTAAAATCACGGTTTTTGATTGTACCAAGTGATTTTAAAAGCTGGATACTAGCATGACCTGCACCAACGAGTACAATTTTTTTTGCCATCTTATTTTGTAGCAAAAATATCCGCAGATTTTAACAAGCTGACAATAGTAGAATGATCACGTTGCAGTAGGCGGCCAATATCAGCGATTGATTTATGAAAATCAGATTTCAGCAGTACCGCGACCTGACGTCTTGCCATGACTAGATTTCTTTTGCGGGATGCACCTTTTAGCTCTTTTATTGAAATTCCATGCTGACTACAGATTTTTAGTAAAGCGGCATCAATCCCAATAGTTTTTTGTTCAGCTTCAGTGATTTGGGGAAACATTTTCTCTAAAGCCGCAGGTTCAAGCACACCAGCCGTTTGCACTAGCATTTTTATTCTGTTCAAAGCGCCTTCGACAGAGCGAACGCAAGGGCCGCAGCTTAAAAGGATTCGTTCGATAAGATTTTCTGACAACTCAATATCTGCTTTTTCCATCTTGTAACATAAAATTTGATGCTTGCTGGGCAAAGACGGGTAAGTAAGTTCGACATTCACTCCACCTAATAAACGAGACGTTAGCCTTTCATCAAATCCTGCTATGCCTTGAAAGGGTCTATCACAGGTCAGAATAATTTTTTTACCGTTTTGCTGATAATCATTTATTAAATTGAAAAGCTCCATCTGCGTCGCTTTCGCGCGTTCTAAGCAATGAATATCATCGATTAAAAGGACTTCGGTCTCACCGCGGTACTTAGCACGAAAATCGTTCATCGAGCGGCGCTGAATAGCCGATTGAAAATCCGTTATTAATTCGTCACCAGAAATCAACTTCACTTTTGTTTTGGGCTTAAGCCGCAAAAAATCCCAGCCCGCTGAATTTAGCAAATGCGTTTTTCCCGTGCCCGAAGGCCCGCTGATAAGAAGTAAGGAAAAATCTTTTTTGATATCTAAAGCAAATCCAGCCACTGCCATTCGCGCCAACCGATTTTCCTCAGTGACTAAAAAATTTTCGAAATTATAGTGCGGATTTAAAGAAAATTTACTTTTGAATTTGTATTGTGTTGGTTTGTTTATTGCCGGACTTTTTTCTTCTGGAAGAATTTCCGGCTGCACTAAGCAGTCAACAATGGCAAAAGGCTCTTGCGAACTGACTAAAGAAAATTCAAATTGAACAGGTGATAAAAGCTTGGCTTCAAGGACTTTTCTTAAATGGAAAATGAAAAGACGCTCGCACATTTGCAAGGTTAACTTATTTTCAACACTTAATAAAATTGTACAAAAATCTGGATGTACTTTTACTGAGTTAAATTTCAAAGCTTTTAATAAATGCAGTGCCGGGACTGAATCATTTAATAAATCTTGAACATCCTGTTGGACGTGATGCCAATTTAAATTCACTGTTAATTCCTTTTTTAAGAAATAAAACGGTAAGGGCGAAAAAAAGTTGTTTCAACCAAAAAGTAAATTTAATTTGCCGAAAGATTAAAGTTTTAGCCAAAAGCGTAAAAACAGAATGTTGCTAATATCTAGTGTGGACAAGTTTCTTGATTTCACTCAGGAATTTTAAGTTTGTGTGGATAAGACTTTTGTATAAAAGCACTAAAATTTCTAGGTGTTTTAAGCTTTTTAAACTTGCAAAATGATTAACATGAATTCATGGCTACGAAACGCCACGATTCACTACTTTTTGTCATCCCGAGGGTCCCAACCGGTATCGGAACGCCAACGATAAAGGGCTTCGACTTCCTCGCGCGCCCAAGGAGTTTTTCGCAGGAAATTCAAACTCGATTTGATACTTGGATCATGTGTAAAGCACCGGATATTAATCTTTTCACCGAGGCGTTCCCAGCCATACACATTAACCAAGTCTGTGACCATCATCTCAAGCGTGATGCCTTCCGGTGGATATTTATTTTTTCGTGGTTTTTGAGAATCTTCCATAAGTAGTCTTCTTCAAGAAAAAGTGATTTAAAATTCTAGAATTAAAAAGGTAAGTATTGCCATCTCTACCATGCGAAATCAACCTCGCATTTGCCTCGAAAATCGAATATAAATATTTGAAACCTAGGCAGATCTTAAAAAGATCTGCCTTTATTCACAAAGTTGTTTACATCGGTCCATTAACTCACTTGAATAGAGTTATGGGCTGTATTCTTTTACTTTATATTAATGTTTACGTCATGCACGAAAAAAAGTGATGGCTATGCACCCTCGAACCCCGTTATTATTCCAGAAAAATTAAGCGTTGGTACAGCTTCAAATCTTGGAATTTTTGATCCCTCACTAACATTTGACGTTGCAAATAATATTTTATGGATGAGTTATTCTGCAGTGAACACCTCGGCACAAGTTGACGTTAGCCAAAGGGTTGTTTCAACTTGCATAGCCAGTTCAATCAATGGTGGCGTTACATGGACAGATCAAGGAATCACTGTTTCAACAGTGGGTAATGTGGCTGTTACTTATCAAGGACTTCCTACGCAAGGAGCTTGGCAAAATGAGGTTTCAAAAATTCTTTATGATCCCAATTCAGTCAATGCAAACGATCGTTGGAAACTTTTAACTCATCATTATTTACTAGTTAATTTGACGGATCCAAGTGCCGACCGCCGATTTGAACACGGCTGGATTTCTTATAAAAATGCGCCTACTCCGTAATGACTAGCTTCTGCAACGGAAATAAAATTATTCGTCGCTGCCAGCTATAACTATGCTAATAATACTGCGGGTAGCTTGACGGGATCTCCTGTTGGCGGCGCCCCCCTAATTAATTTACAAGGCTTACACGCTGAATTGAACAACTGCTTGATTTTCACTGAGCCGGGATTAGTATCCACGCCCAGTAATTTGTATTTAAGCTTGATCTGCGTTGAAGCCTCGAACTACAGAGTCGCTTTGTTTTCCTGTGCCCAACCTTGCGCTATGACTTCGGGCTGGACTTATATTAAAACTTTGTTTCAAAATGTTGATGCCAGTGCCTTGGGTTATTTAAACTTTACAGCCAGCGATCTTTTTACATTTCAAAATGACAACTACATTATGATTTCGCCGGAAGGAATTACCAGCGCACCGGGAATTTATTATGGGTGCGTTGTCTATAAATTTTACGTGCAGACTATTAGCTGACTGCCATGGCGGCAGAAAAGGAAATTTTATGAAATCTAAATTTATTGCGGTCCTAGTGCTTGTTGCTGTCAGTTGCGGAGCGGTTCTTATGAATGGTTGTGGCAATTCATCGACGATTTCTCTAAAAAAATTCACAATTTATGGATCAGGACAATAATTAGATGAAACAAATATTGGCTTTGTTAGCACTTGGTTTATTTTCTGCGGCATCTTTTGCAGCTGTTAATCCGTCATCACTAAAATTAAAAATTTATTCCGTTTATGCCTCGTTAAGTGCCCAGTGCACTAGCCCAATTAAAATTTATAACAACACTCTAGGAAGTTTTGTTGATCTTCTTGTCGTACCAGTTTTAGGCGGCGGAGAATGCGGAATTAACCCGCCTGCATTTAGTTTTGTTAAATTTTAATTAAATAAGTTAGGTCTCTGTTTTCGAAGTAAAAGATGCAGCCTAGCTGTTCGAGCACAGTTTCAAACAGAGAATGCAAAATATGTGCGAGTTTGAGACATTGCAATGCATACTAAAACTTAGGAGACGAAATGAGTTCGCAGATTTTTTTTACAAATAAAAAAAAGGCTGTTATTTTTACCAGCTGTGTACTTGGGATTTTGATGACAATGTTTTTCCAGAATTGTTCAAAAAACTCGAGTTCTGAACAGCAGCAAGCTTTAGACACAGATTTAAGTGGCGTAGGATTGCTTTATTCTTCAGGTACGCTTAGTCCGGATTACGTTTTTCAAATTAAATACAATGTTGATTTAAGAAATAAATCTTTGCAAATAATTTCGAGCAAGGGTGCCTTGGTAGGTTCATCGGTACCGAGCTCGGCGCAGAAAAATATTACTACAGCACAAGTTTCACAGCTTATCTCTTTGATAACAGCGGTAAAACATAAACCATGCTCCGCCGGCGTTACATCCAGCGGTTACGACGCCTTAGTCACGTACATAAAAAGTTTGTAGAAAGTTGAATAAATCAAGGTACCTGTGCCTTACAAATATCATTTTTCTTAATAATCAATTTTCATGGGTGATTTTAGCTTTGCTTAGTCATATGGTATTGGGTAGGTCCTTCACCATGGAGAATATATGAAATTAGGATATTATATAATAGTAACATGCTTTAGTTTTTTGATGGTGAGTGCGGCGTACAGCAGTCAGCTTTTAGCTGAAGCACCGAAGTCAAGCCAATGGGGGACAGAGGGTATTCGGCTGAATTTAAATTTTTCAGCTTTAGGCTCGCCCGGTTCAACAGTTGCAAATAATAAAGGAGACATCGAATTCGACTGCGGACGCGGAGAATTTAATTCGGTGGTCACCGATCGCCACGGCAGTTTTATTGCCACCGGTACGTTTACGCAAGAGGGCGGTCCATACTTGCCAAGTCCTAACGGCCGAACACAAAGTGCCAAGTATTTTGGAAATATTATTAACAATGGCCAACAAATTTACTTACTAATTGTTTTGAGTAGCTCACCAGATCAACCAAAAAGTTATTTGCTTGATCTTGGATTGATGCCAAGCCTGCGCAAGTGCTTGTAGTCAGCAAAACCATTATCTAATAATGAAAGATAGCAGCGTTACTTAGGGATACGTGCATCCAGCCTGTTTTGTTACCACTAGTTTTTGTGTGTCGACTTGCTCGGCAGCTTTGCTGACCGCAATTTTATAATCTACGGGCCTAAGCTTTGAAGTTTTAGATAAAATATATAACGAGCGCAGACTCGGGTCAGATACCACAGCCCAGTGATAGTTTGCAGCTAAACCGATAATCCAGTATTGGCCCTTCCGCGGGAATCCAAAATCAACGGTGAACTGCGCGTTCGTTGCAGGATCATTGTTTGTTGCAACTCCGCGAATTTCTCGCAGTGGTCCTGTCAGCGAACCGTCGTTGCACGAATTATAAACACTTAAATTTCCATCAGTTCTAATTGCTAAAGTCTGTTGGGCACAAAGACAATTTTTGGGTTCAAAGGGCATCAGATTGTGCGAAATTTGATACCAGCGCCCTATGTATTTCGTTGGATCTACGGAATCAACGGTCTTTAGCTGAGCCGCCCCCGAGGTGAAGGCGCTGAATAAAATTAACAGTGAAGTAAGTGCAATAATTTTCATAAATCTCCTATGATATGCTGCCCATAGTATTGACCTTGGGGGGCTTGTCAATACTATGGAAAGAGGTTGTTTGATGTAAACACCAAACAGAAAGCGAGGTTGCCAGATGCGAAAGCTTAATATTTTAATATTTTTTTTCTTAAGTCTGCAATTCACCTGGGCTCATGGACTACCAGGGCAGCCTTCGGATTCTAGTCATCCGGGAAGTTCTGTGTACTTACATAGTTTATATCATGAAACCTTTACGGTTGGTGGCAGAACCGTCGAATTTTATGCGCCTGCTGATTTTAAAACAACGAAGCTAAAATTGAGTTTAATCGTGTTTGGCCACGGTCAAGCAACTCCAGTGTCAGGTTACAATGAAACTTTTGAGCATTTAGCAAAAAAAGGAATCGCTGTGATTTTTCCGCAGTATGATTCCGGTTTTTTTGATCAAGACTGGCGACGTATGGCCGTGGACTATGTGACGCTAACGACAGAAACTTTGAAAAAATATCCAGCGTCTTTAGATGCACAAAAAGTTATTTTTGCCGGACACTCAAAGGGTGGCTACATTGCCATCATCGCAGCAGGGCTTCCACAGGCACAGCAGTCAACAAAACCTGCGGCTGTGATTTTATTTGATCCAGCAGGATTTGATTCTGAATACATTACTACAGTGGACCCACGAATCCCCGTAACAGTAACGTGGGCGGATCAAGATACCGTTATCAATGAATCACTTATCCACGATATTTTTGAGAAGTTACCGTCACAAAAAAAACAATACATCAAACTTCGAAGCTATGTTGCTAAGCCTGCTGATCATTTTTTTTCGGTCAGTAAAAAGTTCTTTTTTGGCGGTAGTGATGGGATTTCACCATTTCATTATTATGGAACTTGGAAATGGTTACTAGGTGCAGCTTGGGATTTGCAAGCCGGCGGTCAAGTCAATAATCCTTATATTTACGGGGACTTGGCAGGCACAAACGGTGATGCGGGTCCAGGACACACGGTCTTACGAAATTGGTAAGACCGTCGACTAAATATTCAAAGCAAATATTTTTTTAATACGGGCTTCGCCAGCATGTCCAATGCTGTATATCGCAATCACTTCAAATCATGGATCAAAATTGGATTGATAGACTGGTCAAGAATGATGCCTGCTTGGTCTTGTTCATCTTCACCAGCTAAATAAGCAAACAAAGCACCTTCAGTAATTTTCTGATTTTTATAATAAGAACTAATAAGGCCGTTCAGTTGACCTAATACAAAGCCTGGAACTGGTAGAAAACTTGAAGCCAGCTGCACCAGTTCTAATTCAATTCTAAAATCACGAATGTGTCGTGGTGCTTTACCATCGTAGGCCGTGCTTAGATCCTTAGACGTCTTTGATTTTGGATCTTGAGTGTTAAGAATGTAGCTGACATTGTCTTTCTGAGCTACAGTGAAAGCAAAGTTTAGGCTATTAAGAATTTCTCCGTGGGATGACCCATATTTTTCTAATCTCGAAGCGTTATCAGAAATTTGTACCTGAAATCGTTCAGTTCCGTAAGTCGACCAATGTTTTGTGGCCTCTTGTAATTTCTTAAAATCCCACCACGCAATTTGGCGTTCAAAGATTGACGATTTAATCAACGAAATTTCTTGATCTGTAAAACCAAGGGATGAAGCTGGCATCTTTTCCATATAAAAAAGTAAAATATTTTGCGTGTAGCTTTGCTTTTCTTCAACCCAACCTAAAGCAGTATTTAAAAGAAATGTAACAGCTCTTAAAGCGGGAGTCGTGCCAAGTGCATTTTCAGCAGCAGAAAGTGCTTTCTTCAAGGCTTTATTAATTAGGGCGCGGTCATGAAAGTAGCCGGGCGCATTTGGTTTCGCCAGCACTTGGAACTGAAAAATCAAATTCACATCTTTTTGAAACTCACGCAAAATCTTATTTACAATTTTGTTATCAAGAAGATGTTGGACCTCATGGCTGCTTGAAATAATATTTTTAGCCGCGTGATAATTTTTTATATCATTTTCAGACCAGCCTGCTTTGGTAAGCGTCTGCATGTTGTCGGTCATTAGGCTAGGGCGCTCGTTCAGTTTTTGCAGTCGATCCCGCAGCACCGACGTAATATTAGATGCACCTGTTGAATTCAATTCCGCAGCCGGTTTTAAAATCAGTTGGACCAGCGTTCCCGAAGAATCCCTTTGGGCTTCGATCAGTCGATGATAAAGGTCAAGATTTGGTGCCGTTGCTGCAAATGTGGTCTGACCATATGTCAAAGCCAACGCGGTAAAAGCCAATAATAATTTAGTCACAGTAAAACCCTCCGGTGGTGTCGCCGAAGCTTTTGCCTCGCACGAATTGTTAATCGTTTTACGGAAGTAAACAGACTAATCTTTAGGGGATCGACGTAAACCTGTGCGTTGGTCACCATCGGAAAGTCGCTACTGACTTTGATCACGTAGACCTTGTACTTGGAAGCAGGACCCAACGTTTGTGTAGTAACTAATGTGGACATATTCGCTTGGTATTTACCCGCTTTGCCGTGTGTGCTGATTCGAGACATCTTCATTAAAGTTTAGACAGTGTCTTGGAGTTAGTTATTTTAAAACAAGGTAATGGTTTCCACGTGGCTTGTATTCTGCTATGATTTGCTTAGGGGGACTGGTGAAATTAAATAAAATTGCAATATGCAGTATCTTATCGGCGAGTCTTGTACTTTTTATATTTTTTCAAAACTGTGCGAAAACAAGCTTCAGTGAACTCGCGTCGTCTAGCGAATTAAAACCGCTATGCTCAGGATCCCTTCTTTCCGATTTGTATCAAGCTTCAGTGGAAAGCTACGTGGAATTGACAGACAATATTGCAAAAGCCTGCGTGGATTCTGCTACCGACTACGCAGCCAACACAAACTTTTTACAAAGTGACGTTGGCATGGCGACCCGCTTTCAATCAACGTGCGCCACAAGATGGTGTTCTGGTAAATTAGCCGACACTGAGGCCGTTGGAGTCGTTAAATCAAGTTTAGCTTGGTCGGGTGGACGCCTAAATTTATCATCTGCACTGCAGATTGAGTGCAGACATAATAATAAGACGGTGTTAAGTACCGATAGATTTTGTAGGGTTGAAATTAATCGAAAAAAACCTATTGAATCCTTTTTCAATAACTACAGTTCGCCGACAAAATGCGGAAGTAATGCAGCTGAAGTTAGTACCAACTGGGTAATGGGTATAAATTCTTTAATCAGTTGCGCAACTCAATATTGTATTTCAAAAGATGAAACCTTTAGGTGGGGACTTTTATCTGAAATAAGTCCTGCGGGCTATTTAATACGCTGTTCACGCGCAAACTTTTGATTAGGTCCCAAAATAAAACACAGTGTTCAATGTGACATACAGAGATTAGAAGTTCTTCAGTTTCTGCCGCTAGGTTTGTCGGCACATGGCTTTGTACTTGTAACCTAATGTTTGATGCGAGTTGATTTACTGACGAAGTTTTTTACGAAAAATGCGAAAAATCGTTTAGCTTTTCCTTACTATTTATACCTTTTAGGCCGACAGATACAGTAGATGGCAGTTGTTAGGGTGGAATTTATGATAAGAAATAAAAGGAACCTGAAGCTTTTTATGTTAAGCCTGTTGTCACTGGTTTTAGTGATCTCATTTTTTCAAAATTGTTCGCCCGTTAAGATTGCTAAGAATTCAGATTTTCCCATTGCTAACAATCCAGTTGCCATCTCAAACTACGCTCCAAAATCGGTCGGTGGCAGTCAAGTAATTACAGGCGGAAATGTAATACTAAAAGAGTACCGCCATAAATCAACCAATCGCTTTTTTTACACCAGTCGCACGCCAGATCAGTCTTTGGTAGCGACTACTTATGCTAGTTTATTTGAAGCGACCGGAAATACTATCACATTAAAGGCAGCCATGGATGCGGGTCTTAGTCCGGTGTACAGACTTTTTAACAAAGGCGGATTTCATTTTTACACAGCCGACAGTAGCGATAAAAATATTTCGCTTAGTGATGACAATTTTTTTGATGAAGGTGTCGAAGGCTATGCGGTTAAAATTAATCAAAATGCCACGTGTCCAAATTCTCCAACTGCAACGTTTCCGGTTTACCAGCTGTTGCACGTGGGTAGTTATAAATATCGCTTAGTAACGGACTCTGTCTTAAAATCGCAGCTAGTAACTCAAGGATATTCTGATAAGGGAATTCTGTTTTGCGCGACAGCTGTTTCATCATCTCCGCCGGTGGGCAGGGCTAATTGCACGAATAGCAGTTCGCAAGTGCACAGTAGCGTGACCGCAGATACCGGTTACAAACAGTTTCATTCATTAGGAATCATAGGCCAGTCTGCGATCTATACGATTCGTGTCACCGTTTCGGCTGCAACAACCACAGCAGGATCAATGCAGCGAGTATTAATTTCGCACACCGAGGGCATTGCATCGCAACGTGCCCGCCGAACTTTGGTGTTATCGCCATGTATCGGTGATTTTACCAGTGCCGAAGCCATCGTGCTTGCTACTAATTCCAGTGGCAGTACCGAAGAAGTCACAGTCAACGATGCGGGTCATGGTGTACCAAATCTGACGACCGGTACTTGGTATATTAATATAAAAAATGAAATAAGCTGTGCGCCCACCGCACCATGTGACATGACTATTGATTGGCTTTTTTTAAAAAATTAGTAACGCTTCTGCATACAATTTTAAAAATGTGACCAAAGTCGGCGAAATACTTTTTCAATGGCAAAATCAATTTGGCGCAAAACCAAAGCGATTTGAAAACATTCGAAATATCGCCAATTCATAATTCTAGTCCCAGTATGAAACACATTTAGAAAAAAACAAAGCAGCTTTCGCTGGCGAAAATGCAAATTATTTAGCAATTAACTGTTTGAAACTCTAAAATAAAATCTATTTTATGCCGATAAAAAGTTATCATGAGGTCGGGGATAAGCAATGCAGATTGCGAAAATTTTGCTAATTTTAATTCTATCGCTGCCGTTTGTCACATCGGCTGATTCCGAAACGGTACGTAGTGATGGTGGTAGCAGTTCGACTGCTAAAACTGCCAATGCTGAAGAAGGCGTTGTAATTGACGTCAAAGCCTGTCCGAAAATGTTGGTGGATTGGGTTAAAGATGATTTCACCGATAAGTCGACCTTAAAAGTTTTTAAATTTCCTAGCGAAGTGAAAAGCTGCACATCGGCTGCAAAAGCTTATGCAGAGTACGCGCAAAAATCGGGTCAAAAAACAGAGTTATCTGAGGCCGAATCTTTAAGTAAGTATTTAGCTAATCGCTATCCGCAAATTTCAGCAAGTGCAGGAAATTCGATGAACTCTTGTAATGCTTTACCGAACGGGCAGGATAAGCTGGTTAAAACTAGGTACTACTTAGCGTTAGAGAAATTTGAAAACTACAATACATCCATCGTTAACGAACTGGCTTATATTGACTCGATGATTCCAAGCGGGTCGGCATTAGCAAAACTAAAATGCAATCCGCAATTTCCATTTCCGAATGTGGCTAAGCGCTGCAGTGATTACAAACAAAAAATGGGGGCAACGTGCAAGTACACCCCCGAGCAACGAATGGACGCGATGGTTTCAAAGTCTTATTATGCTTTGAATACGATAAAAAAATTAGAGGACGCTTACAAAAAATGTATGATGAGCCAAAACGCCATGACCTGCGCTGACATCCAAACTGTGGTGCAAAGGATAAGTGCTGAAAACCCATGGTTGAATTCTCGTCAGTTCTTGCAAGTGCGGGCGATTGCTAAATCAAACACAAATTGGGAAAAGAATTTTGACAAAAACGATATGAAAAAAAGAATCTCGGGCTATTTTAATGATACCCGAGATTCATTGGTCAAGCAGTATGAAACGAATTTAAAACACGTCCGCTGCTTGACTTATACAACGTCAGGCTTTGGGTCATCAAACTGTAAACTTGAAAACACGCGCTTGCTGCTGGGATCGATTCCGGATTTACCGGATCTTTCTGATCGAAGATTAAAAGTAAATCGTGAATTCGATGCGGCTATTCAGGGCGAAAAATGTTTACTTGAGCGCGGAGCTGACCGCGAAAAAATCGAATCATTGATTGATCAATCTGCTATATCAGCTGGTGTGACGATCGCAACTGCAGGCCTTGGTGTTATTGCTGCTGGTGGATTAAAAATTACTCAGGGCATGAGTTCTGTCAATCGCATGCGTTCGGCCGCGGGCGCGTTGACCGTAACTGCTGGGATTAATTTATCCGTCGGTGTAAAAGACGCCATCGCCAGTTGCCAAAAAGAATCAGAAGCCCTTTTTAAATTTTCAAGCTCTTCAGAGGCCATCAGCGAAAATCTTTGTCCGGATCCCTATTCAAAAATTTCACAAGCCTATGATGCCGAATCTTCGTGTGTAACAGATGCGCTGTTAGCATCAGCTAACGTTTGGCCTTTTGTTAAAGGTTTAAAAATGGTCGGTAATTCTTCAAAATATGGCTTAGCTGCTTCGTTCAAAGATCCAAAGCAGCGTGAAGCTGTTGAAGCCATCCTTGCAAAAAACGGCCAGCTTTCTGAATTAGAGCGTCCAAAGGCTGCTGAAACAATGCTAGGTCGAGGTCTTTCGGCGCTTGAAAAAAACTGTGTGATGAGCGCCCACAACACAGCCCCTAGCAAGTTCATGCGAACAGCAGACACGACAGATTTTCCGGAATCCCAACTGCTTTCACAAAGCGAATTGCTGGCGAAGAAAGCCGTTTTATCGAAGTGCGGTTTTGATATTGCGGAAGTCACAATACTGATGCGCTCAGGCATTACAGGTGCCGGAATATCGCTGCAGCAACAGACCGTAAAAAATTATGAAATGGCTAAAAAACAAATCGAAAATAAATATTCTAGTAACGCGAAACCGTCTCCGTATGACGATGCTGCGTATGGTTTACTGGGGCGGAGTGCAGGCGCCCTTGGTAAGTCCGATGAAATGGAAACCGCGTACAATCAAGCCTTTAACGTTAGAATGAAATACTTAGGCCTTGATAAAATGAAACCAAGCCAAGCCGGAGCTAAATTAGATTCACTTTCAAATCGTGAAATTAATGATCTGGCCGATTACGCCGCAGCCACAGGTAAAACAGAATGGATCACTGAGATTGAATCACGTAATTTAAAGGCCATAGAAACTGAAGCACGCTCACGTTTTAGAAAAAGTTCCTTGGCTGAAATTAAGGCCGGCACCGAAGCCGCCGGTGATGCCGTTCGAGAGTACTATACTGAGCAACTGAAAAATTCACAGTCCTCGACACCAGCGATAAAAAAAATGGCCGATGAACGCCTACGCGTTTTAAGAATTCGCTATCCAGGTTTGAAATAGTTTTATAGTTTTCAAAAATTTTCTAATTGAATTTTAGTGGAAGCTTTTATTTAAGCCAGTTGCGTTTATAGATCCGTCCATCAAAGCGGGCGGCGATGAAACTAGTGGAAGTCCTCTCAAGCAATTTGAAACTTGGTTTTAGAAATTCTCATTTTAAAACACAGTGTTTAGTGTTGCATACAGTGAATAAAAGTTCTGCGCTTTCAGCGGCTAGGTTAGTTAGTACGTGGCTTTGAACTTGTAACGTAATGCTTAAGGAATTTAGGATTATTGACGAAGTTTTTTACAAAACATTTGAAACATAGTTTCTACTTTTTTTAAGCAAACTAGCCGAATAGAATTGGGTAGGGCCATGTAATCGTTTTTTATATTTTTAGTTTAAGGGGTTCGTATGATAAATCAAAAGAATTACAAGTTACTTTTACTTACTACTTTTTCATTTACTATAACCACGACGCTATTTCAAAACTGTTCTCCGGTAAAGCTCAGTAAGAATATAGATCAATCAAGTTCTAATATTTCTGAAGGCTTATCATACGCACCGAAATCTGTTAGCGGTAACCAAGTCATTACAAATGGTAATGTGGTTTTAAAAGAGTATCGTTATAAACCAAGTAACCGCTTTTTCTACACAGGCCGTGTTAACGATCAGTCATTACTTGAGACAAATTACGCAAGTTTATTTGAAGTTACCGGTAACACGATCACAGTAAAAGCAGCAACAGATGCAGGACTAAGTCCTGTGTATCGTTTGTTTAATAAAACCGGATTTCATTTTTACACAGCAGAGATTAACGACAGAACAACTTATTTAACAGATGCAAAATACCAAGATGAAGGCATCGAAGGTTATGCGGTTAAAATTAATCAAAATGCCACGTGTCCAACTTCGCCAAGTGCAACGTATCCGGTTTATCGATTATCGCACAATGGCAGTTATAAATATCGTTTAGTGACAGACGCTGCTTTAAAATCACAGCTTCTAGCGCATGACTATTCAGATGAGGGTATTGTATTTTGTGCGACAGCGGTTTCGTCGGCAGTAGGCTCTGGTGGGGCTTGTTTATGGACATGGGCTGACGATTTTTCTTCCTTAGCTCCTGCAAATCGCCCACGACCAACTACAGGGTGCACAAGTACTAACGACGGCCAAAAGCAAAATGGTGTTGCAGGTGCCGCCGATTGGACGTGTTCTTGTACCGCGCCACCGCCAGTAATACCACCGGTCGCAACTGGTACAGCAAGTTGTAACTTCGGAAATACGACGCTAGCGCATGGAGCAACAGCAACTGGATTTTCCATGGCAACGGGATCGTGTACTTCGCAATCAGTGACTTGCACGAACAGAAACTTAAGTAATCCAAGTTTTAATTTGAATGCATGTCCATCTGTGGCACCGCCGCTACCACCAGTGGCTACCGAC
>JAYUWH010000066.1:0-5210 GCA_043753645.1 Bdellovibrionales bacterium
TTGTCCGGAGCGCGCGTCGAATACGGAAATGGAAATTTCTAAAATTCATCAAAGATGGGTTACTGGTGGATGGAGTTATATGACTACGCCAGTTGTTCCCTACATTTATCAGGATATGGGTTATGTAGGTGCGCAATACATTGTAAAATTGAACGTTCGCGCAGCGGACACGACACGTGGACTACCAATTTGGCGATTACCAGCTCTTTCGTACGGTGAGCAAGGTTCGCCTAGTTTGCGAATAGGAGCGATTTCTAAGTCAAAGTGTGATTACAGTTCCTATCCAACAACTGGGCGTTTTGGGACAGGAACTGCAACCGGAAACATCTATGTGGCAGTTAACGATCCAGGGCGTTCCGATGAAAGTGGTCATGAAATGTTAAATTTAACGACTGGTATTTGGTATATAAACGTAAAAACTACATCGGGTCATGGTCAAGCGCTTATCGAATGGTTTGGCTATTATGTGGATTAACCGACAGAAGCTTTCACCATTACAAAAAACGTAGAATATTTTTTCATACAAAATTTCACGTGCTAGATAAAATTTTGCAAAAATTACCACGCGGGCAAGCAACGAATGTCATCAATAAAAAAATCAACTTCGCGGCTATTTGAGGCTCTTCCCGACCAAGCGCCGAGGCGTAGTGGTAGTTCTTTTTTTTCTGCGCAGTCGGTACTTAAAAAATAAGCTCGTTTGATTTAGAAAAATTTTTGACTAAACGATCCAACACTGATTCAATGGCAGCAGACGGAATATTGCATCTGCTAACAAACTCAATGAAATTTTTACGCTTAAGATTTTAATTTTTTTTTCCATCCACAAGTAGTGCCATTCTGAGGTCGCCATGAAGTGTAGTACAAACTATGTCGTAAGCTGGTTAAAGTTGGCTGGCTGCATTTCTATCAACCTGAAGCAAGCTGATGTTTTTTTGCGTGGAAGTCACCGTTACCGATCAAATATTAAAAAGCTTTCTGCCTTAGCAGATTTAAAATTTCTATTTCGGGTGATGCGCAAAGGATTTTCAAGCCGTCTGCAATTTCTTGCAACGAAATAATGTATTTGTCTGATGTATAGCGATCTAAGAATTGGCAGGCATCTCATGCCACGTTGGTCGACTTTTGCAGCAGGCATCAAGCGTAATCATTAATTTCTGAGACTTGGCTTTTTCTTGAATCAAAAAGTGAAAATAATTTTGAATTTTCTGATCTGAGCAGTCGTCGCCATACGCGGCATAACAATTAAAACCAATCCAATCAACTTGTTTAGGTATTAGCAAATTTTTTGCCAGCTCTTTGTAGGCAAAAAGTAAGAGCTGTTTTTTTAGTCGGCCATAGCTGCTTTAAATAAAGGGCAAGGGAATTCAAATTTTCTTGAATTTGCTTATCAGTCAGATGGTTGTAACCAAGTTGCGAATTGTTCCAAAAAGGTTTGTCATACACATAAAAAACCAAAAATATTTGCTTTGTACGGCGCTAGTAATTCTAAAAGTTTAGAGATTCTTAGTTTCCAATCGGCATGTAATTCTTCAGATTGCCACGGGCGGGCGTAAAGCTGCACATCCATTAGTATAAACAAATTAGCCTGCTGGGCTTGCAGCATTTTTTGCAAAAGGACGGTCTGATCGGTTTCGCGGATGTGGACAAAATTTGAAATTTTTGAAACAGCGGTAATATAATTTCCGGTACCAACTTCGCTTTTGGCAGAACCAAAAATGCCAAAATATTTTGGCGGTACTGAAACCGTAATTGCAGCATAAGCCGTTAAAGAAAAAAGCAAAGATGTAAGTAAATAAAAAAGAACAGGTTTCATAATTAGCTCCGAAGTTAATTAAATGGGGGCTGTTATAATTTGATCTCTAAGGGCGTAGCTTATCATGAAAGTGGTTGGAATTAAAAGACCAAACAGTAAATATATTTTGCCATGAACTTTTTTTAAGTAGTAGGCAGCTGAGATTGCGATTTTATTGTCTCTTCATTTGACGACTCTGAATTTATTTTTTTTTAAAATCTAATATTTTAAAAAGAAAACATTAACCAAAGTTTACGCCTAGCTAAAAACTCAGTTGTCGAAATAAAGCTTACAGTAAGGTGACGGCATCTTTGTTAAGGACTGCAGCTCGCAGTCCTTAACTTTTTTAGCGAAACTGTCGACGGTTTTGACAGTATTTCATAGACTAAAGCCAAAGCCTAAATAGTCCGATTATTTTGCTATGAAAAAGCTTGTCAAACTTGTGTTCTTAATTGCTTTAACTTCTTGTGGAGTAACTCACACGACTGATTTACCTTCTGCGGAAAAAACACTTGCTGGGGGGGGCGGGCAAACCCCAAGTGGCACAATCACCGATTTTAAGTTGTCGTGCGAAGAAGCGCGCTTTGTTTACTTTTTAAATATTTATCGTCGGAGTCAAAATTTTTTGGCCTTGTCGGTTTCCAAAGCTGGGGTCCTTTCGACTCGTTGGCATGCGCAGGATATGATTAATAAAAATTATTTTTCGCACACCGAACCGAATGGTCGTGGATTTTCAGCGCGCGCAGCGGATTTCGGATATGGCGCGTGGGCTGAAAATATCGCGGCTGGAAATACGTCAGCCGAAGGTACTTTTTGCCAGTGGAGAAATTCACCTGGCCACAATTCAAATATGCTAGGCAGTCATAGCTCGATCGGAATAGGAAATGTTACGGGTGGCGGCCAATACGGATCGTATTGGTCAAACAACTTTGGCCCAGGTTCGTCAGATGAAATTGCAGAACCACTGACCACTGACGCAGGCTGTGTCATGCCAACAGTTTTACCGGGTTGTTAACGGGTAGATCTAGTGAAAATATTTTTCTTAGTATTTATCTTTTTTATAAGCTCTTGTGACCAAGGACTTAATTTCTTTTCGCCAGCAGCGGCCGATTTAACACCCGTCCAACGGACTGCAGAGGAAAAATATTTTGGCTACTTTGCAAGTCAGATGGATGGGGTCGGAGTGACTAGTTCCATCGATGAATTAAAAGACAAATCCAATTTCGTCTTTATTGCTTCTGGGGATATGAAAAACAAATTAGATAAATGCCGCGAAGTTGGAATGAAAGCTATGGTTTCTTTTTCGTGGTATTACTTCGATGGTCAATTTCGCCTTTATCCCAACTGGCAACAGCGCTTAGCTTCGGTGCTAGGGATCATGGATCAATATCAAGATGTGATTATTGCAAACTATATATTAGATGAACCATTTTTGAATGCAGCAAAAAAGCAAGTTAGCCTTGATGATATGTATTCCTACTTAGAAACTATCGGAAGTTTTTTTAAAGCTCGATATCCAAAAATGCCACTTGCTGTAATTTTTTCGGTCACTGAAATGAACAACGGTTACCGGCTACCGCCAAGCTTTGATTGGTTCGGTATGGATTGTTATAATAGCTTTATCTGGTGTGGGAAAAATTCAATTCCGGGCTACTACCAGCAATTAAAAGCAGAGATAAAAAAATTAGAAGATGCAGATCATCACGAGCGCTTTTTGATGGCCGTGCCGCCCGCAGGCTATGAAGCCAACAACCCAAAAAAAGAGGATGAACACTTACAACAACTAAAACTATACAAAAATTTTATAAAATCCGAAGCTAAGATAAAAGTTGTGATACCCTTTTTATGGCAATCCTTCAACTCCGCTTCCGAAAACTGGATCGGCGCAAGAGATTCTGCCAAACTCAAAGACCCGTACGTTCGATTTTATAATGATTTTATGAACAATGCCTTGTGATATATGACTTGAGTTTGATTCTTATTTTAAAACACCGAAAGTGTGACATTTGGCGATAACAGCTCCAGAAAGTAGATCAGTCGATGATCCTTGGTGTCCGGAAATGCGGACCTCGTTGCAGTTCTGAAATGCCGTCACGATAAGAAAGACAGTGGCAAGTATTACTAAACTGGCCACTGTCTTTTTAATCTGAAATTGATACAGTTTCATATTTCCCCTACCACAACTGTATCTACAAATTCGGAGCTTTGTTTTGTTCTGAGAAATAAACGATACGGAAATATTTTGTTAAATTAGGCAACTTTGAAGATGTTTATAAGCTGGCGGTTCGACTAAAGGTCAGTCAAATGAAATACCTATAAAAATGGGGACACTTCGTTTCACATTGGTCACGGCAAGAGCGCACCTTAAGTATGGTTTTTACCAAAAATCGTTTTAAATACTAAGATATTAGGCCTATACTAAGATGTGGGAAAAGACTTCGTGTACATCGAATTAGGCCGCTTCTTTAATCTGTGCTTTTCTCAGATTAAAGCACTTTGGTCCTTAAGTACTTGCCGACAAAAGGTTCCTGAGGCTGGATTTTCTTTGGTCGAAGTCATTGTTGCCACGGGCATTTCTGGCTTGTTGGTTCTGGGCACCTCAGCTATTTTTGCAGGTTCAGCAAAAATAGATTCAGGCTCAGAGCGACAGTTCTGGATTGTTGCTAGACGTATGGAATTTCAGGGTATAATTCGTTCGCAAATTGGCTGGAATTCTATAGTGCAAAATAATCCGGCGATGGATTGTTTTGCAAATGGTACTTCATGTTCTGCAATTTCGACGACACAAACATTTAAACTTCCGGTGGATTCCGTTGTTTATGACGGGGCCCCTGGCTCTTTCGGGATGACGAACAAGGGTGATTTTTGTACGACCTTTGATTCCGTTAATGGGAACTCGTCATGTCCGGTGGGAATTCAGTTGAATTGGGTCGCCCTGTGCGATGATGCCAATTGTCGTCATGCCCAGCCAAAAATTACTATCAAATTTCAAATTAACGAAGCCGGCGCCGGCCTTCAAGCGCTTAGTTCTTACGACCTTGTTGTGTACAAAGACCCAAAACTAGATTCTTTAAATGAAGTTTGCACTGCGATGGGCGGCACGTTGGTGGGTAGCACTTGCACAATCGGAGCCCTTGCTTCGTACTGCGACCCTGCAAACACGGCGGGTGCTGGCGCAACTTATCCTTTAGGTTTTGGCCCTACGGGCGCAGTCATCTGCGGTAAGCCCTATCCAGGAACGTGTTCTTCTAGTGAAGTTGCCACTGGTTTTGATCCAACATCTGGAGGCCTTTCATGCGCACCTGCATGCCTTTAAATCAAAGTGGGATGAGTGTGGCTTTGGTGCTGATAGTTATCGGCGTGGTCGGCCTTGCAGCGATTCCGATTATGTCCAGAAGTCAGCAGAAAATAAAAATTT
>JAYUWH010000067.1:0-42942 GCA_043753645.1 Bdellovibrionales bacterium
ATCAAAGCATTGGCATTGGACTAGCTGTTGGTAAAAGTCAATATGGAGTGTACTGGTCGAATGGATTTAGCAATGCAGTTGGCGATGAGATTAGCGAACCTCTAACAAGCGATGCCGGTTGTGTAATGCCCCGGGGTTTACCGTTCTGTCCGGTAAAAAATTAATTATTTTAAGAAGTAAATTTTCATAAGAGTCAGCCAGCAGATCATGGTCATCACAAGGCCAATAGCCGCAAGCCATTTAGATCCTGAGCTGATTTCAGTTTTTTTCGTGACAATATTTTTACCGGACAGTCCCTGCAATAAATTAATTCTTTGCAAGCGATCCAGTTTATAAAAGTGCACGGCAATTAAATTATCGAAATCATTTTCTTGATCTATTCGAATGACAATTGCATAACAGGCCATTTGTTTTCCAGTTGGCACGGTGAATTGGATTTTTATAATTTCGCCAATTAAAGGCGAAAGGTCCATTGAAGCTAAAAATGATAATCCCGTCAGAGAGATATTGCGAATTTCTGTTTTTTCTTCCCAAGGCCAACGTTCAGAGCCGGAAAGCCTGATTAAATTATCGTCCTCAGTATTCAAAACATACCGCGGAGCTCTGCCATGATATTTGGCTAGTGACTGACTCATGCTTAGGTATCGGCTTTTTTTTGCTTAGACCTAGGCTTCTTTAAAATTTTTGCTGCTGGTGGTTTATGGAAATGTCTCATTTATGGACGGTGCTGACCCGATCTTGACTTGTGTAAGTCGCCAGATCGCGCATATACTATGCCGTTATGAAAGCTTCGGTCAGCATTAAAAAAAAGTTAGCATTAGGCCTAGTGCTCTTTATCGCATTTGCTTACTATATTTATTATGCAAGTACGTTTCGAATTTCAAAAAATTTCTACGTGGTTGAGGACGGACGACTTTATCGGTCGGCGCAACTTTCGACAGAGGAACTTAAAGAGGTCGTCGAGAAATACCATATCAAAACGGTGATCAGTTTGCGCGGATCGCCTGGGCGCACAATGTATTATGAAACTGAATCCGAAACTCTTGAGAAGTTAAAGATTGCTTTTATTCCAGTAGCACTTCGCGATGAATATTATCCAAATGAAGTCGATCTAAAGGAAATTTTTCACCAATTTGACCATGGTCAGTATCCCATGTTAATTCATTGCCGAGTTGGAGCAGATCGAACAGGAATGATTGCCGCTTTATATCAGCTAACGTATATGAAAAAATCAGTAAACCAAGCCCTTGAGCAACTGAGATTTAAGTTTTGGCATGTACCGATGTTTAAACCAGCTATGACAAATTTTGTTAAAAAATTTAAAGGTGTAAATTGGGTGATGACCGAGTATCACGTTTGCCAACCTGAATTTGACGATTACAGAGAGCCCGATCATGCCTGCAAAAACTAAAACATCGGGCAAAGAAAATAAAGCAGCCAAACCTCGCCGAAAGAAAAATACAATCATCGAACATCCGCGTTCATCGGCGCTTATATTTAATAACCGCGAATTAGGATGGCTTAATTTCAATTTGCGTGTGTTAGCTGAAGCCGAGGACGTCAAAAACCCGCTGCTAGAGCGCCTTCGTTTTCTATCTATTTCAAGTACCAATCTGGATGAGTTTTTTATGAAGAGGGTCGGCGGCCTAAAACGTCATGTGGCCTACGGAATCTCAGCAAAATCTTCGGATGGACAAACTCCCGAAATGCAGTTGGCGATGATCACGCGCCGCTTGCAGCCAATGTTAAAAAAACAAGATGAGTTGATAAAGAAAATCAATAGCGATTTGAAAACTGAAGGCTGTCATATCGTTCAATACAATGATTTGGCAGACAGCGAAAAAAAATGGATTAAAAATTATTTTTCGCAAAATATTTTTCCAGTTTTAACGCCGTTGTCGGTAGATCCCGGTCATCCGTTTCCCTTTATTTCTAATCTTTCGACCTCGTTAGGAGTTGCATTACTGCACCCGACAACAACAGAAGATGTTTTATTTGCGCGCGTAAAAATTCCAAGTGTTCTTCCACAGTGGGTGCAAATTCCGAACACGAAAGAAAAAAATCATATTGCCAAATGCATCCACTTGGTTCAAATCATAAAAGCTTTTTTACCTGAGTTATTTCCTGAAATGGTGGTCAAAGGTCATATCGTGTTTCGTGTGACAAGAAACGCAGATTCAGACCGCGAAGAAGATGATATTGAAGACCTGCTAGCAATGATTGAAGAAGAATTACGACAACGTCGCTTCGCTGAAATAGTAAGGCTTGAAGTGGACGAATGCACTCTGCCATGGTTAAAAGAATTTTTAATGGCGCAGCTAGAGGTCAAAGAAGAAGATGTTTTTCCGATGCTAACGCACTTTGATCTTGTCGATTATTCGGCATTGGCTGCGTTACTTAATTGGCCAAAACATAAATACCATTCGTGGTCGCCGGTGGTCCCTGTAGGGCTTAGCGATCCAAATTTTACTATTTTTGGTGCCATCAAGAAAAATGATATTTTAATGCATCATCCATTTGAAAGTTTTTCGGCCAGTGTTGAAAAGTTTATTTGCGATGCTTCTGAAGATCCCGATGTGCTAGCCATTAAAATGACGTTGTATCGCACTGGCGACAACAGCCCTTTTATTAAGGCCTTAATTAACGCCGCCGAATACGGAAAGCAAGTCGTGTGCTTAATTGAACTTAAAGCAAGGTTTGACGAAGAACGAAATATCTATTGGGCGCAAGAGTTAGAAAATGCGGGCGTGCACGTGGTGTATGGTGTAGTGGGTTTAAAAACCCACGCAAAAACAGCCTTGGTCGTGCGTAAAGAGTCAGACCGCGTTCGCTGTTACGCACATATCGGTACTGGCAATTACAATGTAACGACCGCACGATTTTATACGGATATGGGATTATTAACCTGTGATGAGCGTATCACGTCAGAACTGGTAGAATTTTTTAATTACTTAACTGGCAAGTCTTTGAAGCAAGACTACCAACATTTAATTTTAGCTCCGGTGAATATGTTTCAAAAAATGAAAGAACTTATTCAGCGCGAAATCGATCATGCCAAAGCAAAAAAACCAAGTTTAATTATGGCGAAATTTAACAACATGGAAGAAAATGATATTTCGTTGGCCTTGTATGAGGCCAGTCAGAATTTAGTTCCGATCCAGCTTATTGTACGCGGCTTTTGTTGTATTAAAACCCATGTCAAAGGTGTCAGCGAAACCATTGAAGTGCAGTCGACGGTTGGGCGATTCCTAGAGCATTCCCGTATATTTTATTTCCGTAATGGCCAAGAAAATCCTGTAGATGGTGATTTCTTCATTGGTTCTGCGGATTGGATGTATCGTAATTTACACGCTCGAGTTGAGGCTTTATGCCCAATTTACGACCGCACCTTGAAAGAAAAATTATGGACTGTCTTGCAGTTGTACTGGAATGACACTCAACAAACATGGATCATGAAATCCGATGCCAGTTACGAAAAAAAGGCGAAGCATGCAGAAAATGTGACGGCACCTGTGCAAGAAGAATTAATGAAGTTGGCGAAATCCCAGCAATTGTTTAATGAGGATGATTTGCCAAAAGCTGAGAATAGATAGCGCCTTCTTTTAAGCCCACGCACGGAATTTTTAGCTTACTGATTTTGTATTTTTTCATAAGTTGCAATGTCAGGAAAATGGCAGGCTCAATAACATCCACGCGGTCCGGTTTTAAATCTAATTTTTTTGCGCGTTCTGCAGGTTTTATCTTTAATAATTTTTTATAAATTAATTTCAACTCAGCGATTGTCACCAAAGTATTGGGGCCCCGTTTTAGCAATGTTAATTTTAACCGCCCAATGGCATCCAAATTTCCGCCAGTACCTATTGCTAAATCAAAAGCTCTTTTAGGTAAGTCTTTGTTGGCTTTTTTTAAATGCTCTTTCAAAATTAGGCGCGGAGATTTATGCTCAAGCATAGCATCCGTAATTGTTCGCACCATTCCCCATTTAAAACTTTGGCAGAAGAAAATTTTATTATTTTGTAAATGAGTCAGCTCCACGCTGCCACCACCAATATCAATCAACAGACAGTGCTCATTGTTTATACAAATATTATTTTGTACCGCCTGACGAATTAGTTTAGCCTCTTTTTGACCCGAGATAATTTCGATTTTTACTCCGGATAGCTGCTGGATTTTCGCTATAATTGCTGATTTATTTCGAGCATCGCGAAAGGCGCTGGTTGCTAGAACTAGACTTTTATTCACCTTAAATTTTTTAGTTAGGCGTGCCATTCGCTTAAATGCGAATACAAGGCGTTTTTCAGTAGGCTCGGTAATTTTTCTGTAGCTAAATACATCATGCCCAAGGCGAATCGGTTCGCGATGTTTTTTCAGGACAGTCCACACGCCATTAGCATCCACTTCGACAATCAGCTGACGAATGGCGTTCGATCCGATGTCTATAGATGAAATTCGCATGATTCGGCTACTCGTTCTGCGGAGAAATTTCCACCTCTACTTTTTGCGTTGAAAGAAGACATGGGTCAAGAAAGAAGCTAAGCTAGCCCAGAAAGTAGGATAAATGGAACGAACTATTGATTCACAACTCGAGGATTTAAAAAACCTAACTGTTGAAATGGGCGGGCAGGTTGAGAAAGCATTGCAATTGGTTTTGCATGGAATTGCTAGACGCGACTTGCAGCAATTTTTAAGTGTCCATAAAACCGAAGAGCTTATCAACGATTTACAAATAAAAATTGATAACGCCTGTCTGGAAGTTTTAGCGAAACAAGGACCTGTCGCGAAGGACCTTCGTTTTATTTTATCAATCATTAAGATCAATACAGATTTAGAGCGCATGGGCGATCAGTGCGTGAATATCGCCTACATTGGCAAAGACGTCTTGGCGCGGACAAATCACATATCTTTTCAAGATACCGAAGTGATGGCAGCTACCGTAAAAAATATGGTGAAAGCTGCTTTGGACAGCTTTGTCCAGATGAATTCCGCTATGGCCAAAGATGTATTGGTGATGGATGATGAAATCGACCGCCTGAAAAACAAAGTAGTTATTGATTCAATTGCACGGATGAAAACTCAGCCAGATCAAGTGGAAAATCTTTTAGACTTAATCTTGATTGCTAGAAATCTTGAACGGTTAGGCGATCATTCGACGAACATTGCTGAAGATGTTATTTTTGCCTTAACCGGTAAAGATATTCGTCATCAGGTTATATAAAGTGAAAAATATGGTGGCCCAAGCTCTTATTATTGAAGACGACGTCGCTATCGCTGAATTACTTCGAATTCATTTGTCTGAGTTAGGGCTAAAGGTTGAAGTCGTTAATGATGCCGAAACTGGTTGGAAAAAGTTGCAGTCAGAAGATTTTGCCATTTGCTTACTGGATTGGATGTTGCCACAAATGCAAGGGATCGAGCTTGTTAAGAAAATGCGTGACGAAAAAATTAATACCAAAATATTAATGTTAACGGCAAGGGCAGATACTGATTCGATTGTCACTGCGATCGAAACTGGCGCCGATGACTATGTTACAAAACCTTTTGATGCCCTTGAATTAGTAGCACGCGTCCGAAATTTGCTACGTCGAAGTGAGTATGAAAAGTCATTAATCCAGGCCGCTTCAAAAAATAAAAATGAATCTAACGTGATTACTTTAGATCATTTAACGATCGATTTCAGTAACTACCGTGTGCTAGTAAAAGACGAAGAAATTTATCTGACGCCTTCGGAATTTAAATTAATGGCAGCTTTAATCAAGGCTGGGGGCCAAGTTCTGACCCGAAACCAGTTGATTGGTTTGGTCCAAGGTGACGAGGTCACAGTCACTGGTCGCACAGTGGATACTCACGTATTTACTTTAAGAAAAAAGTTATCAGCATGGCCCGACCATATTGAAACTATCCGTGGTGTTGGATACCGAATTCACATTTCAAAAAATGAGATTAAAGAAAATTTTGAATCACAGTTGGATTATAAATCATGATGATTTTAATCTGGGTTTCAGCTGTCATTTTAGTCGGATTTGTAACCTATATTTTAAGTTATTTACGTTTTCGTTTTGTCATCGGAACGCAAACCCAACAAATGATTCAGCTGATGAAAGCTGAAGAAGCTGACTTTGCGAAAATAAATAATGTTCTGGACCGAGCCGACGAAGATTTTGCAGATCTTGAGCGCGCAGCCTTAGGCTTAAGAAAAAAGTATTTGCGATTAAAAAAACAATCTTTGGAAGAGCGTAACGGTTATGAAACGGTATTCTCGGGATTGAAAGAGGCCATCGTCACTGTGGACCAAAATCTTAAGATAATTTCATTTAATGCCTCTTTCTTAAATCACTTTCGGTGGGCACCGATTAAAAGTATTGGTAATTATTTCTTGCAAGATGTAATTCGTGATCCCCAGATTATAAAAACTTTTAAGGCGACCTTTACAGCGAATGCAAGCCAAAAAAACGAAACGGACGATATGCAGCTATTCGTTACGCCGCTTCCGTCCCGTTTAGAAAATGAAACTTGGTGTCTTGGAGTATTTTATGATTTATCTGAAATTAGAAAAACTGAAAAAATGAAAATTGATTTTGTAGCAAATGCTTCCCATGAACTTCGAACACCGTTAACGGTTATCAAGGGCTATGCGGGTTTGCTGCTAAAGCGTATTAGTAGTGAAAAAAATCCCGAATTACTTGAGCTTGTCCAGCCTATTCTGTCCAGCAGCGAAAGTATGACCGAGCTGATGGATGACCTTTTGAGTTTATCTAAGCTAGATTTGAATGCATCTCAGCAAAAGCAGCCACTAAGTACTTTAGAGGTCACTGAAGAAATGTTAATCGAGTTAGAAAAAATCCGCCAACTAAAGAATAAAAAAATAAGTGTGCAAATTAATGCTAGGACTGTTCAAGCAAACCACGATGCCGTTCTTCAGATCTTGAGAAATCTTTTAGTTAATGCCATTAAATATTCTGGTGATGAAGAAGCAATCGAGATCATTTGGCAGCAACAGGGAAATTACACATTACTTAAGATAAAAGACTTTGGAATTGGAATTGCCAAAGAGCACCAAGACCGAATATTCGAAAGGTTTTACAGGATCGATAAAGGTCGCGGGCGAGATCAAGGCGGCAGTGGCCTAGGTTTAGCTTTAGTGAAACATCATATGATAAATCACCAAGGTACAGTTTCTGTGAACTCAGTATCGGGAAAGGGCGCAGAATTTATTTGCGAATTCCCAAATGAATAAAAATTTTGATGATTATTTTCTAAAAATTTACAAAGGTCGGTGGAAAAATATCAAATCGGCGCTGGCAGAAAAAAATAAACAACTCGAACGGCTCAATTTATTTTATTCAGAAGCTGCAGGACTTTCTCAGCATTATGCAATGGATCCTGCGAGTGAAATTGCAGCCAAAGCGCTTGAGGTTAATTCATCCGATAAAGTTTTAGATATGTGTGCGGCACCAGGCGGGAAAAGTTTAGTGCTGGCTGAAGCAATGAGTTTTACTGGTGGTCAATGGCAGTCGGTTAGCGGAGAACTCATTACAAACGAAATGTCTGAAGGACGTCGGGCGCGATTACTTCGGGTGTTGACAGAATATATTCCAAAAGACCGACGACTTTTTATTCATGTTAAGGGGCTGGATGGCAATCAGTACGGACTACGTCAACCTGAATTCTACGACCGTGTTCTGGCCGATGTGCCGTGCTCGGGCGAAAGACATTTACTTGAAAATCCCACCGAGCTGGCACTTTGGTCTGAAAAGCGAACAAAAAATTTGGCGATTCGCCAGTTCTCACTGCTTTCGTCAGCATGGTTGAGTGTTAAGACGGGTGGTCGTATTGTGTATTCTACCTGTTCGCTTTCGCCACTTGAAAATGATGGGGTGGTTGCAAAACTTATAAAAAAAAGAAACGTTGAAATACTGCGGCCCGAATTTTTAAACGAGTATGATTTTATTGAAACTACAGAATTCGGTTATCAAATATTACCTGATGTCTGTGGCTTCGGTCCGATGTATTTTGCAGTTGTTAAAAAAAATTGATTCAAGAAAATCCAGTTATAAACTAGACACAGGCCTTAATCCATTTTTTTAAACATGCTTATAGCTTTATTCGATGTTTCACTAATCTTACAACATCAACATTCAAATGATTGCGTGATGGAGTTTCTAAGTCTTAACTTACTTTTCCGTTAAGGCGAACTTGGCGGTACTGGGCTAAGCTATGGAATCCGTAGGTTTTTATTCTATACACTTCAATAACTTCTTGTTCAATTTCCTCGATAACTGAGGCTTCAAATTTTTTTATCGAATAGGCATTATTTTTTTCAAGCTCGCGAACATACAAAAAACACACGCGTTGAATAAGTTCTTGGCTGGTTTCATCATGTAATCGGGGAGAATTTAGTTCAATATCCATAATCTGCGCAATTTGTGTTTTCATATCGATTTTTTCGGCGCATTCAGTTAATCTCTAAACTGTGAAAACGCCTAGTTTTAGCGAACTTAAGACAATGGTCGAGTATTTTAGCGAGGAGCTGCTCGGCGCTCAGCTTCAAGAAATTCAAACTACTGAGGATGGGGTGGTTTTTGCCTTTTATCGCTTCATCAAAGAACCTCGCTTAGCTTATTTAGTCTTTGATTTAGATCTACAGTTTCCATTTGTCGGCTTATTCATGAAAAATCCATGGCCCAAGCTAAAAAAAGTGAAACCCGTAGGATTATTTTTAAATTCCCATGCTAAAAATCAAATGCTTGGCCAGATTCAACTGTTAGAAAACTTTGGCCGTGTTGTAGAAATTGCGCTGGGTCCAGAAGATAATCGAACTACTATTCATTTCCGCATGATTCCTAAAAATACAAATCTGCTGATGTCTTACGAAAAGAAATCCATCTCATGGTACCCGCAAAAAGATCTCAGCGAACAAATTTCCGCACCACCCAATACCGTCTTCGAAGCAGAAGAAATCAGATCAATACATTTTATCGCAGACGCCTGGCTTCAAAGACGAGGAATCCATCAAAAAGCACCTGCTGGAAAAGCGCCAGATGCCAATGGGCCTTTCGAAAAGTGGAAAGCGCAGCGCGAGAAAGACTTGGCAAAAAAGAAAAAAGCTATCGAAGGGATATTGCAACAAATAGATGATTATTTGTATTTTCCGTGGAATGAAATTGGCGAACATCTGAAAATTTATGGCTTCAAAGAATTAAAGCCTGAATGGAACCAGCACTTGAATTTTAGTTTGTCGACATCTCAAAATATTCAACTATGTTTTACAAAGGCCAAAGCAGGTAAAATAAAAGCGGTCGGAGCCAGAAAAAGATTAGCCGTTTTACAGCAGGATACGCATAACTTGCTGGATAATTCTCAGCAAGTCTTTGAAAACTTTTTATTAGCACAACAGCAGCGGCAGCAAAATAAGAACGCGCCTCGTGCCGTCGAGGGTCGCTATCGAAAATTAGTTCTAGAGCACGACAAAGCACCATTGACCTGCTACATGGGAAAATCAGCAAAGGATAATAGCGATCTTTTGCGAAAAGCGAAAGCTTGGGATTACTGGATTCATTTAAAGGATTATCCGAGTGCCTACGCCATTATTCACCGGCAAAAAGCTCAATCAGTTTCGCAAAGCCAAATAACAAAAGTTGGTGAATGGCTTGTTCGTGAAAGCATAAAAGAAAAAAAATCAACCGTGGGATTAAAAATGGCCGTGGTCTACGTCGAATGTCGTCATGTACGACCGATTAAAGGTGATAAGTTGGGGCGCGTCACATATCACGAGGCTCGCGAAATCTTGATTGCTTTGTAAATTTTTAATAGACTGATGGTTAGTTAATTCAATAGCGAGAACAACGGAGTGCTGTCGTATGATTGAAGTAGATCAGTTATGTAAGAACTATGGCGAACGAAAAGCTATTGATAAGCTTACCTTTAAAATTGCTCAGGGTGAAGTTGTTGGCTTTCTAGGCCCCAACGGTGCTGGAAAATCGACAACGATGAAAATCATCACAGGTTTCATGGCCCCCAGCTCGGGCATCGCAAAAATTTGTGGCTATGATGTTTTTGAAAATCCGCTAGAGGTAAAAAAGCGCATCGGCTATTTACCCGAGATACCACCATTGTACGTCGACATGAAAGTGACGGAATATTTAACTTTTGTCGCCAAATTAAAACAAGTCGAATCTAGTAAAATAAAATCTTTGGTCGAGCGAGCTTTAGCAAAAACGCAGTTGGTGGACGTGAAACACCGGTTGATACAAAATTTGTCGAAAGGTTTTAAACAGCGGGTAGGAATTGCTCAGGCCTTAGTTTCAGATCCCGAAGTTTTAGTGTTGGATGAGCCAACTGTTGGGCTGGATCCAAAGCAAGTGGCTGAAATTCGGGATTTGATTAAGGAATTGCGAGGCGATTACACAATCATCTTATCGACTCACATCTTACCCGAGGTGCAAGCGACATGTAGTAAAGTAATAATAATACATCAAGGCGTGATCGTCGCGCAGGATACGATTGATCAACTAGAGAAATTAAATAAAGGCTCTGTGCTTGTGACAGTTAAGACACGAAAATCGAGTGATCTTACTACCCAATTAAAATCTTTGCAGGGCGTCTTAGAAATTGAAACTGTTTCTGCCACTCATTTCAAAGTGCGCATGCAAGAAGATGACGAATTAATAGAAAAAATTGCTGCTGAGGTTATTCGTTCGGGTGCGGGTTTAATGGAGCTGATGCCTTCACGGGCCAATTTAGAGGATGTATTTTTAAAACTAACGTATGGTCAGAATTTAAAGGATGCAACATGAAGGGCGCTTTGGTTATTTACAAAAAAGAACTACGATCATTTTTTCTAAGCCCGTTATTTTATTTTATCGCCTTTTTAATGACGCTACTTCTAAGTCTTATGTTTTCGCTGAGTCTTGAAAAATTTAGTTTTACCGCAGGCAATCCAATGCTACAACTGGGCGCGGCTGGTCAGCAGCAAAATATTCATTACGCTGTTTTTTTACCCCACTTATCTATTGTAAATCTAATGCTAATGTTTTTGATTCCGGCTTTATCAATGCGTTTGCTATCAGAAGAAAAGAAAATGCGAACTTTCGATTTGTTATTAACATCCCCCATTACATCAGGCGCAATTATTTTAGGAAAATTTTTAGCAACATTAACAACAATCTTTGCGTTGGTTGCGATCTCTTTGATTTACCCGGTCATCACGCGACGGGTTGCTGAATTTGCATGGGCTCCGACTTTGATAGCGGCGCTTGGCATATTTATAGTTGCTGGTGTGTACGCGGCGATGGATTTGTTAGCGTCTAGCTTAACAGACAATCCCTTGATCGCATTTATTGTTTCAATCATGTTCAATCTAAGTATTTGGTTTGTGGGTTCACTAAGTGAATCATTTGATGGACCCTTTGCTAAGAAAATATTTGAACATATTTCACTTAATACTCATTTGACAGGAATGATCGAAGGCACAATTCGTACGAATGGTTTGGTATTTTTTGCTAGCCTTATTTTCTTGTTTTGTTTTCTTGCAGAGCGGGTCGTTGAATCTGCACGTTGGAGGGACTAACAATGAAAGGTCAAAGTCGTTTGGCTTTAGGGGCCAGTTTATTTTGTTTTATCGCTTTAGGTGGATTGTACTTTGCAACTAAAGTTTGGATGCCCTTCATGTGGGCTTTGCTTGCGCCCGCAATTTTAGGATTGGCATTTTGGCTTTATATTGACCGTCTGACAATAAAAGATTTTTTTACTATGAAATCCACCAAGCAAGGCCTTAATATGGGCGCGCTGATATTAATCGTATTAAGTTTTCTGGTCATAATAAATTATTTGGGAGCAAAATTTTACAAAACTTTTGATTATTCTGGGAATAAAATTAACACATTGTCAGACCAGACGAAAAATTTGTTATCTTCTTTGGATACCGATTTAATTATTAAATATTTTTATAAAAATGGCTCAGACCGTGTTGATGAAAATAAGAAAAACTTTCGTGAGCTGATCAAGCGCTATCAAGATGAATCGGCTAAAATACAATTTGAATTTGTAGAAATGAATGATCAGGCCAAGCTGACTGAAGATTTCGGGGCCACTAAAGGGGCTGGCGAAGCTTTTCTGAGTTATAAAGGTAATAAAAACAGAATTGAAAATACGACCGAACAAGATTTAACAAATGCCTTAATCAAAGTGACGCGCACGCAGAAAAAAACTATTTTCTTTATCGAAGGCCACTCGGAAAGAAACACAAATCAAGACAAAGATGAAACTGGCGCAAGCAGCTTTAAGCAGATGCTGGAAAAAAATTCATATTTAACAAAAAGTACGTCTTTGGCTGCGGAAGCCAATTTACCAATTGATAATGCAGTTGCAGTCATTTTGGGGCCGGTACAAAATTTTCAAAATTTTGAAGTAAAAGCCTTAGAATCCTACTTAGAAAAAGGCGGATCCTTATTTATTGCCTTAGAGAATCGAAATTCGGCGGGTTTGCAAAGTATTTTAAATTCAGTGGGACTGCAGCTGGAAAAATTTTACGTTTTTAATGTCTACAATACGGCCATGGGGCAAGTTGTGAATGCACAATCACCAACAGTCGCGGTTAATTATTCGCTGCAGAGTCCGATTACAAAGATTTTTGGCGCCAATCAAATGACCGTTTTTAGCCAGCCTAACGCCTTATCTATTACCAAAACTCCTGAAACCATGAAAGCCGAAGTTTTAGTTATGACTCCAGCTAATTCTGTGGCGTTGAAAGAGCTTGATAGCAAAGATTACTTCGGCCAACCGCAAGCCTTTAATTTAGGAATCGAAATTCGGGGAAAATACAATAAAAGTGAAAAAGAATTTCGCTTAATTGTATTTAGTGACGTGGATTTTTTAAGTAATTTATTATTGTATCAGAATTTAAATCGCGATTTGGCTTTAAATTCAGTTGCAGAATTAGCCAAAGAGACAGACTTAATTTCAGTTTCTCCGAAAGAGCCCGGGATTACCAAATTACTATTATCTCCGCCAGAATTTAACCAGTTTTTTAAGTTTATGGTGCTTGGGTTATTCTTGCCATTGCCACTTCTGTTTATGCTGGCCAGCTTGGGATTATGGATGAAAAGACGACACGCTTGATCGGATAAGGGTTATATATGAAATTTAAAACAACGGCTTTGTTAGCTGGCGCGACGTTGACATTGGGTCTTTCGGTTTATTTCTTTGATATTAAAAAAGATGTGGACGAAGGTAAAAAAGCAGAAGTTCTATCCCAAATTTTGAATTTTGATAAAAATCAAATAAACTATATTGAAATTCAAAAGGATGAAAATAAATTTGTATTGCAAAAAAACGTCGATGGTTGGACGATACTTGAGCCCATTCAGGATTCTGCCGATAACAACCAAGTTGAAGATTTAGTCGAGGCTTTTAGTAAAGAAAAGTACTTAGCTGTTGCTAAAGAGGCTGCAACTTCAGATTTACTAAGATTAGCTGAATTTGGATTGGATAAACCCTACGCAATTTATAATTTTAAAAATAACTTGGGCAAGTCAAAAAAAGTGTTTGTCGGCTCGCAAAAAAACTTCGAAGGAAATTGTTTTGTACGTATCGATTCTGAAAATAGAATTCTAGTGGCAGCTCCGATCTGGTTAAGTAAAGCGGATCAAAAGTTAATGGCATACCGTGAAAAAAGATTGTACAGATCTGCTTTAGGAACTGTTATTGCGGCTAAAATCGAATCTTTACAAGATAAGTTTGAATTAAAGCGCATTGATAATAAGTGGATTAGTACGGCCCATGCGGATTTTGAGCTTGATCAAAATAAGAGCCGGGAAATGATCAAGCAAATCGCTGAATCTTCGATAATTGAATATATGGTAGACGGCGAACCATCAGCATTAGAATTAAAAGAAAAAAAATTATTAAAGGCACCGGTAAATATTCAGCTGCAAACGGCTGCTGCAAACTGGTCTGTGGCAGTCAACCAAAGTGAAAAAGAAAATGCTATATATGCTGTTACCGACCGTCCCACAAATTTATTAAGGCTAGATTCCTCACGGTGGGAAGTTCTTGGAAATTTAAATTTAGATAGTTTGCGTGACCGCACTACCAGCATGAAGTTTAATGTCAGCGAAGTTAAGAAAATTTTTATGAAGATAGGTGATTCTGAATTCTCATTTATCAAAGAAAAAGAGGGATGGAAACCAAGTAAACCTGGGCCTGACGGTTCTGAATTTTCTTCTGTAGAATTTGCTAAATTATTAAATCGAATTCACGATTTAGAGATTTCAGAATTTCTAGATTCGGATATAAAAAAGACGGCGCAGCCACCTTTTACTGGAAAAAATATGTTAATTTTAAGCTCTGACCGCGACAACTTAATCTTTCAGCTGAACTGGGGGCCCGAATTAAAGTTAACAAAAAAAGGCATCGGTAAGGATTATTTTTATGCTCGCTCTAATCAGAACCTAACGATATTTGCCATTGAAAAAAATACTTTGAGTTCTATTTCTCCGGATCGCATTTTTAATAAGAAAGAGCCCGTTGCGAATGAAAGCAAATGAAAAAATTATTATAAAATCACCTACGCGTGTTGACTTGGCAGGTGGCACGCTTGATATGTGGCCTCTTTTTTGTTTTGTTGGCGGTTGTACCACAATCAATCTTGCCATCGATATTTGGACCGAAGTTGAATTAGTTCCAAGTCCTGATAGCGGCATTACGATTATTTCCAAGGATTTAAACCAGCATTGGCAGTTCGAGAATTCCGATTCGTTTTATGCAGCCTTGGATCCAAAAATATTCTTTTATCAAAAAGTTATTGAAAAATTTAAGATTTCTGGTGGCTTTACTCTTTCAACATCATCGCAAAGTCCTATCGGTGGCGGTCTGGGTGGCAGCAGTAGCCTAGTGGTATCAATTCTAAAGGCCTTCAACAAGTGGCTTGAAATCCATGAGGACGTTTCTAGTATTGTGGAACTAGCTCATAACATTGAGGCTGAAATATTAAGAACTCCAACTGGTACGCAGGATTATTTTCCTGCCATCACCGGTGGTTTAAGTTTGATTGAATACTCTGCTCATGCGGTCCGGCAAACAGTAACCTCGATTGCAAATACTCCGCTAGCAGATCATTTTTTATTGGTCTACACTGGAAAATCGCATCATAGCGGACTAAATAACTTCGAAGTCTTGAAATCAGCTGTTGAGGGTGATCTTAAGGTCCTTGCTGCCTTGAGAAAAATAAAAAATGTGGCAAACCTTATGTCTTCTGCCATTTATCAAAAAAATTGGTCTGAATTTCCGAGTCTGTTTCGCCAAGAGTATGAAGCGCGATTAGAGCTTACGCCCGCATTTAGTAGTCCAGAAATTGAAAAATTAGCAAAAATTTCTGTAGCCGCAGGGGCTTTAGCCGTTAAAATATGTGGAGCGGGTGGTGGAGGCTGCGTTTTAATTTGGGTTCCGCCCGAACACCGCGAAAAGGTGATGCAGGTATGTCAAAACGAAAAGTTTCAATGCCTAAGCGCCCGCCCGGTAGAACCGCTGATGTCGTCGAGTTCAGCAAAACCAATGATGTCGTAAGATTCTTAGGTATCGCATTAGCTGGTGGAAAATCTGACAAGGCTTGCGTTGCTTTGATAGAATACTATCCGCAAAATAAAAAAATATTTTTATCCAGGCTTTTTGAAAAACTAAAATCAGAAGAAAAAATTTCTGCAGACTTAAAAATTCATGATTTGATCGATCAAAATAAAGAAACTTTAGAATACGTCGCCTTTGATATGCCATGGAAACTACCAAGTTGTTTAACGTGCTTGCGTAAGTGTCCAGGTTATGAAAATTGCAATGAAGCCCATATCGAGTGGATGTGGAAATACACGGACGAAAAACTAAAGAATAAAAGACCAAAAAAAATATTTACTCCTTACACCCAACGTTGCGTCGAAATGTATTTAGCCACGGAGCTGGAAGAACCATTTGTCTTAAATCATGCCATGGGTTCTAATTCAGCTCCACTATTGGCCAGGGCGCAATTCATAAAAAAACGTATGGATGAGCGGGTGAAATGCATCGAAGTGAATCCAAGTCTTACTCTTTGGAGAGTAGGTCGTATGTTGGATTTGATGAAGTCTCAGTTGCGCCATCATCGTGCTGCCTTCGGTGGCGACGATTCAAGGAGGCAGTTTTTACAAGCGATGAACGACAAAAATCTTACTTTTATTTATCACCAAGATATGAAACAAATGATTGAAAACAATCATGCGTTCGAAGCGTTTCTTTGTGCTTTGACGGGATTTCTAAAATACAAAGAACTTACAGAGCCACGCCCCAAAGGGTTTCCAATGTATGAAGACTGGATAGAATTTCCTAAGACCAACCTAAAAGTTAAAGATTTTGAATAATATTTGAAGCGCGTTAGGACCTTACATAAATCTAAACATTTAGAAAAATAAATCTTTTATTACCTTCTGCAAACTACGATGGACTAAGCCTATATCCGAATAACGTTAAAAAATCACAATAAAAGTATCATTGTCTAAAGCATAATCACGGTCTTAAATAATTTTATGAAAACTTTTATGATATTATTTATTTTATCTTTTTCTTCTCTTGGTTTTACAGCCCAGCACGTCGATGAAAAATGTATGATTACGGGCTGCTCAGGGCAAATTTGCATGAATCAACCTATAGATAAAGAAGATGGAATAGCGACAACTTGCGAATACCGCGAATACTATGCCTGTTTTAAAATTCCAAACTGTGTGCTACAAAAAACCAATCAGCAGTGCGGGTGGGAAACCAGTCCAATGTTTTTGGCGTGTCTTAAAGAAAAGAAAGCACCAACCGAAGTTTTACAAAAATATGCGGGTCGAAGTGTATTACATTTTTTAATTAAATTACGTTAATTGCGGTAAAGGTTTAAAAACCGATCTTAATTCAGGCATTTGCATTGGCATTTTATCGAAAGAACCAATCCACGTTTCTGGAGTTTCCATGCATAAAAACATATTCCAATGGCTGCTGTTTTCTTTAAAAAGTTTAGTCATAAATTGAAACATTTCAGCGCGAACACCAGCATCGTAGCGTAGTTTATTTCCTTCGCTTGCAAACATTTCCGCAGCTACCACCAACGAATTCATGCCAAAACGCTCACGCATCATATGTCGTTGCTCGGGTTGAAAGCGAAGTGCTCCTAAAGAAATGATATTCACCTCGTCTGCGGTAAATAATTTTTGAATATTTTGTGCTAATTCTTGGTAGTTTTCTTTCCACTCAGGATGCCAAATCATTGGGTCTATATGAAATGCAACTTGAAATCCTTTATCGCGACACCGCCGGGCTGCCTGCAAGCGCTGCGATAACGAAGCTGTTCCATGCTCTTCTTTTGTGACAATGTACTGGGGATTTACGGACCAGCTGACAATTGTATTTCCGGCATGCGCAACATCCAAGAACTGATCGATACAATCAGATTTTGTCTTAAATTCTAAATTCCATTTTGGATACATATTAAAGAACTGAATTAATTTTTTTGAATAGTTCGTAATACAGTCTAATGAAAGAGAATCAATAACTTCACCCGTACCTACACGAAACCCATGATCGGGAAATTGATCAGCCATTTTTTTAAGTTCGGCCAAGGCAGAGTCAATGTTAGTAAAAATTTTAGTTTGTTTAGAATTCAAATAACTTTGTAAGTAACAATAACTGCAATTCATATTGCACTGGCTACCTAAATTTAAAACATGATAATTACAACACGTTAAAGATTTTTTTTGAGTAGCACCAGGGCAGCGTTTAAAAAATTGTCCCTTAAAAGTAGTTAGCAGTAACGACCGCTTTGATTTTTCAAACTCTTCAGCGGTCATTGCCGTTCGAGCACTAGTTTCTGTTTCAGAATCGGCCTCGGTAATAATCGAGGCCGGATACAGTGACCGAACTCGCTCGGCCACTTCAGAGTCACGACTACTGGGATGGATGATAATGGCATCAAATTCAGGTCGTAAACTCATTTGGCAAGCCCAGTTTGCACCCGCTCTAGCGAAGCCTGAAGTTTTGTAATATCGACACTTGAGCTAACAAAAAATTTAATTTCTACTCCGGCGCGGTCACCCCGCCGCTCAAATTTAACTTTGCTGCCCTGAGGCCACGGTAAAGCCTCAAGCTTGGCTTTCGTCGCCGCATCTAAGATTGTAGCCATCGGGTAGCGCAATTGTTTCAAGTGCTGCGTCCAAGTGGCTAGGCTACTTGCGTGGGCTTTTAAATCGGTTGCGGGATTAATTAAAATAAGCTCAGTAATAAGTTCTAAAACCGTAAGGCCTTCGCTGAAAGAAGGCCGCAGGCTAGCAAGATGTCCGGCCAATTGAAAAAATAAATCCTGCTGGGCCGCTGTTTTTAAAGCTTTGGCAAAAACCAGATCAGAATCCTTCACTTTTTTTTCTGCAGCCCATAATTTAAAAGTGTTTTCCATTCCTTTTAGCTAGTTCATTTTCTTTCTTTTGGCAAACCTAGGCTTTATAACATAGGATTATTCTATGACTCATTGGAAACAGCGCTCGACAACGACGTTAGACGTAGTTCATTTCGAATATGATACTGAAGCTCAAATAAAAAGCAGCTCAGAGGTTTATGTATGGGACTTGGATAAGACTTATTTAGACTCATCAATTGATTCTTTGGGGGGGCTTTTTAGAACAATTTTTGAAAAAGCATTCACTAAGAAAAATGTGCCAGGTACGCAAAGTCTAATCCGAAGTTTGGGACGTTTTCGAAAAATAAATTTTAATGAGCCCACACTACCCATATTTTTTGTCTCGGCTTCGCCGCCGCAAATGGAATCAAAAATTTATGAAAAGTTTTTATTGGATGATATTAAACCCATTGGAATGTTTTACAAAGATAATTTACGAAACCTTGCACCAAAGCGATTATTGTTTTTGAAAAAGCAAGTTGGCTATAAAATCCAATCGCTGTTGCAACTACGTAAGCAGTTGAATCCAAATGTGCGAATGATTTGCTTTGGTGATGACTCGGAATCAGATGCCATTATTTACAATTTATTTTCTGATATTTGCGCTCGCCGCCATACCGAAACCCAACTAACAGATTTACTAAATGATTTCGGCGTCACACTTGCACAAATTGATGAAATTTTACGACTGCAGTCTGCCATCGAAGTGCAAGATCCCGTAGAAAAAATTTACATTAATTTAGCTACGGATACGGACCCTGAGTATTATTTAAAATTCGGGCGGCGCACTTTGCCAACCACTAACACGTTTCAAGTGGCGCTGGATTTAGTCCAAGATCAACGCCTTTCACTGGAAGAGTTAGGATCAATAATCGATGAGCTTCGGGATAACTACAACTTCACAGCAGATCAGTTAATTGTTTCTTTCGAAGAATTAACTCGGCGGCGCGTCCTTGGCTTATCAAGTTTTGAAATGCTAAAAAACTTTTTTATCGAAAAGAAAATGATCTCGCTGTCATGGAATTCGAAAGCTGAACCCCTGCGGGAAAAAGTGATCGATAGTGGGCACGTTTACGAACTTGAAGGATTATTCGAGCCTTGGATCCAAACCCATGTTGATTATTTTAATGATTACAACTAGCTATTCGAATTTTAACGGAAATACGGTGTTGATCGCAGCGCCGGCGAATGGTTTAAACTGAGTTCTAGCCACAACCTCAAGTAGACAGGTTTTAAAATTGTTGTCGGCAATGTCTGATTTTGAAATCTCGATCTTTGAAGTTTGTCCATTTTTTTCAATTTTAAAAGCTATCAGCACTTGGCCGCGCGCTTGCGGATTTTTTTGCAACGTCTGACCATAGCATTTGAAAAAATCATTTTTTTTATTATTCATCACGACTTCAATGTCTGTTTGTGAAAGAGTGTCCGAATCCGAACGAGACGGCAAAGGCTCTTTCAAGCGCGGAGCATTTTTTTTATCAGCCAGCGCATAGTCTAACGCATTTAAGGATTGGCCGTCTTTGCGAATCCAGAAGGATGGCTTACGTCCAAAGCGTTCAACAAAGACATCTCCTGTTTTAACAATGACGACGGGCTCTTGGTTATCAAGAACATCCAATACTATTTCAGAATTTTCAGGAATACGAAATTGCCCTTCATTTGAGAATTGAATAAGGGCTTCAGAGCCAGAACCCGTTCGGATAATATCTTTCGGATGCAAGCCGAAATTGTTTTTAAGTTGAATAGCCTCGGGCATTTCAAAATTTTGAACTGTGACCGAACCCGATCTTTCACTTAGAAAAGCCAAGTCCACTTCTGAAACTGTTTTTCGGCTAAGCGATTTTGGCACCAATACGGAGACCAGTATAAGAATAATCCCTGCAGCCATCAAAGCAGGGACTAACCACGACTTTAACTTCATGAAAATTATTTTTTCGGTTCAGCAGCTGCAGCTGGTTGAGCTGCTGCCGGTGCCGCGGGGTTTGCTGATGTTGCAGCTCCGGGTGTTGTTGGAGCAGGGCTTCCAGCTGGAGGCGGTACAGTTTCAGAAACTGGTGGCAAAGCTTGGGTTTTTACAGGCATCGTGTCGATGACAGATTTTTCTGTACGCGCAGCCATGATAGATAATCCAATACAGGTTAAGGCAAAGACAACGGCTAATGCTTTTGTCATCGTCTGTGCAAGCGAAGTTGCTCCGGTAGCTCCAAGGACAGAATTTGAACTGCCCTGAGATGAAAACACGCCGCCGCCTTTAGAGTCTTGAATAAGAACCAAGCCAATTAAGCCAAAGCAGGCAAGAATATGAATTACAGCTAAAAATGTCATCATGAGAAGCTCCTTATTAATCCGGATTATTTTTTATAGAAAGAAAGTAAATTATCTGCAAGCGTTGCACTCGTCCAGCCCTAGATGAGTTATTCTCATATTGCTGCGCTGTTTAATGATGACATAAATAGCCATTTGCGAGATATCTAACCGCATGATTTTTTTAGCTTTTGAAGGATTAGATGGCTCTGGCAAATCCTCATTAATGAAACAACTTGAAGACCATCTAAAAAATCAAAAAATCGAATTTATAAACACACGCGAACCCGGCGGTACAGCCGTTGGGGATCAGCTACGGCAAATTATATTACAAAAGTCGTCTCAACCGCCAAGCGCACGAACTGAATTATTACTTTATCAAGCCAGCCGCGCGCAGCATGTTGATTTCGTGATAGCTCCGGCCTTAATAAATAAAAAATGGGTGTTGTGCGACCGTTTTACCGCAAGTTCGGTAGCCTTTCAGGGTAGCGGCCGTGACATTTCACGAGAATCGGTCAATTGGCTTAATGAATTCTCAACCAGTAAGTTGAAGCCTCACCTACAAATTTTGTTAGACCTGACCGTTGATGAATCGAAAAAGCGGCGCCAAAAACGTGGTGTTGAGGCTGGTGTGCCTGATGACCGCATGGAATCAGAAGCCGATGATTTTCATCAGCGTGTGCGCACCGGATTTTTACAACAAGCTGAAGAAGCACCGCATGAATGGTTGGTGCTTGATGCTTCGAAATCTCCTGAACTTTTATTTACAGAGTTAGTAATAGAATTACGGAAGCAACAATGGCTCGCTTAATTGAATCCATAGTAGGTCAGCATCAAATTATTGATGCTCTTTTTCAACTGCATTTACAAAAACGCTGGCCACATGCTTTTTTATTTGTGGGTCCATCAGCCGTTGGCAAAAAACAAATCGCGTTAGCCTTCGCCCAAGTTTTAATTTGCACGCAGTCGGACACCGCTTGCGGCCAATGCGGCCCGTGCTTACGAATTGCTAAGCGGCAATCGGAAAATTTAATTTTTATTGAGCCTGATCGCAGTTTGGCAAAACCCGTCATTAAGGTCGATGCAATTCGAGGTTTACTAGAGTCTTTGTCATTATCTAGCTGGCACGGCAGCCGGGTGGTTATTATTGATGATGCGTTCACAATGAACCCACAAGCAGCGAACGCTTTGCTAAAAGCGCTTGAGGAACCGTTTGATAATGTTTATTTCTTTTTACTTGGTTTTGATGTGCAGCAATTTTTACCAACCGTTAGATCACGTTGTCAGGTTTTACAATTTCAGTCGCTAACGGTGCCCGATTTAAAAAAAATTCGTCCCAATTTTGCTGACTGGGCTTACCATGCCAGTCATGGACAAATTGATCGGCTCGAGCAGCTGACCAGCCCTGAAGGTATCGAAAAAAGATCTGAATCTTACTCTTTGCTTCAGCAATTCACGGCTCCAACAGAATTCTTACTGCAATCCAGTTGGCGATCGCAAGTTAAGGATCGATCGTGGTCTTTATTTGCTTTGCAGGCGTGGCAACAATTAATAAATCAAGCTGTTAAAGCCAAAGCTATCGGGACATTCTCGGCGGCGGCAGTTTCGACCGAGCATACAAAATATTTTAAGATGTTAGAAAACATTGCCTCCGAGAAACTACTGGAACTGTCGCAATATTTAATCGAAGCTGAAAAAGATATTTTGTCAAATGTGGATCCAGTATTAATTTTTGAAAAAATGTGGGTGCGTTATGCTCGAGTGGGTTGATGTTCATTGCCATTTGGACCGTCTTGAAGGTGGGCCAGCCGTCGCCTTGAAATTAGCGCAAGATGCGGGTGTTAAAAGATTAATTACTATTGGCACTGAGCCCGAAGATTTACCCGTCGTTTTAGAACTGGCCGAAACTTTTAAAGGTTCGGTGTACTGCACCCTTGGTATTCATCCGCATGAAGGAACAAAATACACTGCTGCAGTTGGCGAGTTCTTAAGAAAAAATGCAAGCCATCCGTCGGTTGTCGCCATCGGTGAAATCGGGCTAGATTATTATTATGACCAATCTCCACGGGACGAACAGCAGCACGCCTTTCGCGAGCAATTAAAAATCGCCGAAGAAATGAATCTGCCAGTTGAAATTCACACCCGTGATGCTGAGGAAGATACGATCAAAATTTTGCAAGAATACAAAGACAAAGTAACCGGCTTAATTCATTGTTTCACAGGAACATCTTGGCTAGCAGAACAAGCGCTGGCTTTGGGATTTAATATTTCGATTTCTGGCGTTGTTACTTTTAAAAATGCACATGATTTGCGGGAAACTGTAAAAAATATTATTCCACTTAATCGCTTGCATGTTGAAACTGATGCGCCCTTTCTAGCACCGGTACCGATGCGTGGAAAAAGTAACACGTCGGCTTACGTGGTCCACACTGCGCAAGCGGTGGCCGATTTAAAAAATATTAGTTTGGAAGATTTATCGATTCAAACCAAGCTGAATGCAAAGAAAATGTTTAAGAAATTGATTTGGGATTAAAGAATAATATTAGATAGACCCTATAGAACGAAGGAGTACTCAGTGGCAAAAATGAAGGTAGGCATAAATGGTTTCGGACGCATCGGCCGAATTTTTTACCGTGCTGGTTTTGAAAAATTAGATATCGTTGGCATTAACTCATTGGATTCGCCTGAGGGTTTAGCCCACTTACTAAAGTATGACTCGGCCCACGGCATTTTAAAAGCCGACGTTTCTCATGACGAAAATAATTTAATTGTGAATGGTAAAAAAATACCAGTATCGCAATTTAAAGATCCTGCGCAAATTCCTTGGAAGGCATGGAATGTGGAATTAGTGATGGAGTGCACGGGCGTGATGAAAGGTAAAGAAGATTACCAAAAGCACATCACAGCGGGCGCAAAAAAAGTCATGATATCTGCACCGGCATCAGGTGTGGATTTAACAGTTGTCTATGGAATTAATCATACAAAATACGACCCATCGGCCCATCACTTTATTTCAAATGCCTCTTGCACGACGAATTGTTTGGCTCCGCTAGCGAAAGTTTTGCATGATTCTTTCGGAGTTGAGACCGGCACGATGATGACTGTACACTCTTACACGGGCGATCAGAAATTAGTGGATTCAACGCATAAGGATTTACGGCGCGCGCGTAGTGCTGCTGTCTCGTTGATTCCGACAACGACCGGTGCTGCAAAAGCTGTGGGTGAAGTGTTGCCAGAGCTTAAAGGAAAAATCGATGGCTTATCAATTCGGGTCCCTACGCCGAATGTCAGTTTGGTTGATTTTACTTTTACCTCTAAAAAAGATATGACCATAGATTCCATCAATAATGCGCTTAGAGCTGCGGCCAAAGGGGAGCTGAAGGGCGTGCTAGCTGTTGAAGAGGGCGAATTGGTCAGTATTGATTTTAATGGCAATCCGATGTCTTCAACTGTTGATGCCAAAACCACCATGATCGTAGGCCCACGCATGGCGAAAGTATTATCGTGGTATGACAACGAATTTGGTTTTTCAAATCGAATGGTTGATATGGCTTTATACATGTTCTCAAAATAAAGGAAATTATGTCTGCAGGCTTAAAAGGAATAAAAACCGTACGTGATTTTGAACTTTCGGGTAAGACCGTTTTCTTACGACTTGATTTGAATGTTCCAATGAAAAATGGCATCATTACTGATGAGACCCGCATCACGGCTAGTCTTCCAACAATTAATTATTGCTTGGAAAAAGGGGCTAAACTTATTGTTGCGTCCCACTTGGGTCGTCCCAAGTCGGCAGATGATAAAGAATTTTCTCTTGAGCCGGTGGCTCAGCGATTATCGGCATTATTAAATCGTGAAGTGGTTTTAATGGAAGAGCCTTCCTCAGAAGGTGTGAAGCATGTGCTTTATGGAAACATGAAAAACGAAATTATATTGCTTGAAAATCTGCGCTTTGATGACGGTGAGACCGGAAATAAAATTGAACTTGCGCAGCACTGGGCTTCGTATTCAGATATCTATATCAATGATGCCTTCGGTGCTTGTCACCGCGCTCATGCTAGCATTCATGCTTTTCCAGAAATTATGGCGAAAAAAGGTATTGGATTTTTGATCGAAAAAGAAATTAAAGTTCTAGACAGCTTAATGGATTCACCAAAAAAACCATATATCACTGTTTTGGGTGGCGCAAAAATTTCAGATAAAATTCCGGTTATAGAAAAACTTATTGATTTGGTTGATGGCTTTGTCATTGGCGGAGCCATGGCCTACACATTTTTAAAAGCGCAAAATATTTCAGTGGGTAAATCAATGGTAGAAACGGATAAAATAAAATACGCAAAAGAAATGATGGCACGAATTGAAGCGCGCGGAAAAACTTTATTGCTGCCGGTTGATCATGTTGTAAGTACTGAATTTGGTAACGCCGCAAATAAGCGCGTCACCACCACCAGCAGCATTGCCGATAACGAGATGGGTTTAGATATTGGGCCAAAGACGATTCAATTATATTCAACGTTACTAGCAAAAGCGGCCACTATTTTTTGGAATGGGCCTATGGGCGTTTTCGAAAATCCGGCTTTTTCCGAGGGCACCTTTGCCGTGGCAAAAGCCATATCAAATTCCAGTGGCGTTAAAATTGTTGGTGGAGGCGATTCGGCAGCGGCCGCAGAAGCTTCCGGATTCGCAGGCAAGATGACGCACATTTCAACGGGCGGCGGAGCAAGCCTTGAGTACCTACAAGGTATGAAGCTGCCAGGCTTAGAAATCCTTCGACCGCGAAAACAAAGCGAAATTATGCCATGAAAAAAATATTTGCTGCCAACTGGAAATTAAATAAATCACCACAACAAGCGGCGGAATTTGTGGAAAGTTTTAAAAAGTTAACGGCAGGGTTGGCTGGCTTTTACTCTGAACGAGAAATATTTATATTTCCGTCTGCTTTTTCTTTATCGGCTGTTGTTGATGCAGCCAAAGGTTCAGAGATCAAAGTCGGACCTCAAAATGTTTACTGGGAAAATTCAGGTGCTTTTACCGGTGAAAATTCTGGCGACGTGGCAAAACAAATGGGGGCTGCTTTGATTTTGATCGGTCACAGCGAACGTCGTCAATTGTTTGTGGAAAGTAATGAACAAATAAATAAGAAAATAAAATTAGCGCAAAGTCTTTCCCTACAGCCCGTCTTTTGTGTTGGCGAAACCCTGCAGCAACGAGATTCTAATAAAACCGAAGAAGTTTGCTTTGCTCAACTGAACGAAGGTTTGTCTGGAATCGATATCAGTAAAAAATTTATTTTGGCGTACGAACCCGTCTGGGCTATTGGCACAGGTAAAGTTGCAACGGTCGAGCAAGTGGCCGACATCCACTTGAAGCTTCATAAGAAATTGAAAGCCTTGGGTTTTCTAGATTTTAAGATTTTATACGGCGGCAGTGTTAAGGCCGAAAATGCTAAGGAACTTCTGCAGGTAACGCACGTCGATGGATTTTTAATCGGTGGCGCTTCGCTGGATCCCCAAAGTTTTTTCAAAATTTGTCTGTAGATTTTTTTCATAGATTATTTGCGTCTCATTTTGATCATGTTTGAAGAAATCTGGGACATAACCGGCAGCGGAAAGTAGGCCTTATTGGTTTTCTTTTGATCCCACTCGTGCCATTGCATGTATCGGTTAACGGCGGAAACTTTCTTAATTTTTATTTTTTTTCTAGCCGCAGGTCGATCTTTAGGAACCCGCATGTAGGCATTGCCTTCATTATTTAAAAAGTAAACTGGCAACTGCCCGGACGGATACATTTCTGTCGTTAACTTTAAGTACACTATAGCGCGCACTAAAGCTCCTTCTATGCACTGATCTGGTGTTTTCCAACCTAATGCTTTCGTTGCACGGATTGTATTCCAGCGCTGGTTGTAGCTGCGCATTGAGCGTTCCAGAATCTCAAAGCTTTGCGCAGCGCCTCCGGCATAGAACTCGCGATCATCTTGCTTATGGGTGTTTTCTACTTTGCCGTTTAATTCTTTTTGTCCGATGGGGATTAGACGATGGATGATGTCATGCGACTTACACCAAAGATCAAGTGGGTGTTGGCCCGAAGGCTCTACACGTCCGTTACGGTATTTATCCGTAAACTCTTGTCCGTTGTCGGTTTGTATTTCTACAATTGGAAAAGGGCAATTCTCTTCAATACCTTTTAAAAATAATAAAATATTGGCATGTGTAATGTTCTTATACATTCGAATAAATCGCCATGTCGTACAATGATCGACAATATTAAATTCATAAAACTGAATGCCATTAATTCTATATGGAACATACTTAATATCCATTTGCATATAACCGGGAAATGGCCTGCGGTAGCGCCGGTGATGACGCTTAGTTAGTTTTTTATGATAATCTGGACTGATTAGTTTTAGTCGCTTCAGCACATTGTACACAGTCATCGGTGCACAAATAATTTTGAACAACCGCTTAAGGTCAAAACTAATTCTTTCTGCGCCATGTGAAGGTTCTGCTCTTCGTAGAATTAATATTTTTCGTTCTACGTGCCTTGATGTTTGGCGCGGGCAATGCTTTGGCCTTCTGGACTTTGAACGCAAACATTCTAAGTTCTTAAACTTCTGTAATAGCTTTCCCCAGTGATAGAACTGATCCGTCGAAACACCACGTTTTTCACAGGCTAGTTTAATTGACTTAGTAGACCCGCAGACGGCCTTAATTAAGTAGAGATGACGCTTGATTTCTTTATCTTGATTGGCATTTGATTCTTTTGAAAGCTCAGGCAATATAGCTCTAAGCTTAGACTTGAGTGCAGACATCTTTTTTTTCCTTATTGTTTTGAGTTTATCCCAATAAGATCAAAGCATTAGCTAGAATTAGATGTCTGTCTTTTTCGTTATCAACTGGACCAACAAACATAGTGCCAACGCTATTAATGCAATAACTCCAAGTACTTGAATAAAATCTGCCGCTGATGTCTCGAAGTTCTTTAACCTTTAAAACTTCGCCCAAGTGCCCAATACGCGCCACTGTCAAAAATATAGTCGGGCTGTTGCTGTCGTATTAACTCCAATTGCAACTGATTTGGACTCGCTTTTGTAACATGGAAGTAAGAGGTTTTACGTATGCTTCAATGGCGGACTCTGATTTCATTACTATTGGCTTTTTTTGTGGTGTCGGCCCATGCCGAAAACATGTGTATCGACTTATTCCCATTAAGTCCAATTAAACGTAAAACTTTGGCTCGTGTTCATGTGGTTGCAACGTCTACTCCGGCGGCTGAATTAACCGTTAAAACTCAAGCACTTTCGCAAGACCCGGATGTAGCGATGCAAGACGTATTATTTCATCTGGCTTCAACTCGTGATCTGTCGTTAAGTCAAAAAACATTTTTAAAAAACGGTGAACTTCACTTGGGATATGATCTTGGTGAAGGTTACAAATTCGAAGTGACTTACCGGGCTTCAGATCCAGTACTGGTGATCAAACGCGGAATAATTATTACTCCCTCAAATAGAGAGAAAGTTGTTTTTGAAAATTTTCTGCAGCTGAACCAGGTACGACCGCAAGAAATTGAATCTTTTGATTTAGCTAACATTTACCCCGATTTTAAGAAAATTACAGTTGGAGTTCCACTTGTCATTGAAGCGAATGTCATCGCCAAACTTATAGAATTTTCACCGCGTTTTGATTATATCACCAAAGAAGAACTAAGAAAGCTTGTTAGCGAAAATCATATAGTTAACTTAACTGAAACAGCTCAAAAACGCTTTATCAAACATAAGTTTTTGCATTATTGGAATTTGGCTAAATACAAAGCTATCGTCAAAGTACCCTTTCAACTTATCAAAAATGGTATTGGCTTGATGTTTTTCGCAATTATCAGCACTACCAACGTAGCTCATGATATCAAAGAGTTCTTCGTACCTGACCAAAAAGTGTGGGTGTCACAAAGCCTGGAACGGCTTGAAAGCGCAATGCCCACATCCGTAAAAGCAGAAGTTATCGCGATTGAGAACTTGACTGCGACGGCGATAAAGTCCAAAGCCCAACCCGATATAAAAAACAATCTTGATGGAGTGAAGTTCAAGGTGTCTGCCACACAGTACGCCTGGATCACCAAGGGAACCGACAAAGCGACTGGCGCCGAGCAGTCTTTTTTCGTGGTATCTCAAGATAATAAAAAAGGGCAAATTCAGTACTTTGCCGTGCAATTTGATTTCAATAAATTTCCAAATCTAGTAAAGTACTTTAATCAAACAGGTCGCCTAATTTCTGAAAAAAATGAGTAAGTTCTACATTCTTCTAATACTATTTTTCATACCTAAGCTATCGTTAGCCGCCGATATGATGTGCCGGCATCTTTTTCATACCGACGATAGAATTAGTCGTTCTGTGCGCGACCTGCAGGAAGGCGAGCAAGATACCACCTCACTCCGGCGCGAGGTCAAATACGTGATAAAGACCGAAGTGCTTCATGCTTATCTGAAAAATTTAGAAGATCATTTCGGATCAAGTTACAAAAAACGAGATCAAGCAGCAGCTGGCACAGCTAACGTGACATCAACAAAATATATGACGGTCATTAAATATTTCCAAGGCGGCAAACGCTTGTCCGGTAAAATTAGATTCCGAAAATATTATGTGCGACAACTAAGTGATGTAAAATGGCAAAATTTGAAACCAGCAAAAGGTTTCGAAAAAAAATCTTGGTGGGAAATAAAAATGCAACATCCAGAATTTGATGGAGTTGTAATTAAGCCACGCTTACTTGGAGATGATAAAGATGAAAAAAAGATGCAAACAGAAGAGTGGTTTGATTACAAAAAATATATCATCACAAATTTAAAGACCTCAAATTCTGGGAAAGATAACTTGATCGCCAAATTTTCTAATTTTTTTGACGCACTTTACACAACGCCCGCGATGCGTGTCGAAAATCTTTTTGCCGAAACTGAATATGAACGCGACTCCTTAAGCTTGAAGACAGCTTCGTTAGACAATCCTGAAAAAAAAATAGATATCCAATTAACTCTTGATAAAAATATCCGCCTAACCCGGACGAAAGATCGGAAGATATTTACTCCGTATGGCAATGATGAAACTGTTATTGAAGTTAAAATTCCGTTACAATACGCAGGTCTTACCCCACAGGATTTAGCATCCGTTCCAGATTTAGTAGTTATTAAAAATCTAATTGATTGGCTAAATACCACTCACGAAGCTAAATACCCTAAGAACAAAGGGAAAATGAGTAAAATTGAGAAACATATCGAAAAAGACGACTATAGCGATGATCATGATGCCATTGACGAGTATGACTGATTCCCATTGAGACACTTTTCGAACTATTTTGATAACCAGAAATTTAAAATGGAAATTTTTTTTCGCCTGCGATAATCTTTTATCAAGCGGAAGACATCGACGTAAGCCTGAGAATGGATTGTAGTCTACGGATTACCTTTCAGTAAGGTCTTAAGCCTATGGGCTTCAGATTTAGGTCTCTAGGGACAGTTGTCGAAGATAATGGAGGACGTGTGAGAAGAATTTTTAATCACAACGATAAAATGCCCAAGTGAAGTACACCCAATAAAATATCTTACAAAAGAGTGTTCTGATGTTTAGTTAACAATCTAACTAATAGGAGGCACTTAGCGGACTTTAGAATACGGGTGACCGTATCCTTCTTTTGCCTCAAGGCAAACCAGTGGAAACGCTGGGACGCAAAGCTAAAGGGGTTTCGTCGAAAGACATGCCAGCCAGCTGCCAAAGGATAAAAAAGACCTGCGGTGAAAAACTGCAATGGAAGGAAAAATCGTTCTACAAAATTTTATCATGGATTGGTTTCATTCCCCTTAATGCAAGCTTTTTAATGGATGAAAGGCTTGCGTTTTTATTTTTTCCACTCAAAAATTATTTCTTAGCAATTTCCTTCAATTTCTTAATCCCACTCGATAATTTATTCTTCCGTTTTTTATTTTGCGCCGAAGAATTTTGACCTTCTTGATTGGCTTTCTGCTCAGGTTTTGCTTCTAGCGGGATAACTAACTTTGATCCCGACCGCAATTTGCTTTTTCGCGATAAATTATTAATCTTTTTTAAACTTGCAAGAGTCACTTTGTATTTGTCAGCAATCGAAGTTAACGAGTCTCCGGGTTGCACGATATGGTACTGGCCATTAGCTGCCGCTTTCAATTCTGGACGCTTTTCAACAAGCGGAGTGCGGTCAGGCACATAAATAACTTGTCCGACTTTTAATTTTTTCTTACGAGGAAAATCATTCATGTCTTTAAGAAATGCCACGTTCGTTCGGTATTTTCGGGCAACCGAAGAAAAAGTATCACCACGGCGAATTTTATAATTTTGAACCTCATCGCGGTTAGCAACGTATTCAACTTTGTCAGTAATACTATCTTGTGCTGCCTTCATCGCAACTTCATAACTTCCAGCAGGAATACGAAGGCCTAATAAATTTTCATTATCTAAAGGGGCTACTTCACCTTTGTATTTCGGATTTAAGGCTTTAAAATCTTCATAATTGTAATTCATTTTTTCGGCCATTAAACGCAAATTAACGGGTTGATTAATCGTAATGTGGTCAAATTCGATAGGTGCCATATAGTCGATTCCGTCAAACCCATATTTATCCGGATTTTTTGCAATTAACTTCGCTGCAATAAATTTAGGTATGTAATCATCCGTTTCACGCGGCAAAGCCCGTTTAATTTTTGAAAGCTCCCAAAAATCGTGAGTTTTGTATTTTTTCACGGCGCGAAGTACACGTCCTTCACCCACATTGTAAGAGGCCATCGACAAATACCAAGAATTTAAAAGTTTATACAGATCTTTAAAATAATCAGCGGCTGCTTGAGTAGACAATACCGGATCGCGGCGCTCATCAACCAATTGATTAATTTTTAATTTATATCGCTTACCAGTTCCCCGAATAAACTGCCAGTACCCCACCGCCGAGGCATGACTGAAAGCCTGCGAACTAAAACCCGATTCAATCAAGGCGATATAAAATAAATCTTCAGGTAATTTATTATCACGTAAAACTTTTTTCATGAGGGCTTCGTAGCGGGTAGAGCGTAATAGATAGCGCTCCATGTGTGGTCGTCCCCGACCTTGGAAATAGTTTATCCACTTTTCAACATGCGCGTTTATTTCGGTAGGAATTATTTCTAATTCTTCAGAAGACATTTCAGGGGTTTGGTTAAGGTCGGTAACACGAAATTTTGTGGGCTCTGGAACTGGTGGTGCTTCGGTCGGGGTAGTTACATTAACTGTGCTGGTAGTTGAATTTTCTGCTGCAGTCGAAAGATGAGCACATCCCGAAAAAAATCCTATGATGGACATGGCCATCGCCAAAGGCAAAAAGTATAGCTTCATTCAATCTCCTACGCTAAAATACTAGGGTATAAATGTAATGCCGACTTATCAATTTTTCTTCTTACAAAAGTAATAATTCCGACCCGAGTGGCTAGACCTAAGTCAGGCTATTCACTGTCGTGCCTATTTATTGCCGCTTCGATTTCACCCGCCATTTTTTTTAACTTTTCGATTTCAGCAGAGACGCCCTTTGACTGAATTAAGCTTTGGTGAATAGCCTCTGGAGCAAAGCCCAAAAGTTGAAAGTATTCAAAAATTGAACTTAGTGAAGTTAAAAAATTTTCTTTCATTTTCGTCGGCATCTTATCGATTAAATCGGCCCACTCTTGATTAGCAGCTGTTTGTCCTGATAAATAAGCAGCCAAGGTGTACGTCAAGTTGACTCCTTCAATGCCAACTTGGCGGAAGTTACTTGTGGCTAGGTTTTCCTGAAGTGTTTTTATTTTCTTATTGATAATAATATTTAAAGCAGGCTTTTGATTCAAAGGCTGAAGTTGCCTGAAGAAATTTAGCAGCATTGCTAAAACAGCAACAGCGAAAATTCCTAAATAGGCATTCCATCTTGCTGGCCCAATCCAAAATGAACTTTCTGGCACTTCAAACTCAGGTTGTGATTGAAATTTGACTTCATTTTGTGCGTTTTCAGCAGCAGCTATGGCTCCACTTGCTTTGACCGAATTCGCTGTTGCCGTACCTGCAACTATTTTTAATTTTACCGGCTCGGTCGCGGTCGTGATGTATTTTTTTTGAAGTGGATCGAAATGCGAAAACTCAATGGCAGGAATCGTTACGTCGCCCGTTTTTCTAGGAATTAAAAGCACTTCAAATTCTTTGTAGCTTTGTCCATTTTTAAAAAATTTTGACTCACTTTTTGTATCAAAAATTTCTAAGCCTTCGGGCCAAGGAATATTGGGTAAATCAATCAACTTTGCATTCCCCGATCCTTCGAAGCGAACTTTCACTGAAAATGGCTGTTGCGCAGGAAATTGGTTTCCGTCCACATGAATGCTTGCACTAAAAGATCCAACAGCTCCCGAAAAATTAAGTGGTTTTCCTTCAATGGGTAAAGGTAAAACTTTTATTGATAACCGTTTTGAAGACTTTGTCCACTCATGCGGTTGTCCCATCGGCATTTGAGTTTTCGCCTTAATAACGAAGGGATCAATAACTGCAGTCCCCGCTTTAATGGGAAACAAAGCGTGACTTGCCAAAATCGATTTTTGATAAGGAATTCCGTTCACAATTTCAGGCGTGAATTGCAAGTTGGGGACTTCTTCGATGATCTCTTTCCAGAAACCTTTTAGATCCGGAAATTTGGCATGGTTTAATGAAAGTATGGAACCTTTCACATAAATATACCAATTGGCTGTAATTTGCTGCCCTTCGTAGGCTTCAGTTAAATCAGTATCTAGATAAATGAAAAAAGCTTCGTTCGTATTCGCATCCAATTTTCGCTGTGGAATAGGCTGCTGATTGCCAGTGCCACCCCCCCCCCCCGGACCATTTCCTGCACCACCAAAACCACCGCGCCTTAGCTGATCGAATATTTTTTCTTTTTGTTTCAGTAATTGTGCGAAGGGGTCATTTTCATCCGCGAAGGAATCATCTGATGGCTGATCGTCATCAAAACCTGGAATCAGCTGCGGCCGTCCTGAACTTCCTTTTTGTGGCCGCTGTTTATTGCCACCATTTCGATATTCTTCGGCAACTGCAATTTGTAGGGGCTGTGTTTTGTAGGTTTTCCCATTGATTTGAACATCAATAACAGCAATGACAAGTTTGCCTTCTTTTTTAGGCGAAAGCATATAGTGAAAATCCTGTGCCACAGATTTTGTGTACGATGACTGGCCATTTACAAAACTCATTCTGGTTGAAGATGATTTTCCATCGGCCCAAGCATTTAGTAATTCAAGATTGTTTAAGGCGGGTAGCTGAGGTTCTTTGCCGTCAAAGTCTTCGTTAGATTGTACTCGAACAGTTAAAGTAAATGAGTCACCAATACCCATTTGATCACGGTCGACACTGGCCTTCACTTTACTTTCGACTTCAGCTGCGGTAAGGGACAAACAGCTTAGTAGGATGTATAAATAAATTAATAAATTACCAATCTTTTTCATTTTTGTTTTCTTTTCTTTCTTTTTTATCAAAATTAGCACGAATTTTTTGTTCTTGATTTTTTAGTTCACCGAGAATTTTTTTAACATCCCCTTCAGAAAGCTGATCACCTTGATACGGGCGCGGCTTGTATTTGGCATTGGGTTTGACTTGTTTTTCTTTTTTGCTTTCCTGTTCTTTATCATCATCTTTATCGTCTTTGCCGTCTTTTTTATCCTGATCTTTTTTATCCTGATCTTTTTTATTTTTGTCATCTTTGTCATCTTTGTCATCTTTTCCGTCTTTACCGTCTTTTTTATCTTTTGAATCGCCGGAACCCGAAGACGAATCTTTTTTATCGCCATCTTTGCTGTCCTTACTTGAGGAACCATTTTGAATCAGCAATTCAATATTGTGCTTTGTCTCGATAGAATCTGGGATGATCTCAAGCGCGGCTTGGTACTGCTCTAGCGCTTCAGGAATTTTTTTCTGAAGCCCAAAATACACACCTAAGTTGTAACGTACCAAAAATTCAACTTTTTTTTCTTGATGAAACTGGGCAATTTTTAAAGCTTCTTGCAAAGATTTCAAAGAGTCTTCTTCTTTTTTATTAAAAAGCAAAATATTGCCGATGTTCGAATGAGCCTCGGCCAAGTTCGGATCGACTTCTAACATGTTAAAATATAAATTTTGAGCTTCTTCATATTGCTTTTTCTGTAAAGCAGATTTTGCCTTTCGATCTAGCAGAAAAGCTTTTAGCGAAGGAGTATCCTGCTGGTTCTGACAACCAAGTACAGTCAGGTAGCAAACTGCAAAGAATCCAATTTTAAGAAGAGACTTCATAGCGCCCCTTCCAATCTGCAGCGGTCTTCCCGCTTAACTTTTTGCGGTCATTTAAAAATAAACTTAGTAATAATAAAATAAATCCAGTCAACAGCGGATAAGTGAATTTTTCATCATACTGAGTTGCTAAAGTAGATTGAAATTGAGATTTTTCTAACTGGCCTAAATCATTTACAAATTTCCGTAGATGCTCTCCGTCCAGTTGTGCGAAGTAAAATTGTCCTTTTCCCGCGGTAGCAAGCTGCTGCAGAAATTCACCTTTGACTTCGCTGATGACTGTTTGCCCTGATCTGTCTTTTTTATAGCCCGTCATGGTACCCATCCGGTCTCGAACCGGAATAGCCGATCCCTTTGCGGTGCCATACGCCATGGTAAAAATGCGAATATCACTTTCATTTAATTTTTGCGCGATTTCAAGAGCCCCTTTTTCCTGATCTTCACCGTCGGAAACAATTAAGATAGCGCGTGTCGTTCGTAATGTTTGATCTTGGGTAACTCCGCCTTTTTCAAAAGCTTCTTTGGCGTGACTAAGCGCTGTTTGAAAATTAGTACCTTGGGTGCTGACTGAATTTATATCTAAAGAATCAATATACATTTTTAAGGCGTTTGGATCTGTCGTTAATGGGCATAAAAGAGAACTGCTTCCAGCAAAGGCAAGGATGCCGATTTTATTTCCAGGCATCAGATCCAATAATTTCGAAAGTTCAATTTTCATTTGTGCCAAGCGCGATGGCCTTAAATCTTCTGCCATCATACTTTCAGAAACATCAGCCAGAATTAATAACTCGATACCTTCGCTACGAATTTCTTGCTGACTGGTGCCGATTTGTGGCCTAGCTAAAGCGATCACGATCAATAGCAGACCTAATGCTTGTAAAAAAAATTGCCTGCGCCGTTTCGGAAAAGAAACAGACTGGGTTAGGAACGGGGCAACCCGCGCCCCAAGCTGACTGCGAAGACGGGCTACGAATAACTTTTCAAATATAAAATAAATCGCAATAAGGCCAATAATAAAAAATGCGTAGTAAAAAGCGCGGCTATCGCCCCAACGAAGAAATTGAAAATCATCAGTCATATTACGGGCCCACCCTAAGCCAAGTCAGACTTAATAGCTGCGTAAGCAGAAATAGGAAAAAACCGATCGAGGCAAAATATTGAAAGTATTCTTCGTAGCGCACGTATTTGCTATCTTCAATTTTAGTTGTTTCTAAAGAATTAATTTCTTTAAAAATTCCGACAAAAGAATCTTCCTTGGAAGCGCGGTAGTATTTACCACCAGTTTGCTCGGCCATTTGTGTTAACAATTCATCATTTACGGTGCTATCAAAAGGCTGGTAGCGCTTAACTTTATTACCAAATGCGTCCATCGGATAAGTTGGTAGCTGCGTTGGGCCGCTACGCCCTATGCCGATCGTGTAAATTTTTATTCCGTAACCTTTTGCGATCTCTAATCCCGTTTCAGGATCAATAGTTCCCGAATTATTTTCACCATCGGTCATAAAAATCATAACGCGGGTTTTCGCCTGGGAATCTTTCAGGCGCGCAGCTCCGGTGGCAACGCCTACACCGATGGCAGTTCCATCTTTGATGTGGGCACTTGCTGCCGTAGTGATTTTAGAGACGCGGTCTAAAATAAGTTGATAGTCTAAAGTAGGCGGCACTAGTGTGAAGGCCTCACCGGCGAAAATAACAATACCGATGCGGTCTGACGTTCGCTGTTGGACAAATTTTGCAAGCGTATCTTTTGCTGATTCCAAACGGTTAAAGGGCTTCATATCCTCGATCAGCATACTATCTGATATGTCTAAAACGATAACGATATCTAAACCTTCAATATTTCGCTTCACTTTAGCATCAGAACGCTGCGGCCTAGCCAATGCGAAAACAAGAAATAATAAACTAATAAGCAGTAACACTCGGTTGAATCTAACAAAAAGAATTCGGCCACGCCCTTGCCATTTTTTGAAGGCAACGACCGAACTTATTTGCAGTGCAGCCTTACGTTTTTCGGCTTGCCACAAATAAAAATAAGTTACGCCTGCCCAGGGTAAAAGTAGTAACAAATACATAGGTTGGCCAAGTAAATAAGAGCCAAGTGAAAATGTCATCGGGTCCTCGAGGCTTGAGCGGATTCAGTTTGATCGATGAACTGGTAAATTTTTTTTATAATATTTTTCTTAAGTTGTTCAATATCTTTTGCGCTAGGACCATTTAATTTTTTTTCTAAACTTTGCAATTCGCCTAAAAGTTTTTTTACCTCAAGCCGTTCTTTCTTTAACCAGGGGTTTTGTTTTTTAAAAAAAGACAGCGCTGCATTGTCCTTTAAATTAAACATCGGAACCCGGTAAATGCGAAGTACATATAGCCGCAAAGCCTTATCTAAATCTGTGATGGGATAATTTTTTGATTCAGCTAAGCGAATAGATCTATAAAATTGAAGATCAGCAGCTAGCGATGAATCATAGTCTTTTAGTCCGCTGACTAGTCTTTTATAATCAATTTGTTTTTTAACGTACCAGAAAATCGACACGCACAAAGCCAAGAAAAAAGCTAAAATTATCCACGTGTACAGCACTGGCCACGAAAGTGTAATTGGTAAAACGGGCCCAAAAGGCTCGGGTGGTTTACCATCTTTGGGCTTTTCAATAACGGACTCAATTTTAAATTTATGTAAGCCCAATTGGATTTCATTTTTGCCATCTGATAGAATAAATCTGTCGAATTTAAAATCTCCGGCCGTGTAAAAAACCAGGTCGACATCTAAATCATGGCCATTTTTTGTACCGGCTTTTATAACCTTAACAGTGATTTTGCTATTTTCATCGAGCTTTACGTCGGCAGTACCCATCTTGAATTCCGAAGGGATTTCGCCAGTACATTGAAGATGAACATGCCGCCCTACCGTAATTTGCTGGTCTTTCAATCCATTGACATTTGGGATATCGGTTTCACAACGAAGATCAGCCATTATCTGGCCTTCTTCCGCTTAAAAAAAGCTAATAATGCTTTGTGATAATTTTCATTGGATTCAAATCGAAATGATTCCACACCTGATTTTTTTAAATTTTTTTGGAAAGCGTCAAAATCTGTGTTAAACCTTTTTTTCATTTCTTCACGAAAAACAGGATTAGAGGTATCCAGCAACATCGTATCACCTGACTCTGCGTCTTGAAGTTCGATCATGCCAACATCTGGAAACGAAAACTCGGCTTCATCTTGAACAACACCGGCAATCACTTCATGCTTTCGCTCTAGTAACTTTAAAGCGCCGTCATAATTTGTATCTTGAAAATCGCTCAGTAAAAAAATGGTCGAACGTTTTTTCAAAACACCACGAAGAAAATCTAAACCTACTGAAATTTTAGTTTTGTTTTTTTTCGGCTTAAAATACAGTAATTCACGTAAAATACGGTACACTTGGGCCCGGCCCTTTTTTGCAGGAATGTACAGCTCTACTTCATCAGAAAATAATAGTAAGCCAACTTGATCATTATTTTTCACAGCACTAAATGCCAAGGTTGCCGCCACATAAGTCAAAGTTTCACCTTTTAGGTAATCCTGGGATCCAAAATCTTGCGAAGCACTTATATCTACGCAAAGCATGATCGAAAGTTCACGCTCTTCTTCGAAAGTTTTGATATAGGGTTTGCCCGCGCGCGCCGTCAGCGCCCATGAAATGGCACGGACGTCATCGCCAGCGACATACTCGCGAAAATCCGAAAAAGTCATGCCCTGACCTTTAAAGGCCGTATGAAATTCTCCAGAGAAAATATTATTAACAAGTTTACGAGTATCGATTTCGACTCGTTTTACTTTTTTTAATATTTCAGCTGGCACTGCCATGAATTACCCCGTGACCTCGATGGCTGAAACAATTTCTTTTATGATATCATCTTGCTTAAGGCCTTCGGCTTCAGCTTCGTAAGTTAAAATCAAACGGTGTCTTAAAACTTTGTAAATGATGGCTTTGATATCTTCGACAGTCACAAAACCACGGCCACGTAAAAAAGCTTGTGCTTTCGAAGCCCGTATTAAACTAAGGCTTGCACGTGGAGAACCACCCACAGCGATTAATTTTTCAAGCCGACCTAGACCATAGATTTTTGGTTCACGGCTAGCCATAATTAAATCCACAATATAATTTTTTACTTTTTGATCGACATAAATTTGATCAACTATTTTTATTGTTTGCAGCAGTTGCTCTTTGGAAATAACCGTTTGAATTTGCGGCTGAGACAAGCTTCCCATTCTGGAAATAATTTCGTGTTCTTCCACTTTGGTTGGATAGCTGACATTTATCTTAAACATGAATCGATCCATTTGCGCTTCTGGCAGTGGATAAGTTCCTTCTTGCTCTAGCGGATTTTGCGTTGCTAGCACCAGAAATGGGTTATCTAGTTTGTAAGACTGCTCGCCGATGGTGACTTGCTTTTCAGCCATGGCTTCTAGTAATGCCGATTGCACCTTTGCCGGAGCCCGGTTAATTTCATCGGCAAGCACGATGTTTGAAAAAACAGGCCCTTTTTTTGCCGTAAACTCGCCGCTTTTGGGATTAAAAATCATGGTGCCGATGAGATCTGTTGGAAGTAAATCGGGAGTGAACTGAATCCGTTGAAATTGCAAAGAAATTGTCTGCGCCAGTGTCGAGATCGTCAGTGTCTTAGCTAAGCCCGGAACGCCTTCTAGCAAAATATGACCGCCAGTTAATAAACCGATCGTCATTCCTTCGATCATTTCCCGCTGCCCGACGATAACTTTATTCATTTCGTTCATCATCTGAGTTACGAAAAGGCTTTGATCTTTTACAGCTTGATTCAAAGCTAGAAAATCATTTTCTGCCATGTATTTCTCCAAAATTCTGTCATTGACGGTGGGCTCGACCGAGAATTTCAAATATGTCCCGTGTCAGCCTTTTTATTGTGTCACAACCTGTCTTGATTTCAATAAAATCTAAAGGCACGATATCAATCTATGCGCACCTTGACTCAAGTCTGGGTTTTTTTCGTTTCCCTGACGTTAACACTACTAATTTTAGGCTTTCACTTGCGTGGGCGTCTTGGCCTTTTTATTAGTTTTATTTTTAGCCTATTTCTAATTTATATTATTTTGCATCGCGGCCTTTTACTTTTTCGTAAGCAAAAACAATACAGCGAACAAAAAGGCACGGACCCCACCGGATTTTTAAACATTTTAATGTCCTTGCAAGGTGATTATGGAATCAGCCGTTTGCATTTTTACTTAACTTCAGAACACACCCCGCCTTTAGTTTGGAAAGATTATCCTAACTACGGATACATTGTCCTATGTGATCAGCTTTTGCCGCTTTTGTCTGAGGCTGAAAAAAATATGCTGGCCCATTTACTTTTAGCCCATTTAAAAGTCCGGCCCACTTTTCGGCCCCGCTTATTTTCGGTTTTTGAACTTAGCTTTTTGAAATTGCAATTTTTATTTTCTCCGCTGATGAGCTTGGCAGCTACTTTTTTTCAATCTCAAAAATATTATCTAACTTCAGATTTGCTGGGCTTACAGAAGTCGCGCGCTACCAATTATGAATATGGATACTTTTTAAAAAAACTACATGACTTTGATTTTCACCGTGCAAAAAACCTGCATGGTGCTGAATATTTTTCTGCTTTAACTGCCATAAATAGATCGCCGTGGAAAAGTTTCGGGCAACCTACTTTAGAAAAGCGCGTAGTCTCGGTTATGGGTTTTTCACCATAAATAAAAACGAATTGGAAAGGGATCAAAATGAGGACAAATAATGAAACTTCCGCCGACAAATTAGAGGCCACTTTTTCTATGTTAGCCATGTCCATCGCCTCAAGCGCGCTGATGTCATTGGGTTTAACGCCGGACGCAAGCACGGGAAAAACGGAACCAGATAAAAATCTAGCGCGTTTCAATATTGATTTACTGACAATGTTAAGGGATAAAACAAAAAATAATCTGACGAAAGAAGAGTCTGATTTTCTGAGTCAAATTTTACAAGACTTGCAAATGAAATTTATGCAGTTAAAATAATGTGGCGATTGATAGGAGTATTTATGAAATTAATATTTGCACGAATTGCACAATATTCATTAGTTCCTTTTTTATTTGCCTCATTAAGCTACGCACAATCCTTGACTAAAATTCCGCCGGTTTTAAAGCTATCTGACCCATTACCGGCGAATTTATTTGTCGAGCTCGGTAAAGCTATCAACCCTGCCGTGGTCAATATTTCGACTTCGATCATCCCACATGGCCGTCAGTACAACGATCCGATGACGGAAATGCTAGAGCAATTTTATGGGAACCGGTTTCGCGCACCTAAAAATGAAATCGGCAAACCGCAGCGCATGGGCCTAGGAACTGGTTTCATTATCCGCGAAGATGGCCTAATTGTAACAAACGCGCACGTTATTCAAGGCGCTGATCTTATTGAAGTTCAGCTGACTGAAAATTCAGAAAAACAATATAAAGCCAAAGTTATCGGAAGTGACCAGCGCACGGACATTGCTTTGATAAAAATTGAACCCAAAGAAAAACTTGTCGCTGCGGCCTTAGGATCTTCAAAAGACACGATGGTGGGCGAATGGGTTGCGGCCTTTGGCAATCCTTATGGACATGGTCACACTATGACTAAAGGAATTATTTCTTCAACGGGCCGGACTATCGAAGAGATAAACAAATTTCCGCTTTTGCAAACTGATGCATCAATCAATCCAGGTAATTCCGGTGGTCCACTTGTGAATTCCAAAGGTTTAGTGATCGGAGTTAATTCCGCCATCGATGCTCGGGCTCAAGGAATTGGATTTGCCATTCCAATTGATGAAGTGAAAGCCATTATTCCGCAACTTGAATCCAATGGCAGTATTAGAAAAGGCTATCTTGGCGTCACTCCCGGAGATATTCAAAGTGATGAAGAATACCGTGGCTCTGTTATTTTGGGTTTAGCCGATGGCCCCGCAAAGCGTGGTGGCCTTAAGCCTTATGATATCATTACAGAAGTAAATGGTAAAAAAATAAAGCACGCCCAGGATTTAGTTTATACAGTGGCTGATTTAGAACCAAATAAAAAAATAAAAGTAAAAGTTTTACGAAAAAACAAACCCTTTACATTAGACATTACAATCGGCGAACGTCCTGATGAGCGACCTGACACTTTAGCAAAATCATTTGCTAAAAAGTTATTGGGCCACAAGGCACCGTTTAATTTAGGCTTTACGGTCGCAGACCTGAATGATGAAATTCGGCAAAAATTTATGGTGGACTCGGAAGTGCAAAAGCCAATCGTTACCGATATGGAGAAGACTTCGGCCGCAGGAGCTCAGGGTTTGCGAATTGGGGATCTAATTATTGACATCAATTCCACTGAAATTGTAACGGCAAAAAATGTTTTAAAATATTTAAAAAAGGGCCTAAATAAGTTAAAGATTGCCCGGCCTGAGGGGCTTTTAGATTTAAATATTAATGTTCGTTAATAAAATTATTTTTTCGTTTCTTTGCTTGTTATATGATTGAAGCTGATGTGATTATTAACTATATCAGCTACTTCGATTCCCATGTACGATGGTATATCAAGATTAAAATCAGATGATTTAATTTCAAAATCAGCAGATGTTTTTAGTTTCTGGTCGGCGATGCAAAATAATCCTCTAATTTCTTTCTCGACACCGTGAAGTTTCATCATTCCAACAAATGGGGTGTCACCAAGTTCTGGCTATCCGTGGTTATCGTTATCGGCTTTATGCTTAACTGATCTCTCAGGTTTGTAAGCAGCTTTCTAAATACGATCTCTCGCTCGTTTGCTCTGGGGCCGTATTTTTTTCTAGCAAGCTCTGCATAATGTCCTTTGGCAGGTATTTTTCCAACTTCAATTCCTAA
>JAYUWH010000068.1:0-15504 GCA_043753645.1 Bdellovibrionales bacterium
TCACGAGGAACTATTGTCAAAACTTTTTCAAGTTGAAAAGGATTATCGTGACGAGGATTTTATAAAAAAGAAAATAAAGCTAGCTCATTTTAAACGAAATGCATTTTTAGATAAATTTGATTTTCAAATAAAACGTGGTGTCACAAAAAATCAATTGCAAGAATTAATGAGTTTAAACTGGCTTGCGCAGGCAAGGCCTGTGGTTTTTGTTGGACAAACTGGTGTTGGAAAAAGTTATTTAGCTGAAGCTCTTGGAAGATATGCTTGTTCGCGCAGGAAAACAGTTTTATTAAAAGAGGCTACGGAATTATTTTTAATGATCAACGAAGGTCGCAGGCTGAATCGATATTTATCGACGCGAAAGAGGTTATCACTTTTTGATATATTAATGATCGATGATTTTAGAATGAGAAAAATTAGTTCCACGGAGGCTCAGGATTTAAAAGAACTTTTAGAAATACGATCAATATCTAAGTCGACATTTTTTACAACACAGTTGCCGTTGGCTCATTGGAATAAAGTCATTGAAGACACCGTTATACTGGAAGCTATTGTAGATCTGATTGAACATAGCGCTGTGAAAAAAGAAATGAAGGGTGAACGTTATCGAAAAGTAAAAGCTAAAAAACTTGACAGTAAGGACTTAAATAACTAAAACTTTTTCTATATCCGAAGTGGCTCCCAAACGTGAAACTGGGTGGCTCCGATCAGTGAAAATCTTCCAAGATCAGTAAGTGTTCAAGTAAACTTACTTTAACAATTCCAGCACACCAGCATTCTTCGTGGCGACTTTTTTCTGAGTCGCCGCGCGAGATTGCAAGTACCGCATTATTAATTCGGCAATACTTGCAACGTTTTTGCTGATCACTTTACTCAATTAGGCCGTTATTTTTTTGGCCGGATTGCTAGATTTTTTAGGATATGATGCTTTTGCTTTTTTTAAGGTTTTTTTCATAGCGTGAATGTACGGGCAATCAATATAAAGTCATGTGCACATTGCAGTGGCGAAAAAAATAACTAGTGATTCAAGAACGGAATGCCGTCGCAGTTTGTCCGATAGCATCCGTAATACTAATTGCGTTCACCACGGTGACTGTCGCATTTGAAACTGCACTTTGCCGCATCAGTTAGACGAACAGTAACTGAACCCGCGGTCGCCGGAGCTGTAAAAACACCCATGCTAGCAACGATCGAACCACCGTCAGCTGCTTTCGTGCAATCTAAAACAAAAGCGCTAAGAAAAACTGCCTTCAACAAGAAGTTGAAAAATGAAAATATCGGATTATGTACCACGGTTTATAGGTTAACAAACGTGTATCTGCTAAGATAATTTTTTCGAAAGTTTAGCACTTTTTAACGGCCTAAGGTCTTTTCTGAGACTCTGAAAAATTAGGACAAAGGTTTTGAATTTCAAAACAATTCAATCAGAACGGGATTAATAAAACTCAATATTGAAAAAAGTACTGTATTTGTGCGGTTGCAAAATCAATTTTGTACATTTTTCCAGAATACTTCGTGAAGTCTTTATAATCAAAATTCATGCTTAAAAATTAGCTACTCAGGCTGTTTCGATTGTGTTAATTCATCCGTATCTTAAATTTTTTACGGGGTGTTTGGGTGCTTCAAAAATTAATGATTATTATGATCGTGTTACTAGGTCTGTCTTTGCAAAATGCCTTTGCGCAAGTCTGGGATAAGACAAGTGCATCAACCACACCCCCGGTTGAACTGATAATTCGCGTATTTCATGATACCGATTTTCAGACTCAGCCGTGGCTTACAGAATTTAAAAACGTCATCGTTATAAATAAAGCCAACGAAGGTCCACAAAAGCAAACTTTACGTCTTTATGTTGATGGCCGTTTGCAATTACAAACAAAAATTTCTTCGGGCCGCGAAAAATATGAAACTGGTTGCAAACCTGGACAAGAGCCAAAGCGTGATCATTGTTCGAACCGTCCTTACTGGTCGACCACACCTGTTGGCTATTTCGATGTTGATAAATTAGACCAGCGTTATTTTTCAAACTTATGGCAGACCTGGATGCCGTGGGCTGTGTTCTTCGAAGAAGGTATCGCAACTCACCAAGCTCCGGCAGGAACCGAAGGCAAATTGGGCGAGCGTGCCTCAGGCGGCTGTGTCCGTATGCACCCCGACATGGCGCCGAAAATATTCAATGCTGTTCAGTCTGCCGGTCAGGGTTTAGTTCCTGTTGTTCGCCGTGATGGCACTTTGGCTGTAACTCAAGCTGGTGATGTCATTCGAAAAATTGGTTACAAAACATTGTACATCGTCGAAAACGAAATCAATCTGTGATCGTGCAGCATCTTTTTTTAAAAGAAGAAGTTCGTGATCAAGCATGGGATGAAAAATTCTTTAAGCTATTTTCTGAAAGCACGTTAAAAATCATAGCCGCAGATCCGCAGCAAGGTCCCGACGGTTGGCCCTATTTAATGACTGAAATTTTGCCACAGCCCACGCCACCAAGCGACTCGGTCGATTCGGCGCAAAAAATTCTGCACTGGTTATCGACGCGTGGAATTGGTCTGGTGGTAAATCCCAAGCGTGTTCCTTATCCTGACTTCGTTTTTACTTACGGCATGATTTGGTCCTTTCGTGAAACTGGTTATTTTAATAAATACCAAAAACAAGACAGCACCAATCAATTGCAAATCGATAACCTTCAAACAGCAAAATTCGGGGCCCCCACCTTAGAATTTCTGCCGCAGTACGTGCGAAAAGTAATAAAAGACTTTTTTTTAGACCAATCTGTTTTTGATCCCAAAGTTTTGATGATTTCCACAGACGGTATTAATTATGATTTATGTTTTTCCTTAGAATCCTTAGGAAATCCTAAACAGCCCGAGCATAACGGAATTCTTGAAGCACTTTCGTGGTTCGTACCGCCACATTATTCGTTGGTACTGATCAGCGAAAAAAATCTTCCCGCATTTTCATCGCTATCTTCTTAAATTTAGGCAAGTCTTTGGCCGAGTCTAGATGCTGCTACAGCACCTGACCGATCATGCAAAAAGTGATAAGTTAATCTCTTCGAGGTTATAATGCTAAAAAAAGTTTTAATTGGTTTTTTTGCTTTGATGGTAATTGGTTGTAGCGGAATTTATTTAATGTACTTGTCCGTTAAAAAATCCTTACCTGAAGTGATAAAAATTGAAGATTACAAACCCCTTTTGGTTTCACAAGTCTACGATCGCAATAATCAAAAGTTCGGCGAATTTTACCGTGAACGCCGCACCTTAGTTCCCTACACAGATATTCCAAAACATGTTATCGAGGCTTTTTTAGCGGCCGAAGACGATCAGTTTTTTCAGCACAACGGAATTAATCCGCAAGCCTTATTTCGCGCGGCTTTGGCCAACATGAAAGCCGGGCGCAATGTTCAGGGCGGATCAACAATCACGCAGCAAGTGGCGAAAACTTTATTGCTTAGCAATGAAAAAACGCTTTCACGAAAACTACGAGATATATTATTAGCTATTCAGATGGAGAAAAATTTAAAAAAAGAAGAAATTCTTTATTTGTATCTTAATCAAATTTATTTTGGTCAAAGTGCCTATGGCATCGAAATGGCAGCGCAAACCTATTTTAAAAAATCTACGAAGCAACTAACTGTCGCTGAAGCTGCGTTGCTAGCGGGTCTGCCGAAAGCTCCGTCTGAATATTCTCCGGTAAAAAATCCATCGCGCGCCAAAGAACGTCAAATTTACGTGCTACATCGAATGGCGGATGTGAATTTTATTAAAAAAGATGAAGCCGAAACTGCTATTAAGTTACCGATAAAAGTTTATTTGCGCGAAGACTACGAGCAAATGGCGCCATTTTATTTGGAAACCGTTCGCCAGTTGTTAATTCAACAACTGGGTGAAGATGTTATTTTGGACGAAGGTGTTAAAGTTTACACCTCGCTGGATTTAGAAGCGCAAAAATCGGCAAATTTATCCATGGTCAGGGGTTTGAAAGAACTGGATCACCGCCAAGGTTTTCGCGGGCCGCTAAATAATCTTTCAGACGAAAAAAAGATTTCTGAATTTCTAGAAAAACAGAAAAAGAAATTAATTAGCGATTCAAATCCTGAGCGAACAATTCTTCCGGATGGAAGTTTCGCCGAAATTGAATGGCACGCCAGCAAAAAGGCCTCTAAAAATGCCGTGGCTAAAGTAGCAAGAACTGAAAAGTTGCCTTCGTTTTTAAAAATTGGGTCTTCTTATGAAGCCGTCGTCTTGGCCGTTGATGATGCCAACGGATTTGTCGAAGTGGAACTTCCTGAAGTTAAAGGTTTTATTGATTTTGAAACTATGACTTGGGCGCGAAAGCCTAATTTTGAAAAAAAGTCCGAATTTGATTTGATTCGTAAGCCGTCTCAGGCCGTCAAAAAAGGCGATGTCATTCAGGTCAAAATTATCGCTGATCAATTTCAGTGGGCTAAAATAAAAAATAAAAAATCCTCAGTGCTGCCTGATCCTGTTCACTATTTGGCTTTGGAATTAGATCAAGAGCCATTGGTTGAAGGCTCTTTACTTTCGATTGATCAGCAAACGGAAGATGTGCTGGCGATGGTTGGCGGCTACAGTTTTGCCCGGAATGAATTTAATCGCACGTTGCAAGCGGCACGACAAACTGGATCAGCCTTTAAAGCGCTGGTGTACGCGGCGGCCCTAGAAAAAGGTTATAATCCATCCACTCCGATTATTGATGCTCCGGTTATTTATAAGCAAGTCGGTGATGATGAAGGCCAGGGCGACGATAAAATTTGGAAACCATCGAATCACGGACGCGAATACAATGGTGAAATCACAATGCGAAATGCACTGATCAAATCGTTAAATATTCCAGCCGTTAAAGTGATGGAAGATATCGGCGTGCCGTTTGCGACAGAATTTGCGCAGCGGCTTGGGGTTTTTTCGAAATTAAATCCAGATTTTACTTTGGTGCTGGGTTCAAGTTCGTTAACTTTATTTGAAATGACGAAAGTTTTTTCAGAATTTGGGCGCATGGGGTTACGAACCAGGCCGAAAATGATTAAAAAAGTTATCGACCGCCAAGGGAAAATATTGGTTGAATCGGTTTCTTTAGATTCGCGCTTTTTAGATGAAATAAAACCGTTGGATGATGCTTTTGCAGATAAAAGAAAAGCGTTTTTAGAAAAGAAAGCCGTTTCCGGAAATGCAGAGCAAGCATTGTCAAATGCAGAAAGTGCTGCGCAGAAAAAAAATGCTTATTACTTCGAGAATCCTGATCAATTAATTCGCCCGCAAACAGCTTACGTCTTAACCACAATGCTTAAAGGTGTTGTTGAAGATCCAAATGGGACCGGTGCACGCGCAGCTCAATTAGGGCGCGAAGTCGCTGCCAAAACAGGAACAAGCAATGGTTATGTGGATGCCTGGTTTTTAGGTTACACTCCAAACATAGCTACCGGCGTTTGGGTTGGGTTTGATAAAGAAAAAACGCTGGGTAAATCAGAAGTTGGTGGAAAAGCGGCTTTGCCGATTTGGTTAGATTTTATGAAAGATGCACATCGCAATTTGCCAATACTCAGTTTTCCTATGCCTGACGGAGTCAAACTAGTGAAAATCGATGCTGATAATGGTAAGCTGGCCCATTCGGCAAGTAAGCGAGTTATCACGCAAGCCTATGTTGATGGGACCGAGCCAACTGCTGCTGCTAGCCGATCTGAAGAAACGACGGATCACTTAAAACAAGATATCGATGATTAACATCGTATAATTCGATGATTAGCATCGTATCTAAACATACGAGTAGCATCGTGTAAGGTCAGATGAGTAAAGATATACATTCCAACAAAGATATCCACATTTGGGGAATTAAACAGAATAATTTAAAAAACATAGAAGTTAAAATTCCGCTGGGAAAATTAACAGTGATCTGTGGTCCATCGGGCTCAGGAAAAAGTTCGCTGGCGTTTGAAACTTTGTTTGCTGAAGGTCAGCGCCGCTTTATTGAAAGCATGTCAAATTATGCGCGCCAGTTTTTAAACAAAGCGCCAAAGCCTGATATCGAGGGCATTAATAACATTCCGCCAGCTATTTCTATTGAACAAAAAAATTCAGTGAAATCCTCACGCTCAACTGTTGGGACAGCGACTGAAATTATTGATTACTTACGCTTATTTTACGAAAAGCTTGGCGTCGCTTATTGCCCGACTCATCATATACCTGCGAATCGAATTTCAACAACGGAAGCCACCGACTTGGTCTTGAATAAGTTTTCAGATAAACGCGGCTACATTCTGGTCGAGATCGCTAAAGCCAATCGCATCGTTGAAGGTAAAAAACTTTTATCACTACTTCTGCAAGATGGTCTTTTACGAATTACCACTTTAAAAGAAAAAAAACCGGCTAAAAAAAATGATCCCGCAGTTTATGAGGTTGGCCCGTTGGTTGATTATGCTGAAGCCGCGCAAATCAAAAAAGGACTTCCGACAGATACTTTTTATATCGTTATTGATCGCATGTCTTTTTCGGCTGAAGAAAAAGGGCGTTTAACCGACTCACTGACTCAAGCTTATGAAGCCAGTATTAAATACTTAATTGGAACATTATCGCGAAAAGCCTTGGTTGTTACAACCGATGGTGATTTCCTAAAACTTAGCGAAGATCCAGCGTGTCCTATTTGTGGGTGGTCACCGCCACCGATCACATCAAAATTATTTTCATTCAATTCGCCGATCGGGGCCTGTCCTGAATGCAAAGGCTTCGGCAATATTTTAGAAATAGATGAGGCCAAGGTCGTTCCAAATCCAAACCTATCGCTTGCTGAAGGCGCCTTACACCCTTTTACGATGCCTAGCGCAGATCAGGATAAAAAAGCGCTGTTCGCGTATTGCAAAAAGAAAAAAATAGATCTTAAAACGCCTTGGAAAAATTTATCCAAGGAAGAACGCTTGGTTTTATGGGATGGCAATTCTGATTTTTTTGGAGTCAAAGGTCTTTTTAAATATTTAGAACAAATGAAATACAAAATGCACGTGCGCGTTTTTATTTCTAGGTACCGCAGCCCGCGCCTGTGTCCCGAATGCCATGGCTCGCGCTTACGTAAAGAAGTTCAAACTATTTTGATTAATAAAAAAACCATTACACAACTTACGGCCTTAACGATTGAAGATTTGCATACTTTTTTTCAGACGATCACTTTGTCGCCTCATCAAATCGAAGTTTCTGGCGAAATTTTAACCCAACTGCGATCGCGCCTTAATTTTTTGGTTCGGGTGGGTGTGAATTACTTAACGATGGCTCGCGAAACCCGCACTTTATCCGGCGGAGAATACCAACGACTTATTTTAGCTAATCAATTGGGAATGGGTTTATCCCAAACGCTTTATGTTTTGGATGAGCCAACCGTTGGGCTGCACCCCCGTGATAATGATCGATTAATTTCCATCCTAAAAGATCTGCGCGACCTAGGAAATACTTTGGTCGTCGTAGAACACGATCACGACGTCATAAAAAATTCTGAAAATATTATCGAAATGGGTCCTGGCTCGGGCTACCTGGGCGGTAACGTCATGTTTTCTGGCGATACTTTGGATTTTTATAATTCAAAAGATTCAGTGACTGTACCGTTTCTAAAACCACAAAAATTTAAGCCTTTTCGAATTACCAGGCCCGTTGATTTAGAAAATTACCGGTATAAGTTAGAATTAAAAGGCTGCAACGGCCATAATTTAAAAAATGTTTCTGTGGATTTTCCGCTAAACCGCTTGGTAGTCGTAAGCGGCGTTAGTGGCTCGGGGAAATCAACTTTGGTTAGTAAAACTTTGTATCCAGCCTTGGCGCGCCAACTTGAAATTGAATTTGAACCCGCGCAAGAATTTGCAAAATTAAACGGCGCCGAGAATATTAAAAATGTTTTGCTGATTGACCAATCTCCGATCGGAAAATCAGCACGCAGTTCTCCGATCACGTACTTAAAAGCTTTTGATTCTATCCGGACGCTGATGGCGGCAACGCCAGAAGCATCACAGCGGGGCTACACGGCGGGTACTTTTAGTCTAAATGTCGATGGCGGTCGATGCCCTGCTTGTAAGGGCACGGGCTTTGAGGAAATCGACATGCAGTTTATGGATAACGTTATATTACCGTGTGATGTTTGCGATGGAAAAAAATACCGTCCAGAAATTTTAGAAATTACTTATCAAAATAAAAATGTTTACCAAATTCTTTGTATGACCGTGACTGAAGCCATGAATTTTTTCGTGGCTTACCCTAATATTCGAAAACCTTTGTCGGTTTTAAAAGAAGTTGGTCTTGATTATTTAACCTTGGGTCAGCCAGCAAATTCACTTAGTGGCGGAGAATCTCAGCGCCTTAAAATTGCCAAAGAACTTTCGCAAGTTACACAAAAAGCCACCTTGTATATCCTAGATGAGCCCACAACGGGTTTGCATTTTCGAGAAGTTGATCTGCTTATGAATGTCTTACATAAATTAATTGAAGCTGGTGGTTCGGTCATCGTGGTTGAGCATAATTTAGATGTGATCAAAAATGCTGACTACGTGATAGACATGGGCCCCGAGGCAGGTAAAAATGGCGGAGAAGTTGTGGCTGCCGGCACACCTGCTGATATCATAGCAGTAAAGAAAAGTTTAACCGGGCAGTATTTAAAAAAATATGTGGGGATGTAGTGCTTCCTAAAGAACTAAAACTGACCTTAAAAGAACTGCTTTTACAAAAAAAACACTTAACGATAGTGGCGATTACCGGCATCACCGGTGCTGCATGCAAGGGGCAAATCGCTCTTTTCATTCAAAAAATGATTGATGCGTCAAGTTCCCCCGAAAAATTGAAGTCACTTGCCTGGGTAGGAATTGCCTTATCGTTTGGTATAGCCATCAGCCGTTATTTTCATATCTATTTAATGAATGTCGCTGCTGAAAAAGTTACGCAATCACTTCGCGAAAAATTGCAGGCAAAATTCGTGCGCTTAAATATGAAGTTTCACAATAACTACGCGGCCGGTTCCGGTGGGTTATTAAGTCGAACTTTTAACGATTTACGTATTATCCAAGATGGGCTTCGGTTGTTTGCAGACTTATTCAGCGCTCCGTTGATATTTATTTTTCTTATTGGAAATCTTTTTTTTATTGATGTCCGCATGACGATTTACATTTTTTTTGTAACACCGTTGTTGATTTATTTTTTAAAGAAGACATCGGTGGGTATCAGAAAATTTTCCTTATTTGGTGTCGAGCATTTAGAAAAGATTACCTCAATCATCAAAGAAACGCTTGATGGCGTAAAGACCATACAGTCTTTCAATTTAGAAAAAAAGATGGAAACCAAGCTTCAGGTACTGGGACATGAATTTGTAAAAATGCGCCGCAGTGTTCATGCCCGAGTCGAGCTGATGGGCCCGACGACAGAGCTAGTTGCTACTTTTCTAGTTTTAGGAGTTATCTTTTATTTTTCGCAGCAAATATCCACGGGCAAGCAAACCGCGGGCGCCTTGATCGGATTTATCACAGCTTTATTGCAAATTAATGAACCCATAAAGAAGTTTCAAGAAGCCTACGTACGTATTCAAGAAACGCGTGTCGCGGCTGAACGTGTATTTCATATTTTAAATGAAGACAGTGAAGTCATCGAAAGTGCAAACCCAAAGCCTTTTCCGGTATCTTGGTCACAAATTCAGTATAAAAATATTTCGTTCGGCTATGGCGCACAGAATTTGATTAAGAATTTTAATTTGACCATAAATAAAGGCCAAGTCGTAGCGTTTGTTGGTGAAAGTGGTAGCGGAAAATCGACCTTAGCTAATTTACTAGCGCGGTTCTACGATCCCAATCAAGGTGAAATTCTTATCGATAACGAAAATATCAAAGACATTTCCTTAACTGATTTACGAAAAAACATGGGCTATGTATCGCAAGATGTCTTTCTTTTTTCAGAATCGATCGCAAATAACATCAAAGCTGGAGTCGAAAAGGAAAGCTCAATTCCAGATGCGGCTCAAGCGGCTTTTGCTCATGATTTTATTTTAAAACAAGCTGCGCAGTATGACACTAAAGTTGGCGAACGTGGAAATTTACTTTCTGGCGGAGAAAAACAACGCGTTGGAATTGCACGAGCACTTTATAAGGATGCTCCAATTCTTATATTAGATGAGGCCACTAGCGCCCTTGATTCTGTCAGCGAAATTCAAGTTCAAAAAGGTTTAGAGCGTCTAATGAAAGGACGTACGACCTTAGTCATAGCCCATCGTCTTTCTACAATCCAAAATGCTGATTTAATATTAGTTCTCAATAAAGGCGAAGTCGTTGAATCGGGAACCCACCTGGACTTGCTGTCTAAAAATGGCGAATACAAAAGGCTTTTCCAAGCTCAAATGCGCTAAAAATTTTTCGCTTTTCGTCTCAAAAGTAGATATTGCACTTCCTTAGTCGAGCTTAATCGCTGCCTGTGGCTTTAACTCGAAGTGATCAAAATATTTTCATTTTTTTTTCTACAACGCTTAAGTCTGTCAACTTTTTTGACGATTAATTATTCGACATTAAAAGACTAAAGGGGTTTTAAATGATTAATTGGGATGACTTTGAACATATACATGTAATTAAAAAGTTAAAACATATTCTGCATGCTTGGTGGAATATCGATATTATTTTTACCGATGAGCGTGGCCACTTAAAAGGCTTCGAAGGTGAAAAAATCACTTATGCAAATCCAGCTGTTAATTACTTAGTTAACAGAGAGGTAACTCAGAATAGCCTAACTGAACTTGTGGCCAATTCTATTTCTGATTTACGCCAATCACAAAACCGTTATCTACTAAAAAAGTGGGATGCAGCGGGTTTTGATGTATGCGTATTTCCCATCATTATTGAAAATGATTTCGTTGGAACAGTTGTCGCCATGGGTTTCTTTAAAGATTCTCAAATTTCAGTTCGCACAGCTGAAGTTCGCGAGCGTTTAGCCGCTTTCGGTTGCACCAACGATCTTATCGAAAAAGCATTAGCCAAATTCCAATACGTTGACGACTCTAACCGTCAGCACTTTTGTGAATTGGTTGAGTTGGTCGCACAAGAAATCGTTACCCTCCACGTAGAAATTTCTAGGCGTGAAAATAAGATTACCGAGCTTAATAAAGAATTAGGAAATCGCTTTAAATATGACAACATGATGGGTAAATCAAAGCCTATGCAATCGCTGTATGCTTTGATGGATAAAATCAAGTTTGCTGATTCAACTGTGATGATTCAGGGCGAAAACGGAACTGGAAAAGAATTAATCGCTAAGTCCATTCACTACAACTCTCATCGTAAAGATAAAGCCTTTGTCATTCAGAACTGTTCGGCGTTTAACGACAACTTATTAGAATCTGAATTATTTGGTCACGTTAAAGGTTCATTTACTGGTGCTTTAAAAGATAAAAAAGGTCTTTTTGAAATGGCCGACAAAGGAACTTTTTTCTTGGACGAGATCGGTGACACTTCACCGCAGATGCAAGTAAAACTTTTGCGCGTTATTCAAGAAGGAACTTTTACTCCGGTAGGTTCAACTGAAATGCGTAAAGTCGATGTTCGTATCGTGGCAGCCACCAATAAAAATTTACGTGAAATGGTCGAGCTCGGAACTTTTCGTGAAGATTTATACTACCGTTTGAATGTTATCAATATTCGCGTACCACCATTACGTGAACGCAAGGAAGATATTCCACTTTTAGTCGAATATTTTTTAGGAAAAGGCGCTGAATCTAGCGGTAAACCTAAAAAACAATTAATGGGAAGAGCCATTGAAAAATTATATGATTATCCATGGCCTGGAAATGTTCGTGAATTGCAAAATGAAATCGAACGTCTATGTGTTCTATCTGGTGATGATCAAAAAATTGGTCACGAGATCTTATCTCCTAAAATTTTAGAACTTGGCGAAAAAACCAAAGTTCAAGGATCGCGTCTTCATGGTAAACTTAAAGATGCGTTAGAAGAATTAGAACGCGAAATGATCAAAGAAGGTTTACGTCGTACAGGTTGGAATAAGTCGAAGTTGGCTAAAGAACTTGGAATTAGCCGTGCCGGTTTGATTATGAAGGTCGAAAAGTACGCCCTTGATAAGCGAAAACTAGCTCGATAGTTTTTACATCGTTGTTTAATAGATAAGGCCCTGAAATTAATTTTTTAGGGCCTTATTTTTTGAATACTTTCTTAACACGTATTTTTTTCTTTATTTATTACCCAGATATTTCATGTACTTACAGCCCACTGTCACCGCAATTCTCTGAATTCTGCAAATCCTTCGTAGGGGCCACTGTCTCGGCACATTGTTTGATATAAGCTAAAGCGGGGATCGAAGTTTTACCGATGTGGGGATGCTATGAAACAAATATTTGAAGATTTGGCTTGGAAGAAAACGCAGCAATTAATCGAAGAAAAATACGGAAAGACTTTACAGTTTCGCTCGTTAAAACTACTAAATGCCGATAAAAAAATGGCCTACCAGCAAGGAGATGACTTTATCATCCCCCTTAATCTAAAAAACTTAGATTTGGGAAATGTTATCGTCAGTCGTGGTTCTTTTTTAGATGAACAGCAAAAAACTGATATAGTAGATCTTATTAAATTTTTACTAGAGCCTCAAATTTACGATCTTCACTTAAAAAATACCGAGCAGAATATTCTTAATCAAAAAAAAAATGCTGACCGTGAAGCCGCTGAAGTCATTAATCTGTACACAACAACGGCTGAAACCTCTAAAAAGCCATTATCACAAATAATTCATTTAAAATCGCATACTGCACAAACCCGATTCAAGGTCGCATTAAAAATTCACGACATGAGCGAACGAAATCTTTTCGCCCGCCTAACAGATGTTCTGCGAAGTGATTCCACTGTCGAAGATCTACTTTCTTTAAACGACACGACTTTATTCATAGAAGATATCGAAGCCGTTTCGCCAGAACTTCTAAACCTAATCGAACAGTTTTTATCACAATCGTCGCAGACATCGACAGATTTAGGACCACTGATCCTAATTGGTTCTAGCTTAAGTTTAGAAATAATTGAAACCCAAGCTTGGAATACGCGTTTGAAAAATGACTTAATGGGATTTTATTTTGACATCGACCGTGTGCCGATCAACCAACAAACCAGCGAAGAAATTCTAGATCTTTTATTTTTTGAAATAACCGATTCTATATCCTAAAGCTAGTTCTTCCGAGCTTGCTTTCGCTTAAAAGCAATGCCACGATAATTTGATGAAAATGGTGTCCGAACTAAGCAATCCCATCTCAAAAATCATTCAAGATTGGGTGCAGCACCAAATCTCGGCCAAAGATGATTTTTCAATCTATCAACTTGCTGGTGATGCCTCTGCACGAAAATACTACCGCATTATTTCAGGCGATAAAACATGGATTTTAATGTTCTGGGAGCCTTTCACCGAGGCCAATTATCCTTTTTTAAGTGTGCAAAAGCATTTCGCATTGGCTGGAGTTCATGTTCCATCAATCATCGCTGTCGCCGGTGATCTTGGAGTGCTGCTGCAAGATGATTTAGGTGATTTAACTTTAGAGCGTAAATACACCGAAAATACCAACGAGAATCTATCTAAATCATTTTATTTACAGGCTGTAGATGAACTTATAAAAATTCACGACACGGCTACTGTGTTAAGAAATTCCACTTGTGCCAAGGAAATCCAGTTTGATACTGCGAAGTTTTTATGGGAAATGAATTATGCTAAAGATCATTTGATCACGGGTCTTTTAGAATTTAAACTTTCGCCGAAAATTGCTGAAGAACTGAATAAAGTGTTTACCCATTTCTGCGAACGCTTACATCATCAGCCTAAAGTCATTTGCCATCGTGATTATCATTCAAGAAATATTATGATCAAGCTGGATCAAGTGTACGTCATTGATTTTCAAGATGCCCGTCTGGGGCCTGTTCAGTACGATCTTGTCAGTTTGCTTAAAGATTCGTACGTGGATTTAAGTGCTGGTTTTGCTAATTCTCTTTTGTCTTACTACTTTGAAAATTCGAATCTCACGAAGTCAAAAGATTTCGATCTTGACAGTTTTAGGCTTATTTATGAACTTCAGTCTTTGCAGCGCTGCTTTAAAGCTTGTGGAAGTTTCGCAAGCTTTATGAATACGCGAAAAGATAAACGCTACCTTAAGTACTTACCACCGACCTTAAAAAAGGTAGTGCGATCGTTAACTGATTTTCCCGAATATAAACTTTTGCTAGATATTTTAATCGATTCAGACGCGCTAAATAAAAATTATGAGGCCATGTTATGAATCTGTTTTTAGCAGCGGCAGGTTTAGGAACTCGCTTTCATCCCTTTACTCTAACCCATGCTAAACCGACAATACCCTTTTTAAATGTGCCAATGGGTCTTTACCAGTTTCAGTACTTAAAGTTACTCGAGCAGTCAATAAGTGCCATGGTCGTAAATACCCATCATTTACCCGAGCAAATCGAAAATCTTTATTTAACTCAGCCTTATTTAAGATTAAGTACTGAATTTTCTTATGAACCGAAAATTTTAGGCAGCGCTGGTGGCTTAATGCAAGCCTCTAATAAGATGAAAACCAATCAACTCATTCTATTTATGAATGCCGACGAGGTTTATTTTACTCAGCAGCAAGATTATTTAAATGCGGCACTTGAGGACCACAAAAAGACCGGCGCCTTAGCAACCCTGGTCGTAGTCAAACATCCTGAAGCTGGAAAAAAATTTGGTGCCATTTCGTGCAATGGCCGCCTTGTTAAAAATATTTCTAAAAAATTAACTGATCCTAATCTTGTCCCCTGGCATTTTATTGGCGTGATGATTTTGTCTTGGAATGTTCTAAGCCTAATTCCTGACGGGAAAGAGCAAAACATATTCTATGATGTGCTAGTTAACCATCTTGATAAACTAAGAATTTTTCCTATTACAGCTGAATGGTATGAAACCGGAAATAAAAATGATTTTTTAACGGCTTCAGAAATTGTTTTATCCCAAATTAATAAGTACGCAGGACTGCAAAGTTTTATAAATCAGTATGATTTAAGCACGCCCATTATTAATGCCAAAACAACGGCCTTAATTTCTAAATCACATAAAGTGAATCCATCTAATTTAACCGGATTTGTTAGCATTAATAAAACGGCGAAAATAAATCCTAATGGCTTATTCGAAAATGCCGCTTATTTTGATAATCAGATTATTAAATATGAGTGATTTTTCCTAAACTTATTTTTTTCTTTGCTCCGGTCGAAAGCGGCATATTCGATGGAATATTTAATACTTTTGCAGCAGCCAAAACAGCAAAGGCCGCAGCCTCGATACTTTTTGCTGGCCATCCATAATCTTCAACAGATTGAATCCGAACTAATGGTAAAAGTTTTTCAATAGTTTTTAATAGATGGGTGTTGTACACCCCACCACCACAAAAAATAATTTCTTGTGGTATAAAATCACTCAATTTTTTATAGCTTAAAACAATCGACTGGGCCACGAACTCAGTTAGCGTTGCTAA
>JAYUWH010000069.1:0-5084 GCA_043753645.1 Bdellovibrionales bacterium
GCAAAACAAGCGGGCTTTTTTTTCACAGATAACGAAAATGAAAAAATAAATCCGCCTTGGTGGCGCGGAAATGTTTTTCTACGTGGGGTGCAAACTAGAAGAAATACTTTGACGTATGAAAAAGGCCAGTTCTTTCCGATGCAGGCTGATTTTGAAGCGGGCTATGATGTTGAAAAGTTTGCGGTTGTCGCAGCCACTGGATTTCGGGCGAAGGATTTGAGTCAATCGACGGATCTGACTCAGTTTTTTTCACGTAAACATTATGCTTTGTATCGTTTCAGCGACGCGTGGTCAGCACGTGTGGGCAAATTCATGGCGTCTTTTGGCTTAAATGGTCCGGATCATGTCACCTCTACGCGGCGTGGATTGGGTTTCGATGAAGGCACTGAAAGTTATAATTTAGAGGCAAGTTTTGCATCAGAAAAAACTTCAATATTGGTATCACTAATTTCTGATTCACCTGAAGAAAAAGCAGCGACAAAAGACAAGGGCTTCGCTGTGAACCAATCTTTTTTCGTAGGTAATGATTCAAAAGTAGGTTTTAGTTTATTTTCCGGCGAACAAGCGGCTTCGCAAAGAAATGTTTTAGGGCCCTATTGGATTTGGACTATTACCAAAGAAATTTATTTAGATTCAGAAATATTTTATCAGCAAAAAAAAATAAAAGTGGCGGGCACTACCGAAAACGGCTATGCGACTTTTCACCGACTTGGATACGAAGTTCTTAAAGGTCTAACATTGTATGCTCAGTTTGATCGAAGTTTTCTTGATACAGCCAATGAAAATACGAAATATGATAGCTATGGTCCCGGATTGCAGTGGTTACCGTACCCGCACTTTGAAGTGATGAGTTATTTCAGTAAGGAAAAAGCCACGGGACAAGAAGCTACCGACTATTGGTGGTTGATGTTTAATGTGTATTTATAATTAAAGTATTAAACGACATCGTCCGATTCCAGCGCGCAGCGCCCATTGTCATCGCCGATTTCAATTTGCAAAGTCGTATGATGAATTTGAAATTTACATTCTAACTCGTGCGAAATATTTCGTAAAAACAAATCTCCGGGATGTCCACCACGCATAACTAAATGAGCGGTAAGCGCATTTTCAGTTGTGCTCATGGCCCATAGATGCAAATCATGCACGGCACTGACACCGTTTTGTGTGCCTAAGTGATGACGGACTTTGTGGTGTTGCACGGTCGATGGAACTGCAGCCACCGCTAATTTAAATGAATCTCGTAAAAGTCTCCAGGTGCTAAACACGATAACAACGCCGATAACAATGCTGGCCAATGGGTCTAGCCACAACCACCCGGTGTTTTGCATCACCACACCAGCAATAACGACCCCTGCGGAAACTACAGCGTCAGCGGCCATGTGTAAATAAGCTCCGCGAATATTTAAATCCGATTTACCGCCAGACATAAACATAAAAGCTGTAAAAGCATTTATAAATATTCCCACAGAGGCCACGTAAATAACTGTGTTACCAACAACAGGTTCTGGATTTTGAAGTCTAAAAATAGCTTGCCAAATTATCCCTGACACCACAAACAGTAAAAACAGCGAATTAAAAAATGCAGCAAGTATCGAAGTTTGACCAAGTCCATAGGTGTACTCGTGAGAAGGTTTTTTTGTTCCAAGCCAAATTGCAAACCAAGCTAACGCTAACCCCAAAACATCACTGAGGTTATGACCAGCATCGGCCATCAACGCCAGCGAATTTGAAAAATACCCATAACTGGCTTCAACAATGACGAAACCAAAATTTAGCAGAATTCCAATGGCAAATGCTTTACCAAAACGGGTAGGAAGGTGATGATGACCACCTGATCCATGATCGTGCGAATGGTTATGTGTGGTTGAAGACATGAGGACCTCTTTTGCTATTGCCTTACACGATTGCACTACATGATAGCAATCAATTTAAGGCAATCAATTATTAAATTTACTTGTCACAAAATCAAGTTTACCGCGTAATAGTCTATATGAAATTGGTCTGTCTCATGTTAGGACTTTTTGTAACGCAACAATCCCTTGCCGCCAACATAACGCTTGAAGATTTTCTATCGCGAGTAAAAAATCAAAGTTTAGATGATAAAATACAGCAGGCCCGATATGATTCTTTTCAGGCAAAAGCGTCGGGATATTTAATTCCGCCACCCACCCTAAGCTTTTCGCGCTTCAAAGAGCAAGATAGTGCTACCTCAAATGGATTTGAGATTTTGCAGACGATTCCATTTCCTAGTCACCTGACAGCAGATCATGCAGCAAGAAAGTATGATTTCTTGGCGCAAAAAGAATTGCAAGTTTCTGCGCAAAAACAAACGTTGATAACAGCAAAAATTTTGTATTTAACTTTGTGGCAAAATCAAATGCGCGCAATTTTGCTAGATGATAAAAAACATATTATTCAGCATCATATCAAAATTGCTAGATCGGCGGCGCGTTCTGATAGTTTTGGTGCGATCCATTTATTAAAGGCCGAGTCTGATCTGGATCTGTTAGAATCGGACATAGAAATCGCCCAGCAAAATGCCCGCGAAAAGCAATTTGAAATGGCAACTTTAATTGGTGTAGACCCTGCAACTTATTCCATTGAAGCCGTTGAGCCGAGTACAACTGAAATGCCTGCTACGTTTTCGATTGAGGGCAGCCATCTGTACAAAACAAGAATGTTTAAGCTTCAGGCTTTAAAAGAGCGTGAGATTGATGCCAAAGCCAATTGGTTTCCAGATTTTAGTTTAAAATATAAAGAAATGGGAAGTACTTCCACAGCACCTAAGTCAGTTGAAACAATGATCGGTATAACATTGCCATTTTTATTTTTTTGGGAGCCGAACTCGCTAGTGAGGCAAGCTAAATTAGAAAGTTTGCAAGGGCAGTTTGAATTTGATAAAGAGAAGCGTAATTTTCTTTCTGATAAATCGGTATTATTCAGTCGCATAAAATCACTGCGTAAACAACTTGATACCTTGAATACACGCTTAATTCCACGTGCAGAAAAACGAAAAAAATTACTACAAAACATTTCTTTACGTGACATGGAAGCCCTGCAAGATCACCGGGACACCATGGAGGCGTTGCCTGATTTAAAAATGAAGGCCTTAGACTACCGCCTTGATTACGAAAAAGCGGTGGCCGAAGTAGTCAAATACAATGCGGATGAGGATTAATTCATGAACAAAAAAACAATCTTTGTTATCTTAATGGTATTGTTTGCTGCGACCTTGGGTATTGTAAAATACCGGACGCATGAAGATAAAGATATTCCAAAAAGTTTCGCGGCGTCAAACGAAAGTGGGGTCTATTGGACTTGCCCGATGCATCCACAAATTCATCAACAGCACGCGGGTGAATGTCCCATTTGTCATATGAAACTAGTTAAAGTTAATAATGCGGGTAAGACCAAAACCGCTGAAAATCTAACGGACGATAAAAGGGCGCCAGTTGAAATTACTAAAACTGAAATGGGCCTTATCGGTATTCAAAAAACTGCGGTCGAGAAAATGAACATGACAGTGCATTTGCCAATTGCGGGTCGGATAATCTCTAGGACATCAATCGCATTTCAAATTTATGAGAGTGATTTAAAATATATTCGTACCGGACAATATTTTAGCGGTGAAAGTTCGACAGCGTCGCTAGATAGTATCTCGGGCACAATTTCTGCCATTGATTCCATTGTCGATTCCACCAGTCGCACGGTGCGGGTCACAGGCCTTGTTGAAAAAGGTTCAAAAGATTTGCAAAGTGAAACTAGTTTTAGTGGTACTATTTACTTTGAACTTAAAGATCGCTTAGTGATTCCCGAAAGTGCGGTTCTTCATTCGGGTAGTAAAGATTTGGTTTATTTATTCACCAATCAAAATAATTTAATCGCAAAGGCTATTCGACTAGGGCTGAAATCAGAAGGTTATTACGAGGTTTTAAGTGGTTTATCAGAAGGCGATTCGATCAGTTCTGGTCCCAATTTTCTAATTGATTCAGAGGCAAAAATTCGTGGAGCAAGTCAGTGATAAGAAAAATTATTGAATTTTCTGCGCACCACCGGTTTTTGGTAATTATGATCACCGCTGTTTTTCTGGTGATCGGTGCCTACTCATTAAAAAAAATTCCGTTAGATGCCATACCTGATCTTTCCGATACGCAGGTTATTATTTATTCGAAGTGGGATCGATCGCCAGATATTATGGAAAATCAAGTCACTTTTCCCATAATCTCAGTGATGTTGGGTGCGCCGAAAGTGAAATCAGTACGTGGTTTTTCGGATTATGGTTTTTCATATGTGTATGTCATCTTTGAAGACGGCGTTGATCTTTACTGGGCCCGTAGCCGTGTGCTTGAAAGTTTAAATCGCATTACAGCACAAATACCTAGTGGCGTAAAAACTGAAATTGGGCCCGATGCTACAAGTGTTGGTTGGGTCTATCAGTACGCACTTGTTGATGAGTCGGGTCGATTTAATTCTGCGGATCTACGCTCGCTACAAGATTGGCTAATTCGATTTCAACTGCAATCCGTAGCGGGTGTTGCTGAAGTCGCGGCGGTGGGCGGATTTGTAAAGCAATACCAAGTCAAAGTTGATCCGACCAAGCTTGGACTTTTTAATGTGACCTTAACGCAAGTGATGGCTGCGGTGAAAAATTCAAATCAAGAAAGTGGTGGCCGCACCATTGAATTTTCTGGCACCGAAGCCATGGTGCGAAGTCGGGGTTTAGTCGATAAAGTCGAAGACATTGAAAATGCAGTCGTGATGTACAATCTCCGTAGCCGGGCTCCGATTTTAGTAAAGCAAATTGCTACAGTTTCCGTTGGCCCAGAAATGCGCCGGGGAATTACTGATTTTGATGGCTTAGGCGATACTGTCGGTGGGGTCATCGTTATGCGACAAGGTGAAGATGCGCCGGCCGTCATAAGCCGCGTTAAAGAAAAAATAACCGAAATTCAAAAGGCATTGCCTCAAGGTGTAAAAATAAAATCGGTTTATGACAGGGCTGATCTTATCGAACGGGCGATTGAGACTTTAACAGGAACTTTATTTGAAGAACTCATTATCGTAAGCCTTATTATATTACTTTT
>JAYUWH010000070.1:0-42286 GCA_043753645.1 Bdellovibrionales bacterium
ACATGGAAATAATTTTGATCGCGCGCGCCGTTCAAATCTTGATTCGTAGGATAGGTATTTCGTTCGTAGAAGTAATTGGTTTCAAATAACACGCCTGAGTACTGACTTTTGGCAACTTCCGAAAAATTGAATCCGGCATTATCCATAAAAGAAGATGCATTGATTTGAATAACTTTTACATTTTTTTTGAGTTCGCGTTTTTCAGCCACAGGTTGCTGGCACTGGGTATTTCCCATCATAAAGCCGGAAAGGGCCAATACGACGCTTGCTTTAATAAAAGTTGTTCCATTTTTCATATTCAAAATCTCCAGTTCTGATGGCTAGTTCGGCCGACTGAAGACTAGTCTAGAGCATTTTTACAAATAAAAAAAATTTTAAAAGCTTTTCATATTTTCTGGATAAAACTTCGACACTATTAAAAAGATTAATTACGACCTACGTCTTAAAAATTACTTTTCCGTCCTTGGCATCGATATTAACGGTAACGCCGGCCTTAATTTCTTGGCCTATAAGTTTTTTGGCCAAGACATTTAATATTTCAGTTTGGATGACTCGTCGTAAGGGTCTAGCCCCATAGACTGGATCAAAGCCGCGCTCGCCTAATAAATTAAGAACCGCATCTGAGAAGTTCAATTGAATCTGTTTTTCTCGCAGTCGCTTAGCGACTTCTTCCAATTGAATTTTAACTATCCGGTGCAAATTGGATTGATCCAAAGACTTAAACTCAACAATTTCATCGATACGATTTAAAAATTCAGGCCGGAAAAATTGCTTTAGTGCCGCTTGAATCGAGTCGTAGCCCTGACTGGTTCCCAAATTTGACGTCATCACAATAATGGTATTTTTAAAATCAACAACGCGTCCTTGGCTGTCCGTCAGGCGACCATCATCAAGTACCTGCAACAAAATATTAAAGACATCCGAGTGGGCTTTTTCAATTTCATCGAATAAGACCACGGAATAAGGTCTGCGACGAATGGCCTCAGTTAATTGGCCACCGTCTTCAAAACCAACATAGCCCGGTGGAGCCCCAATCAATCTTGAGACGGAGTGCTTTTCCATGTATTCACTCATATCGATTCGAACAACCGCACCTTCATCATCAAAAAGATATTGTGCTAATGCTTTTACCGTTTCTGTTTTACCCACACCTGTCGGTCCTACAAAAATAAAAGTCCCAATCGGCCGATTGGGGTCTGAAATTTCTGCACGTGCACGGCGAATGGCATCCGCAATGACTTCCATCGCATGATTTTGCCCGACCACCCGCTTTTCAAGTTCCTGCTCCATACGCAGTAATTTTTGCGATTCACTTTCAAGCATTTTTGAAACAGGAATTTTTGTCCACTTCGCGACAACTTCTGCGATGTCTTCAGCATCGACTCGTTCTTTCAGTAAGGCCGAGGTATTGTTTTTAATATTTTCTTCTAATTGCTTTAATTTTTTTTCTAATTCGGGCTGTTTGCCATATTTTAGCTGGGCTGCTTTTTCGTATTGCGCTTCCCGTTCGGCCCGCGAAATGTCATTCTTCACAGTTTCAATTTCTGTTTTTATTTTTTTAACGTCATCAATGACACTGCGTTCGATTTTCCATTTTTCTTTTTGGCTTTGCGATTTTTTAACTAAATCTGCAAGATCCACTTCGATCTTTTTCTTGCGATCAAGAGATGTCGCATCTGTTTCTTTTTTTAAGGCTTCAAGTTCAATTTTATAACTTAATATTTTACGATCGATTTCGTCAATTTCCTCGGGCACGCTACGATTTTCGATATTTAATTTACTGGCCGCTTCGTCAATCAGGTCAATGGCCTTATCAGGCAGGAATCTATTGGTAATATAACGCTGCGATAACTTTGCCGCCGCAATAATAGCTGCGTCTGTAATTTGAACACCATGATGAACTTCATATTTTTCTTTCAAACCCCGTAAAATGGTTATCGTTTCGTCGATACTGGGCTCATCGACTAAGATGGTTTGAAAACGGCGTTCGAGGGCCGCATCTTTTTCGATATTTTGACGGTATTCATCTAATGTGGTTGCGCCAATGCAGCGAAGTTCACCGCGAGCGAGTGCTGGCTTTAGCAACTGACCTGCATCCATGGCACCTTCACCTTTACCAGCTCCGACAAGAGTGTGCATTTCATCAATAAATAAAATAATTTCGCCGTTTCCTGCCGTGACTTCTTTTATAACTGCTTTTAACCGGTCTTCGAATTCGCCACGGTATTTAGCACCTGCTATAAGTGCTCCAATATCTAACGACATTAATTTTTTACCTAACAAATTTTCTGGAACGTCTTCACGTACGATTCTTAAAGCTAAACCTTCTGCGATGGCTGTTTTTCCAACTCCGGGTTCACCTATTAGAACTGGATTATTCTTTGTCCTGCGTGATAGGACCTGAATGACCCGCCGAATTTCTTCATCGCGGCCAATCACGGGATCTAATTTTCCAGCTTGTGCTAGTTCTGTTAAGTCACGGGCATATTTTTTTAAAACTTCATATTGGTTTTCAGGTTCTTCACTGGTCACTTTTTTATTTCCTTTAATTTTTTTTAACGCTTCAAGGATAGGCTTTAATTCTATTTTAGCCAGCTTAAAAATTTTTAATAAACTACCATCTTCGCTTTTTAACATCGCAATGAAAAAGTGCTCGGTTGATACCAACTCATCTTGCATAGCGCGCGATTCAGTCTCAGCAATTTTAAATATTTTTTGCAATCGATTGCTGGCGTACACATTTTCTGCCGCTTTTTCTAAACGCGGCATTTGTGCAATAGCTTGATGCAATGTTTTAATGACAGCTTTCGGTGTAAGCTGACATTCTTCTAGCAAGCGCGGTACCAACCCCTGATCTTGCTCAATCAACTCAAGCAAAAGATGCTCGGGTTCAACCACGGAATTTTTGCCCGTTTCTGCTAATTGCGCGGCCGCTTGCATTGCTTCTTGGCTTTTACGGGTCATTTTCTGTACGTCTTGACTCATGGGATAATCCTCACTACTAAAGATGAGTTATGAATCAGGAATGTCAATGACCATTGGTAAAAATTGCTCTTTATTAAAAAATCAAAAGACCCAAAATCGAATTCGGTCGTCGATGCGTAAAGAGTCTATTCATCCCCGTGATTTTAACAACTACATTTTACCTTATAACTGTGAAGAGTGTTCGCATTTTGCAACTGGAACGACCAGCTGCACGTTAGGTCTGAACACGCTCAATCATCTGCTAGAAACACAAAAAAAATCTTACGCGCTGAGTGGCCACATGGCCCTTTGTCGCTTCCAAGAAATTGACTAGATCACGACTGGACAGACGGTTTAGGACGTGACCACCGTCCTGAAAACCAAGCCAGAAGCCCAATCTAGATTTACAAATTTTATCGATTTACATTCTTACGTCCTGTCAAGATAGCCACGTATTCCCCGATCAGAACAATGTACAAACCAAACAAAGAGGCAAGATGCCTCTAGAATATCGCAAGATGTTCTTATTAATTATTAAGGGAGGGCTTCAAGGACGAATTTAAGGACGAAAAAAATTTTTTAAGGAAGATACAATTAGCCTATCTGGCTCGGATGCTGGATAAAAAAATCTCACGGAGGAACACAAACATGAACTTAATAACTTAATAACTAAAAATGGAGTTTTAAAATGGGAATGAGAATATCAACAAACGTAGCAGCAATCAATTCGCAACGAAACTTAACTGGAACTCAACGTTCTGTACAAAGCAACTTAGCACAATTATCTAGTGGTAGCCGGATCAACCGATCTGCCGATGACGCCGCTGGATTAGCCATCTCAGAAAATATGAAAGCACAGATTAAATCATCCGTTCAGGCCCGCCGAAATGCGAATGACGGTATTTCAATGGTGCAAACGGCTGAGGGTGGATTAAATGAAATTTCAAACATCGTAACTCGCCTTCGTGAATTGGGAATTCAGGCTTCCTCTGACACTGTTGGAGATCGTGAGCGTGGATTCATCGATACTGAAGTTCAACAATTAAAGACTGAGATGGATCGTATCGCCAATTCAACAAGCTGGAATACAACAAAATTATTAGATGGTTCGACGCCAGTTTTTGATTTCCAGATTGGCTTATTTGCTACTGAAAATGATAAAATCTCTTTCGATTCGTCTCATAACGTTGCCACTTTGGATGCTTTGGGATTAGCTGATGTTGATTTTACCTCAAAAGAAGGAGCACGTTCGTCACTAGCTATTCTGGATGAAGGTCAATACATGATCAATGGTATGCGATCAAATATCGGTGCTTTACAAAATCGTTTAACATCAACCGTTGATACACTTTCAGTTACAGAAGAAAATTTGGCTGCAGCGAATTCGCGAATCCGTGACACTGATATCGCTTCAGCATCGTCTGAGATGGCCAAGAACAATGTTTTACTTCAAGCGGGTGTGGCAACATTGGCGCAAGCTAATCAATCAAGCCAGTTGGCTTTGAAACTGTTAGGCTAATAATAATTAGGACGAGGCCCGGTAGTTTCCACGTTTCGTCAAAATTCTAAACATAAAAACCAAAACCCTGACTGAAAAGTTGGGGTTTTGATTTTTATGTCTATCTTTTTCATATTAAGTCTTCCGGACCTTCGACCGATCCGGGATATGTAAAGTGCGATACCCGAACAAACTAGCGAGGTTCAAATGAAAATGTTTCTACTACCCCTTACTGTTTTAGCTGCCACGGCCCTACTTACCAACTGTGCGAAAAGCCAATACTCGAATAAGGCATTAACTGGCGGAACTGCTACGGATACCACGGCAGGAAGCCCAGCTGACCCGGGATCTCTAATTAATCCGCTGACTCAACTTGATTTCAAGGGCCGAGTAGAGAGTCCCGACGGAAACAATCAAGCCTTAGCTTTTGATTTTGATAAAACACGCGGCGAATTTATCATTATGATTCCGATGCCTTCAGGAATGATGTTCACGCCATCTGGATCTTTTAATAATCATCCAGACATTACTTTTTCTCCGGTGATCGATGCCAACGGACAGATGAAATTTGCAGTACGCGTTCCGGTAAAATATATTTTAAAAGGCGCCACTTTTTTACCGGCAGCTAGCCTTCCCAATGGTGATCCACTGCCAGCAATGCCCGCGGGATACGGTGAATTGCCAAGCTTAGGCCTGACTTTTCCGCAACAAAACAACACACAGATCACCCTTTATATTGGTATCAATGCAGTTGGTCTCTTTGTCACTTTGCCTGAAAAAGCAGCGCTTCCTTTTGGCTTTACTCTGCCTATTAAGAACTCAGATAAATCGAAAACCTTCGGTTACCTTAGCTACGTCCCTCCTAAAGGCACGTATGCGCCTGGGCTTTTTGTTTCTAGTTTGATTCCCCCAAGCATGGCTCGAATATTAGAAGACTATTTTCACCTCTAGAATCTATTTTTCCATAAGAACATTTATGTGGTGAGGATAAGTTTCCTCAACACTTCTTCTACACGCCTTGACGAAACACTAAATTTTTCTACAGGCCTTGCCCAGCCCTTCAAAGCTAGTTACTCTATCTCAGTTTCGTAATTAAACATCACAATTTAAGAGGTCATCATGGCAAAGAAAAAAGCGGCAAAAAAGACTGCTAAAAAAGGTGGAGCAAAAAAGGCAGCAAAAAAAACTAGTGGAGCAAAAAAATCTCCACAGAAAAAAGTTGTGAAAAAAGCGGCGGCCAAAAAAACAACTAAAAAAGCGGCTCCGAAAAAAGCGGCGAAGAAAGTTGTAAAAAAAGTTGCGGCGAAGAAAGCTACAACAAAATCTGCTGTTGCTAAAAAATCTGTCGCTAAAAAGCCTGCTGCTAAAAAAAATAAACAGACTAAAGACTCAAATTCAATGCAAAAATCATCTTTGGCAAACGACCTAGTTCGTGAGTTTGACGAAGATGCTGACCTTGATTCTTTAGTTGATTTAGAAGATGAAGATGCTTTATCAACCGCTGAGCCATTGGATATGGACGACGAAGATGAAGATGAATCTGAAATGGATGACATGGAAGATAAATCGAAAGAAGACGATATGGAAGACGATATGGAAGATGACATGGAAGATCCAAAGTCTAAAAAAGATAAAGCAAAATCTGACGACGCCGACGACGAAGACGAAGGTTATTTCTAAAAATAATTATTTTATATTTCAATAAAAAAAAGGAGAGTTTAAACTCTCCTTTTTTTTGCTATTTAAGAAAGGCTATTTTGTTCTTGCAACGTGTCCGTATTCAAAATAGCTGGCTTGAGTTACCGTCGTTCGACGTTCCGTATTTAGCAACTCAAATTAAAGCTAGTCTTTAATTGGTTTCGAGTGCACAGCATATTTTTCGAATTCGCCGTACTCATGAAGTTTATTATAAAGCGTCTTTATCGTAATTCCTAAACCTTGGGCCGCTTGGGTTTTATTTCCACCGTAATGTCCTAAGGCTTTAAGAATATATTTTTTCTCTAGATCATAAAGTGGAACTGACGGGTCAAAAGCCATTCCTTCATCTTTAACTTCAGGATTACGAATTGATTCAGGCAAATCATTCACCATGATCATATGGCCTTCAGATAAAATCTGTAAACGCTCGCAGGCATTTTGCAATTCACGAATATTTCCAGGCCATTCGTATTTTACTAAGATCTTCATCGCTTCTTCATCAATGGTTTTTCCACGATTGATAAAAGAATGTGAACCTGAATTTAAAAAATGAGTAACTAGTGCTGGAATGTCTTCTTTACGACGTCGCAATGGCGGCGCACTGATAACGATTGTGTTAATACGATAGAATAAATCTTCACGGAAATTTCCACGAACAACTTCTTGATCCAATTCACGATTGGTTGCGCACACTAAACGAATATCAACTTTGATAGAATCTTTTCCACCCACGCGGAAAATTTCACCCTCTTGAACGAATCGCAAAAGTTTTGCTTGAATGGCTAAAGGCAATTCTCCGATTTCATCTAAAAATAATGTTCCACCGTTAGCCGCTTCAGCTAGACCGATTTTTCGGTTGTACGCACCGGTGAAGGAACCTTTTTCATGACCAAATAGTTCTGATTCTAATAATGTTTCACGTAGAGCACCGCAGTTGATCGCAACAAATGGCTTATTCCGTCGCTGAGACTTTTCATGAACAGCACGGGCAATCAGTTCTTTTCCAGTGCCAGATTCTCCCATGATCAAAACGTTCGCCTGAGATGGGGATACACGTTCAATCATTTTCATTAACTGAGTCATGATGTCAGATTTATAAATGATAACTCGGCTTTCTGTGACAGCTTTTTGTTGTTGTGCCGGAGCCCATGAAGGCATTTGCGGCTGAGATAAAGAACTCGGTAAATGGGGTAAAGCGTTTGAATCTGACATTGGTTCCACCTTTCGGGTACATGCTATATTATTAAGCTTACGAGGGAGGTCTCTTTTTGAAACACTCATATGCTGCAATGCATTAATACCAGGGTGCTGAACTATTTGCAAGAAAAATATTGCATTGCGCTATAATATTTATCTGGCCTTTAACCAAACAAAAGGAAGATTCATACTATAAGTTAAGCAAATCTGTATGGAGATAAATGTCCATTTCTGTTCAATTGGTTATAGCTAAGTATTTGAAATATCAAGAAAATGTTGAATCTTCTTCGGCGCAAACTTTACGTGCTTATGCAAGTGATCTTAGACAGGCCTTTTTACGAAAAAATGATAATTTGTTTGAATTGGATGTTAAGATTACTACATACTCTGGGCTGTGGGAAATCGCACGACCAGCACTTTCAAAGTGGGGAAATCTAAGTCTAGCTAGCCGAAATCGTAAAATTGCCACTTTAAAAAGCTTCTTTAACTGGCTTTTTAATGAGGAATTAACAGAAAAGAATTACACCCAGCTGTTGGTTTGCCCGAAGGTTCCAAAGAAAATCCCGCACTTTTTATCACTAGACGAAGTCCTGTCTGTGCTGCACTTTTTTTCGGAACAACAAAAAAATATCGAAGCCAGTAGTTATAAAAATGAGGCCGATTTACTTCGAGTAAAGACTTTGTTTCTGCTTTTGTATGGCGGCGGCCTGCGGATCAGCGAGGCTTGCCAGATAAAATGGAAAAATGTTGGTTGGAATGAACGTCGAATTTTAATCCGTGGAAAAGGAAATAAAGAACGCTATTGCGTTTTACCCGCCTACACCATGACTAACTTAAAAAAACTACAAGCCGCTAATTCAAAGACAGAATTTGTGTTTGGCGAAAGCGCTTTAAATTCGCGCACAGCTTATGAGATGATCCGGGGACTTGGAAAAAAAGTAGGTCTGATGAATCCACTTCATCCCCACGCTTTACGGCATAGCTTTGCAACTCATCTGCTTGCTAGCGGCGCCAACCTTAGAACTTTGCAAAGCTTGCTGGGTCATGACAGCTTACAAGCAACAGAAAAATACACTCACTTAAATGTCGATCAGTTGGCTCGTTTGATTGAAAAAACCCATCCGCTAGCCAAGCTAAAATTAGGCAGCTGATTTTTTCTTAAAGCGTGAAAGCAGCAAATAAAAAACAGGAACTATATACAATGTAAATACTGTGGATATCACGGTACCACCGATAATCACTAGGCCCATCGGCCTTCGCGTTTCAATGCCAATGCTAGACCCTAAGATCAATGGCAATGCTGCACATAAGGTTGCCACGGAGGTCATAAGAACGGGCCTAAGTCTAACCGGACAAGCCTCAAGCAAAGCTTCTGTGCTTGATAATTTTTTACGATGCGCCATCTGCACAGTAAATTCCACTAACATGATCGCGTTTTTCTTAGCAATTCCCATCAACACAATAAGGCCGATGAAGCTAAATAAATTTAATGAAATATTTGTCATCCATAAAATCAACAATGCCCCACTTAGCGAAAAGGGAAGAGCCATTAGGACTGAGATAGGATCAATAAAAGAGTTAAATTGGATTGCTAAAATCATGTAGGCAACTAAAATTCCGATCAATAAAACGTAAATCAAACTTTGAAAGCTAGAGTTAAATCCCGCGGAAGCGCCTTCTAAGTTAAAACTATAGCCCTTAGGCAAAAGGGAATTTGCAATCTCTTTTGTTCGATTAAGTACCGTACTTTGTGACTGATTTGCTGCCAAATTCCCATACACAGAAATTGAGCGCTGCCGATTGATCCTTGAAATTGCGTTTAAGGATTTTGTCTCGGTAGATTTTACCAAATCACTCATCGGAATTAAATTGCCGAATGTATTTCGAACATACATGGCCTTAATGTCCGCGGGCGACTGAATTTGATCTTCATTAACTTTAAACCGAATATCAATTTGTCGACCCTCTGAAACGTAAGAACCATCACGGTAACCCGCAATTGCCGCGCTTAGCACCTGGGCCACGCTATCGGCCGTCACTGATTTTCTAGAAAGTTGTTCCCGATCAGGAATTAAGGTCAACTCAGGTAATCCCGATTTGTAATCTGTATCTAAATCGACAGCTATTTTTTCAGCTTCTAATTGTTTTATAATTTCTTGCGCTTTAAGATTTAAAGTTTCCAAATCAGGACCACGTAGGTTAAAAGCAATCGGATTTAGCCGCCCCGTTGAAAGATTTCTAGCAGATATGTCGCGCATAGAAATCCGTAGACCTTTTATTTCTTTAGCTTTTTCACGAAGTTGGTTCATCAATTCGACGTGACTTAAATTTCGGGTCGAGCGATCAATCAGCGCGATGGGTAGGAAGGCCTGAGCGGGGCCAACAGAAATAAAAAATCCTTTTACCTCTTTGGTGTCAGCTAATAATTTTTTTAAAGGCTCCATCAGCTTAAGTGTTTCTTCAATAGAGGTGCCCGGCTTGGCCTGCGCAGTCAGTATAATCAAGTCTTGATCTTGAGTTGGCACAAATTCTTGTTTTACTATTTTGATCAGAAAAAGAGTCGCCATAAAAAATAAAGTCGACGCAATAAGTATCAGCCATCTTTTTTCAAAGCAGGCGCGAAGTCCATTTTGATACCGATGCGATAATTTTTCAAAAAATTTATCTAGGGCGATTTCAAACTTTGAAAGTTTCATTTCATCTTTTAAGAAGGCGGCAGTCCGCATTGGAGTGATTGTTACGGCTTCTAATAAGGACAGCAAAACCGCGGCACACATAGTGACACCGAATTGAAAGAAGAACTTACCAACCACTCCGTCCATAAAAATCACAGGCATAAAGACCGCTAAAACCGCAAGCGATGCGGCTATGGCTGCTGGCAGAACTTCTTTAGAGCCATCAAGAGCAGCCTGGAAAGAAGTTTTTCCCATATGATAATGGCGCACTATGTTTTCTAAAAGCATGATGGCATCGTCGACAACAATGGAAACAGAAAGAGTTAAGGCCAATAGCGTAAATAAATTTAAAGTGAAGTGCGAAAAATAAATTATTATAAAGGTTCCAATAATCGAAGTCGGAATAGAAAATAAAATATTTATCGCTGACTGAATATTTCCTAGAAATAGGAAGCAGACCATGATTGTAATTAGCGACACAACCCAGATTTTTTCTATGGCTAAATCGACAGTTGCTTTGGTCGAGCGAGTGTAATTGATTGTGACATCATAGCCCATTCCTGCAGGGAACTGGGATTTCAAATCAGCAAATTTTTTAATTACCAGATCCGCCACATCGACTTCGTTGGCACCACGTTGTTTTCGAACTTGAATACTGACGGCGGTTTTGTTACCAACGCGCGCTACTCGGCGAATATCGGCAAGGCCATCTTCAACTCGCGCCACATCTTTTACGAAAAAGCGGCGCTCTTCAATGTTTTGGCCACCGCGCTTCATAATTCGATAGTTGCCAATTTCTTCAGTCGTTGCGGCAGCGCCGGCATAGCGAATTCGGATTTCCTGCTTACCATTAACATATTGGCCGGCAGCACTTTGTACGTTGGACGCTTTTAGTGAATCAACAACATCGCTGATCGTCAGTTCATATTTTTTTAATTTCTCGGAATCGATCCAAACCCGTAAATTTCTATCTGGAAAGCCGCGGAAACTAACTTCGCCCACACCTGGTAGAAATTGAATTTGATCTAGCAAAAAACTATCAGCCCATTTGATCATTTCACCAAGTGGCGCATCACCATAGACTGATACAAATAAAATGGGGTCATCATCAGGATTGGTTTTGGTAATGACTGCCGGGTCGACTCCTGCTGGAAATCGAAATTGGCTAAGTGCTGTCTGCACTTCTTGTAGCGATACATCAATGTTACGATCAATATCAAATTCCAGATTAATCTGTGCGCTACCTTGTGACGCCGTCGAGCGCATCTCTTTAATTCCTTCGACAGCTAATAATTTTTTTTCAACCAATGAAATAATATCGCTTTCAACGACTTCAGGTGCTGCCCCCGGATAATTAACTGCAATGCTTAATACTGGAAAATTAACATCGGGCATTTGACTGACACCTAGTTTGTTAAAGCTGATAGCGCCAAACAGAATTAAAGAAAACATTAAGACCCAAGCAAATACCGGTCGACGAAGCGAAATTTCTAATAGATTCATGGGTAAATATTAGCTTAGTTTCTTGAATTAGAAACCAGGATCTGCAGTTTTTATATATTGCAGCACTAAAGATTCAATCGAGTCATAGTAATTTTCAATAGCCTCAGTAAGACCTTCGGATGTTTCTAACTTTTGATATTCACCAATGTTGAGTTTCAAAAACGGGTTCATCCATGGCTCGATGGAGACTACCCCCTGTTGATATAAAAACTTAAGACAGAAATGCAACTTTAGGGCGGCTAAATTCGTACTTACACCGATCGTGCGCAAGGTATATCCTAATAAATTAAATAAAAAATCTGAATGAACATCACCCTCTTGGCTGACACTGTAGGCGCATTTAAGTGTAAATAAGGCAAAGTTGAGTTTATCATAATCACTGCGAATGGCTTTAAAATCATCTATTAGAATTGCTTCGTGCAACACGCGCAGCTTGCCTTCATCCGACTGGTCCTTATAGGTCAGCGTGACATAGTGGCTAGGTTCTAAAATACCTCCGCCGAATCGTTTTCTACTTTTTAAAGCTCCGCGCGCCATAAAAGAAAGTTTGGCGCCACTACGTGATAAAGCCTGCAGAATTAAATCGGATTCTCCATATTTAATTTTTTTTAAAATTATAAATTGATCTTGTTTTTCGCTCATGTTTTATTAGATAGCCCATGTTGACAGGCTCCTGAGTTCGACAATAGCGGTTTCAATTTTTTTTACAAGCGTTGAATCTTCTTCGAAGGCTTTAATTGAGATAATTAGCAGGCCGCGGACTAATTTTTCTGATTCCGCTTCTTTCCACCAATTTCTCCACAAATCAATGCTCCAAAATGGAACCTCGCTGACGGTTACACATCGCTCGGTAGAAAGTTGCAATTTTCGCTGTAAAGCTGCGCCGGCAATATCAGGAAAATAAAAAACTAACCGATCTGTTAACCGATGTGCAACAGTGGCGAACTGATTAAAATAAAAAATATTCTTGCTGTTAAATTGCGCCTCGATTTTTTCGACGCGCTGTTCATCATGCTTTTCGCTGAAATAAAAATCTTCTTTTAGGCCACGAAGCTCTTGGAAATGACCTAGTAACGCTGGCGCTTTTACTTTTTCTCCATTAATTACGACGGACGCATTGGCAGAAAAAAGTTGATTTTTTGAAATTAGAATTGAATACGGTGTCAGTATTTGAATCTTAAAATTTTCTTCATGCACAATTTGAATCGAGAAAATTCTTTTTTTAGCAAATAGCTGATGAATCTCTTCAACCTGCTTTTCACCGATAATTATTTCGCCAGTTATTTCATTTTCAGATGTCCACATGGCAAAGCAGGTTTCAGGCGAAAGACTTTCTATAAACTCGTACCATGAATGATTTTCTGCTTTAACCTGGATGGGCGTGTGGGTTCTAAGCCACTGCGAACTTAAATTCTCGATAAGATTCGAGCCATTTTTGCAGATTGCGATTTGGGGCTTGTGAGCTAAATACTGTTGCAAGCCTAAGGACACATCAAAAGCGGCAAGATGAGCCGTCTGATAAAGACGTAAATTGACTTTATGCTGAAATAATTTAGCTGCGATAATTTCGTTTAACTTTTGATAGTTTTCTTGAATATTCTGAAAAGCCATAGTCTTATTTCAAACTGAATTCCCAAGGTAGGATAGTTGTGTCTTTCAAGCCACGACGAATGTCTTGTTTTGAACGACTGACAAAATATTTTGCCAGTATAGGAAATAACGGCTTTAATAACCAAAGAGGTACACATGAAAAAGCATATTTTAAAGATTTCATTTCTAATCACGGTTTTATTGCCAACCAGCAGCTGGGCCCTTTTCGAAGCGCGCGCAACTTATGGATTTTTAGCTTCAAAGCAAGATATTACTGACCTTTGCCAGGGAAATTGTACGGCGCCAGCCAACGCACCAGGAATTGTTCCTACTTATGGAGCCGGTTTTGATGCGATCGTTAATCTTCCTTTAATGCCTTTGGGGTTTGGCCTACGCTATGAAAAAATGGCGCTATCGACGTCATCATCAAGCATTGAAGCGTCAGCGAATTATTCACGCTCTGCAATTTTGGTTAATTACCGCCTTATCGATACCATCGTGCATTTTGGACCGATTGCTTCCTATGGAATTTCACACACTGGTGGCTTTACCATTAAAGAAAATGGAGTCACAAAATTTGATGTTACCCCAGGATCAATGTCGTCTTATTCTGTAGGCCTTGAGCTTGAAGTTAAACCGCTAATCGTCGTTCCGATCATTGTCGGGGCCGAAGTAGGTATCATGGGCTTCAACTGGAAAAATTGCACAAACTCAGTTAATAGCACCACTAAAGACATCAACATGAGCGGCAACTACGCGAAAGTTTTTATAGGTTTCGATATCTAGACTTATATCTGGCCTAGTTCGTAGTGAACCCATTTCAGCTATTTATTCTTTAAACCGAATAAATAAATATGAAATGGGTTTTTTATTTCCTAAATTTTATCATCTTCTTTTTCCTATTTTCAAATTCGGCAATGGCTCAAACTATAATACTTAAAACCTCTAGAAATGTTCGTAGTGGCCCCGATTTTTATAGTACAAGCAATCAACTAGGACAAATTTCGAAAGGTTCAGTTGTTAAAGTTGTTGAGGCCATCAAATTAGAATCTGGAAAAAATGCCTATCGAGTCGAAATTATTTCGTTTGTTGGCAACGTAAAAATGTCCGAAGTAAAATGGATTTTTAACTTAAATCAGAGTGAATATGAAGTCGTCAGTTCCTCTTCGGCGACGCTCTCTACCACTGATAGCAGTGCTTTAAATGTTCCAACTCGATTAGTAAAAAATATAAGCCTAGAAGGTCAGTTATCTAGCAATTGCATAGGATGTTCTACGGCAACAGCGGCAGGTAAAAATAATCAAAAGGATTTGAATACACTAGAAAAATTGATGGCGCCGTATGTTCCTCGAAGATTGCAGGAAATTCCATTTGGAAAAATAGTTGAAACTTATTCCAACAGTGACGAAGTTAAACGCATGATCAAATTTTCTGAAAAAAAATATGGCCAAGTTTTACGGGGGCCAGGTAAGTGTTATACGGGTGTTAAGGCGGCCCTAGCAGCCGCAGGTCTTGTTCCGCACAAAAAAATTGGTGGCGAAGCCGCATTGTCCGCGAAAGAAACTTTGAAAGAATTTAACTTCATCAATTTAATGGAAGAACCTCACAAATTATCGATAACCAACCCCTCGCAAGCCCCGCTAGGTGCAATTTTGGTTTATTCTAGTGGAAAAAAATGCAGAAATTCAAAAATCAAAGATTGCGGCCATATTGAAATTCGCACAGACAAGGGATTTATAAGTGACTTTTTCTCGACGGAACCTATAACAACTGATCCAAGATATAAGTTAGTTGCAGTTATGGTAAAAAAAATGGACGGTACTAAATGAAAATATTATATTTAGCTTTATTTTTTAGTTTTATTTACGTATCGCATGCCATTGCCGTAGAAACTATTGACCGTGCTGCTATGACTGTAAAAATTAGCCACTACGCAGAAAAAACTCCGAAAAAACTACGCTTTGTTATTTTAGATGATTTAGCAACCTTTAGTGAACTGGACTTATCTTCAACGGATGCTGAACTGATTCAAAATGTTTTAAAAACATTAATTCGGATTGAAAAATTTGATTTACCCCGATCAGGAGCTCTGACAGTTTCTGATAGTTATGGACGTCACAAAAATCTTTATCGCCAAGCTGCCGCAGCTATTGAGACAGATAAAAATAAAGTGGTACTTAAAGAGTTAATTCAAATTATGGAAAACTTTTTCGAAAACGGGAATGGCTAGATTCCCGCTTTATGGCGATCTTTATCGTCCACGACCGACTGCACTCCACCTTTTAAATTTGCACGATAAGCTAAGTGGCCGATATCGTAAGTAAAATTAGCTCCGTTTAATCCTGGCGTTTGCCACTCAGGGCCCAGCCGAACTGCATCCACAGGACAGGCCTCTTCACAGAAACCACAGAATACACAACGAAGTATATCGATTTCATAGTTGATCGGATATTTTTCAACCTGGGCATCCGGATGTTCACTGGCTTTGATCGTAATACAATCTGCCGGACAATTGGTTGCGCACAACATACACGCCGTACAACGAATCGAGCCATCTTTTTTAACTGTTAGAACGTGATTGCCTTTAAAGCGCGGAGAATATTCATACTTTTCTTCTGGATAGTTCAAAGTAATCATTTTCTTTTTATTAAATAAATTTGTCAGAAGATGTTTCATGGTAATTCCAAGACCCGTCATGATGTCTAGGAAATACCATTGTTTCGATTCTTCTTTTTGTTTTACCACTGCCATATAAAAATCTCCGTTTTCTTAAACTACAAACGACCGCGATTAAATAAATACTCATTCTTTGGCCGCAGTTCCAGTTCGACCTGATCAGCGCGCTTATTGGGATCCGTTAGAATTGCATCTTGAGTTAACGGTGTGATCTGTACATTCTGACCTGTTAATAAGGCAGCTGCTTCAATTAAAGTTAATGCCTCGCTAACAACTGTTGTTACTTTTTTTATTTTTTGCGAAAGACCTTTAAAATTAATAAATGTTCCTGATTTTTCCACGAATGTTTTTAGTGGAATTAAAGTGATCTGAGCATTTCCACTGTAAACTTCTAAGCTTGGCAATTTTGCTGACGACAAATAAATTAAATTTGCAGCCTCGGTAAAAAGCTGTAGTTTTTGCTCTAAATCAGGATACACAAAGGTATTTTCCGGACCTGCAACCACAAGAGTTTTAATTTTTTTAGATTTTAAACCTTCTACAAGGTCCGTCCACTTATTCGCAATTCCATATTTTTGCAAAACTGAAATTAATCCTAACGTATTTGGATTTTTATCTCCACGAAGTAGTAAACCATCAAAACTATCTAGCGTTTCAACATTGTTAACCCAATGAAAAATATTTTTGGATTTATAATTATTTACAAATGCCGTAACAATGGCTTCGTACTCTTCAACAGTGTGCTGACCTGTTAATACTAAGGCCATCTCTTCTGCCTTTGCGGCTTTTAGTTGTGCGGAGACATCTTTAGCGGCAGCTCCTGGATGCATTTCTGGATGCCATGTTTTGTTTATGTACTTGAATGCTTTCATTAACCGATGGACTACGTTGACGAATTTATACGTGTCGCGACCTTCGTCACACATCCAGTGGCCATTTACCTCGGGATTGTAAACCGGCTTCACGCGAAACAAACCTTCTTTATTAAAATACATCCGGACGTTGCAACCAGTGGCACACCCGTTACAAACCGATTCAGAATCTTTCAAAAACCACACGCGTTGTTTAAAGCGAAAATCTTTTGAAGTTAAAGCTCCGACCGGACAGATATCAACAGTGTTTAAAGAGTATTTATTATCCAATTTTTTGCCAGCGTGCGTACCAATTTCGGCGTGATCCCCGCGATTAAAAATTCCTAATTCATTGGTTTTTGAAACCTCATCAGTGAAACGCACGCAACGAGAACATAAAATACACCGTTCCGAATCTAGTACAACCGTTGGACCAAGATCGACGACCTTATGTTTTTTTTGTTTTTTCTCGGCCATTTCTGAATCGTACTGACCAAATTCCATGTACTGATCTTGCAAACCGCATTCACCCGCCTGATCACACACCGGACAATCTAAGGGATGATTTATTAAATGAAAATCAAGACCCCATTTAACGGCTTCTTTGACTTTGTCAGAAGTATTATTGATGACCATGCCTTCAGTGATTGTAGTATTGCAGGCGATTTGTACGCGCGGATTTCCTTGAATTTCAACCATACAAAGTCTGCAGACACCGGCAATAGTTAAACCCGGATGCCAGCAGTAATGCGCAATTCGTTGCGCATTTTCAGTCATGGCTTGAATGATCGTCGCGCCCGGCTTTACCTGAAGTTCGACGCCATTAATGGTGCATTTCAACATGAGCATGTCCTTTGTAAGCAGTTCCTTTTACTTTCGATTTTCCCTCACGCACGAAGTATTCAAATTCGTCGCGAAACTTCGGTACAAAACTAAGTACTGGTAGCGCAGCCGCATCCGATAAGGCGCAAATGGTGCGACCCTTCATATTGTCAGCAATTTTTAATAATAATTCGATGTCTTGCATGCGACCTTGCCCAGATAAAATAGAAGTTGTGATTTTATCAAGCCAACCTGTTCCTTCACGACAAGGCGTACACTGTCCACATGATTCATGATGGTAGAAATGCATAAGATTCGCTAAACACTGAACCATACATGCAGAATCATCGATAACGATAACTGCACCAGATCCTAACATCGATCCCATCTGTGCTAAATTTTCATAATCTAGTAAGGCCCGTTCAGATTCTTCTGCATTCAATACCGGGGCCGATGACCCACCCGGAATCACGGCTTTTAATTTTCGGCCGGCTTTCATTCCGCCGCCAAGACCGTAAACCAAATCTTTCAAGGGAAATCCTAGTGGCACTTCATAATTGCCAGGCTTCATAACATTTCCAGATAATGAAAATAATTTTGTGCCTGTCGATTTTTCTGTACCAAATTTTTTGTAATGTGCGGCACCGTCACGGATCACGTACTTAACAACAGCAAGTGTCTCGACGTTATTTACGATCGTCGGTTTTCTTAGATAACCTTGTACAGCAGGAAATGGCGGTTTTAATTTCGGCTGTCCTTTTAAACCTTCAAGTGAAGAAATCATTCCGGTTTCTTCACCGCAGATGTAGGCTCCGGCTCCACGATAAATATCCATATCGTGATCAAACCCCGAACCTAAGATATTTTTTCCTAAGTATCCTGCCTTGTAAGCCTCGGCTATGGCAGTTTCTAGGGTGTTGATCGATTCATCATATTCACCGCGCACGTAAATATAAGATTTTTTGCAGCTAATCGCAAAGGCCGAAATGATCATTCCTTCAATTAGCTGATGCGGAGCTTTCTCCATCATCATGCGATCTTTAAAAGTTCCAGGTTCGCCTTCGTCAGCGTTACAAAGTAAAAAACGGGGCTCGTCATTTTTTGGTAAAAATCCCCACTTCATTCCCGTTGAAAATCCGGCCCCGCCACGGCCGCGAAGACCCGATGCCTTCACTTCGTCGATGATCGCTTGCGGTTGCATTTTCAAAGCTTTTTCTAAATCTTTGTAGCCACCGTTTTTTTTGTAGCCCTCAAGACCTTTGAATTCTGGCAGATGATAAAATTCGCTTAAATATTTAGTTTCAACAGCTTGCATAGTTTTTCCTATTTCATCCCGCGAAGAATATTCATCGCGGATTCCGGCGTTAAATTTTCATAGTACTTGTCCCCGATTTGCATCATGGGCGCTGTTCCGCATGAACCTAAGCATTCGGCTTCGGTCACGGTAAAACGGCCGTCTACGGTCATTTGCCCAAGACGGGTATTTAATTCTTTACATAAATGAGCCGTGAGTTCTTCAGCCCCACTCAGCATACACGATAAAGTTCTACAAACTTGCACATGATATTTTCCAACTTTATCTTTGTTATACATTGTGTAAAACGTAAAAACTTCGTTAATTTGAGATTCAGGAATCTCCATGACTCTGGATAATTCTTGAATCACCGCGGGACTAATAAAACCGTTATTCTCTTTTTGTCCGATGTACAATGCGGGTAACACTGCGGATTGACGGGATTCATAGCGCTTAAGTTCGCTAAGAATTTTTGCTTTACCTTCGGGTGATAATTGAAACATGTAGCTTCCTTTATTTATTTCAAAATTAATACTTAGCGATCTAATTCGCCAGCGATCACATTCATACTTGCAACAGTCGCAATGGCATCGGCCAGCATCGCGCCTTTGACCACTTCTGGAAACGATTGGTAAATCGCAAAGCAAGGTGGTCTTACTTTAAGCCTGTAAGGATTTGCTGAACCATCACTAACTAAATAAAATCCCAGTTCTCCGTTGGCCGCTTCGGTCGCATCATAAACTTCGCCAACTGGCGGACGTAAGCCTTTAATGACCAACATGAAGTGGTTCATCAGACCTTCGATATTTCCGTACACATCTTTTTTCTCAGGCAGCACAATATTTTTATCACGAATGGTATAATCGCCTGCTGGAATATTTTTGCAAACTTGCCGAATGATGCGAATACTTTGGCGCATTTCTTCAACTCGAACTAAGTAGCGATCGTAAATATCGCCCATCGCACCAACAGGAATATCGAAGTCGTATTTGTCGTAGCCATAGTACGGGGTTGCCCGGCGTAAATCTAAACTAACACCTGAAGCGCGCAACAGTGGTCCGGTGTAGCCCCACGCAATGGCGTCGTTTTTAGAAATTGGACAAACATTCTGAGTGCGCTTTAAAAAAATCTTATTGCCAATGAACAGTCTAGAAATTTCTTCGACACCGTCGCTCATCTCATCACAAAATTTTAAGACGCTTTCAAACCAGCCCTCAGGAGCATCTTGCGCCATACCACCTACGCGAGTTAGCGACACCGTTAAACGGGCCCCGCAAAGTTTTTCAAATAAGTTGTAAACTTTTTCGCGAAATGTAAATAAATGGAAAAACGCTGTTAATGCGCCCAAATCGACCCCGCCTGTTCCAACAGAAACAGTATGATCGATAATCCTGGAAAGCTCGCAAAGAATCACCCGCATTGCTTGTGCACGTGCTGGGATTTCAACCCCAAGCATGCGTTCGACTGTTTTGCAGTAGCCCACGTTATTCATAGGTGCCGAACAATAATTTAAGCGATCAGTATATGGGATCACTTGATTGTACGGATGAGTTTCGGCCATCTTTTCAAAGCAGCGATGTAAATATCCAATTTCACAATTGGCGCGAACAATGGTTTCGCCATCAAGCTCGGCCATCACGCGCAAAGTTCCGTGCATAGCAGGATGTGATGGACCTACATTCAAGGGCACATAGCGACTATCTAACTGATCGCCACGCTGATCAGGCGTGTTGTCGAAAAATATCGGCAGCACAGAATCACAATGCTGTTGGTGATCGGCTTCGTAATCTTTCCGTAGTGGATGCCCTACGAACTGATGATGAGTTAAAATTTTTCTTAAGTTTGGATGCCCGTTGAACTTAACTCCGAACATATCGTAGGCTTCACGCTCGAACCAATCAGCACCCTTCCAGATTCCCGTCGCAGTGCCGACAGCTTCGCCTTCAGCTAACTGTGTTTTCACGCGAACACGTATGGATTCGGTCGAATTAAAAAGATGATAAACAACATCAAAACGTTTTTCGCGCGCGGGATAGTCCACAGCGCACACGTCCATTAAAAAATTAAATCCTGCATATTCTTTTAAATATTTTAAAAGCGCCGGGACTGACTCTTTATCACATGTGACAACATCATCTCCAACTGGAGTCCGTAAAAATTGAAATTGATTCGATCCAAACTTAGTAACAACATCGGATTTCAAAATTTCAAAAGAACTCATAGACCAGCTCCTTTAAAATATTTTGCTGAACTTTCTGCGGTAATTAAACCTTCACCGTACGGCGATTTCCAATGCTCTTTCCATGGCCGCGGGCTGCGATCTTTAATCATTTTTTGTAAAGTCATCACTCCGTCAAGAACAGCCTCTGGAGTTGGTGGACATCCCGGAACATAAACGTCGACAGGTATAACTTTATCGCAGCCTTGTAGTACGTGATAGGCACGATAGAATCCGCCAGAACTTGCGCACGCTCCCATTGATAAAACATATTTTGGCTCTAACATTTGCTCGTAGATACGAACTAAAATCGGCGCCATTTTTTCGGTAATTGTTCCTGCTACTAACAGCAAATCGGATTGGCGCGGGGAAAATCGTACAACTTCTGCACCGAAGCGGGCCAAGTCATATTTAGGCCCCATCACACTCATCAATTCGATTCCGCAGCAAGCAGTACCAAATGGTAATGGCCATAAAGAATTTCTTTGGCCCCAAGCAACTAGTGCATCCAATTTTGTCGTTAGCGCAAAAGATCGCGACATATCATCGACAGCTTGCGTAGGTGTCATGTTTGCCGCGTTCAAATTTGTGTTCGAAGTATTTTCAGACATGAAAGTCTCCTGTAACATTGAGTTTTCTCAACTCATTTTCATTAAGATTCTTACAAGAAACGTGAATGAAGACAACGAGATATCTATGATCTTTGTCAGACTAAATTCTTACAACGCATTCGCTCTGGTGTGGTATTTTGTTTGTCGAATGAATATTTATCTTCCTAGACTTTCATCACCACTAAGGAGGGATTACAATGAGAAGAGTCTTATTAAGTTTAGTTCTGCTAGCAAGCGGAGCAACACAGGCAAACGATTTGCTTGTAAAGTTAGCATCACCATTATCCGCACAAAAGATGGCAACGTCTTTGAGAATGCGCGAAAACACTGTTTCTGCCGAGGCCGTCACTGACAGCTGGATGCACGTACAAGGAAATACCGAATCAGCTTCATTTAAAAAATTAGTTAACTCAGGCGCTATTATTTACACGCAGCCGAATTTTAAATTTAAAATGTTAGAGAATCCAAAGTTAGCCTCATTAAAGCAAAATGAAGCCGTTAAAAAATACTTACGAACACAAGGTGCACAGTCGATGACTGCGGCTGTTGATAATCCGCCGATTCCAGACGCTCCAGCGGTGTCTACTGGGATCGATCCTTTGTACTCTAAACAATGGGGTATGAATGATTTAGGTTTAGAAGCTGCTTTGAAGATTAACCGAGGCAATAAAATTATTGTTGCAGTGATCGATACAGGCGTGGATTACACACATGAAGACCTAATCGCAAATATCTGGAGAAATCCAAAGGAAATCCCTGATAACCAAATTGACGATGATAACAATGGTTATGTTGATGACGTCATCGGCTGGGATTTTGTTTCTAATGATAACAAGCCTTATGATTTAGCGGCTACAGATTTAATAGATCTTTTAAACGGTGGAAATCCTGGACATGGAACCCACTGCGCAGGAAATGTTGGCGCTGCAGGTAACAATGGAAAAGGAATTTCTGGAGTAGCTCCGAACGCGCAAATCATGGCGTTACGTTTTCTTGGCGGAGAAGCAGGCGGCACGACGGCTGACGCTATAAAAGCTATTAAGTACGCGGTTGATAATGGTGCCAAAGTTTTATCAAATTCTTGGGGCTCTGAAGGTGATGATCCTGAAGATGCAGCAGGAAATTTAGCTCTTAAAGAAATCATTACTTACGCGCAAGATCACGACGTATTATTTATCGCAGCGGCTGGAAACGGTCATCAAGGCGTTGGATACGACAATGATACTGATGCAAAGCCGGGAATCCCTGCCAGTTATGACAATGAAAATATTATTTCCGTTGCAGCTATCGGCAATGACGACAAGTTAGGATCTTTTTCTAACTGGGGAGTCAGAACTGTTGATATCGCAGCACCAGGTGTGAAAGTTTTCTCAACAACTGTTAGTGGCAAATATTCAGACGTCGTTATTGATCTACTTGGTGCGAACTGGGATGGAACTTCAATGGCTTGTCCGCATGTTGCCGGAGCAGCAGCGCTTTACTGGTCGATTCACCCAGAAAAAAACTGGCGTGATGTGAAGAATGCTATTTTGAATTCAGCTAAACCTGTGGCGGCAACACAAGGTAAAGTTGCTTCAAATGGTAAACTTAATGTCGAAAATTTATTAAAGTACTAGTTCGCTGTCCTAAGATGAGACGGTTTTAGCCTCATTTTAACATGTGAAATATAAACCACGAATGACTTAAGGCTAGGTAATTCCTAGCCTTTTTTCTAGCTCCCTGTTGGCCTTACTAGAAGATTCTCGATTCATTTATAAATTACCTTTATAATATTAAATAGTTAGAAGGAGTTCATGATGAATTCAAAAACTATAGTACGTTTGCATTTCGCCACAAAATTATTAATCCTTACACTACTTGGCGTGATTTTTTTCTCGCAATCAAGTTTTGCCCAAAGCGGCCCGCCGAAGTTTTCGGCCGGTGCAATGGTTTTATTCGGCCAGGGCCAAATGGGAAATGGTAGCGATGTACCTGACCGTGCCATGATTCACACGCCGATCGCTTTGTTTGGCGGATTTAACATGAAAAGATTCCGGCTCGGTCTAAATTATGAATACAATATGATTGGGCAATCTGCGGATCCAGCAACCATTTCTGGAAACCAAAATTTAACAGGTAAAAGTACTGCACTTGGCGTACGGCTCGAATATTACGACGGAAAACAAGCTGCAGGCATTGTGTATCGTCTGTCCGACGCTTATGCGTTGGATAAGCCCACCAGCGCGGGAACCTCCTCGATGTACAAAGGGTCGGGCGGAATTTCCGTTCAATATTATCGTCAAATTAGAAGCCGTTTCGGCTTTGTTGTGGATTATACAACCGAAGTTTTTAAAGAATCAGTTCCAGCTCCATCAGGTGCTATAAAGTGGAGTCGTATAGCTGTTGGTCTTGTCTTTACGAATTTTTCTGGTGGCAAATAAATTTAATAACTAAAACTGCGAGGGCATGCAGGTATGAAAAATATTAATATAAAAAGAATTTCTTATTCCGCAGTTGCAATGGCGTCACTAATTCTTTCTTTCACTCAATGTGCAAAAAAGTATGATACTCAAGACAGCTATGCTCCTTCAAATAATAAACCGGTCGTTACTGGAGTAACCGCCAACGGTTCGGCCGTCCTTTACTGCAGTATTTCGGGCGGTTGTCCTCTTATTATCAAAGGAAAAAACTTTTTTCCAAAAGCGCAAGTGAAAATCGGTCCTTACACTTGCGCCAACGTCGTCATAAGCGCTGATAACACTCAGATTTCATGCACAGCCTCGCAGGCGCAAACTGGAGTTTTTGATATTACTATAACGAACCCGGACGGCTTCCCAAGTACCGTCGATCCAACCATTCCGGCAGGAAGTTTACAGTTTTCATATGCTTCATTTTTATATTTAGGATCGCAAGAAACTCCGGGAAAAGTTTATGGCTACGCACAAAATCCTGCAACAGGGGCACTACTAACAATTGTTGGTAGCCCATTTTCAGTTGCTACCGAAAATGGAACTTACGGCGCAGTCATAAGTCCCAACAACAAATTTATTTATGTCGCTAACGTCAGTACCGGAACAGTTACTATCTACACTATCAATGCTGTGAATGGCCGCTTAACCGCCGTGGGACTTCCTGTTACTACCGGTGGTGGCAGCCCGAATGGGTTATTTTTTCATCCTTCTGGAAATTTCTTATACGTAACGAATCAAACAGGGAACAGTGTCACAGGATTTTCCGTTGCCGCCGATGGCACATTAACGGCCATTGCTGGAAGTCCTTTTTCTGCTGGAACAGCAACAACTTTAAATGGAATTGTTGTTGATGCTACTGGAAGATTTGTATACGCCGCATCCATGGGTGGAACTGGCGGAGTTGCTGGTTATTCAATAAATTCTACAACGGGCGCATTGACTTTACTTCCAGGAAGCCCGTTTAAAAATAATAATGGAAGCTTTGCGAACACGGGCGACGGCATTACGATTCATCCGAACTCAAAATGGCTTTACATGGGCCTAACAGGAGTTCGCAGAGTCGCCGCCTATAACATCGATAGCACCACCGGTGTTTTAACCGGTATTGGCACTCCAGTGCTAAACAGCCCTTCACCAGGGTATGTTGATGACGGTGGCTCAGGTGCAAATATTTCTCCAGATGGTTTTCAATTGTACGGCACTGCCTTTTCTACAACTGCTGTCGATCCAAAAAGAGTCATTGTTTATAACATTGATCAAACGACTGGTGATCTAAGCAAAGCTTCAGAAATTGATACCGGCGGTGGGCCTAACGATATTCGCGTCGATACCAATGGGAAATTCGTCTATACTTGCAATACAAAAAATATTCCCTCTGTCAGCGCTTATATTCGAAATCCTGCAGATGGCTCACTCACAGCACTAAGCCCTCGTGATATTGCAATTCCTGCTCCGGCATCAGGTCCTGGCATCATGGTCATACAAAAATAATTTCTTATGTTAACCGTTTTTATTGATGCTGATGCCTGCCCCGTCAAAGAAGAAACTTATAAAGTGGCCAATCGCTACCAACTGAAAGTAATCGTCGTCGCAAATCAGTGGCTGCAAATTCCGATGGATAAAAATATTGAAATGAAAGTGGTTGCTGGTGGCTTTGACAGCGCCGACGATTGGATCGCTGAATCTATTGAAGCCGGAGATATTTTAATTACATCGGATTTACTGTTAGCTGATAGGTGCTTGAAAAAAAATGCGCGTGTGCTGGGTTCAAAAGGAAAAGAACTTGATCATGAAAATATCGGGAATGTTTTAGGGGCGCGGGAACTTGCGTCCCACATGCGCGATTTAGGTTCCAAAGGAACAGGACCCTCTGCCATGTCAAAAACAGATCGATCGCAGTTTTTATCAAAGCTTGACCAGATTATTCAAAACCTGATCCGCCTAAATAAATAAAATTCTAGGATGCACTTGCTGGAGTGTAGTCCACCTGCACACCGGCATCTGCCGAAGGCACCGCAGATCCATGAAAGCGTATAAAGTAAGTGGGCTGGTTTCCGATTCCATCATTTTCTAAGGTCCAGCCGTTGACCGCATCTTCTGCCACAGAATGTCCACCAACAGCGACCCGCAAAGTAGATTTGTTCGGCGCTGATTTTAATCGAAACTGTGTTAACTGATCAATGATGCGGGCCTTTATATTTGTAACCGCTAGCGAAAGATCGCCCGTGCAAATGCTTTCTTTGATTCCTTTTGAGGCTTCCACCAAACGTAGATAATTAAATCCAACAGACACATGCCCGCCTAAGTTATCACAATTTTGGTTTTGCAAAGTTCCAATGTAATTTGCGATCCACGCTTGGCCGCCCTCTTTAAATGTTGGCTTTATTTTATTCATGTAATTTACAAAGTCATTTGAACTGGTGTTTCCGAATTCGCTGCTTTGATCGTCTTCGTCACCCAAGAAGATCACAACAAATAAGGCATCGCTTCGTAAAAACCCAGCGGCCGCTGTTACGCCGTAGGAGCCGGTTGCGTAAGCCATAGCATCAAGGCCACGCTCAAGATCTGAACCGGACTCACCAACCAACAGGCGGTCAGCTAATAGATTAATGTTGGCTGCCGTCAAATATTTTGGTGTCCCCAAAATCTGGCGGCTCATTGGGTAGCTAGCTAAATTCGTTGTCATCGTCGTGCTTGTAACAGCAACGTGATAATCCATCTTTAGTGAATTTAAAGTATTTACCATATCCGGAATTTTTGAAGCTAATCGTTGCTGGTGCTGCATCATAGATGTCGAATTATCAATAACAAATAAAAGATCTACTTTATTATTATAAGTTATCACTTGCCCGAAAGTTTGTTCTGTCGACGGCAAAGAAAAACTTGTTGCACGATTGCTGCAACTTAAAAATAAAGCAGAACTCAATATTACAGTGGTGGCTAAAAAATTATGTTTCATATGAAATCCTTTCGTAAAGTTTGGGGGCGTGGCTGCGTCCAGCAATCACGCTGCTTTTTTAATATATTTTTCGATGGAGTCCTTTGCCGCTGCAGAAATCTGCGTGAATTGGACTCCGTATTTCGCGCTCGATTGGCTGACCACTTTGCAAATGGCATTAAAGGCTGGCACTTGATCGCTGCTCCTAAAGTGCAAATATAATTCGTGATTCACTTTAAAATCTACGTTTTCTATCGTTAGGCCGGCTCCACCAGCGCTAATTTCCAAGCTATGAGCCTTAAATATTTTTTTGCGATCATGAATAATTAAAGAACTTTGATAATTAGCGCGCGCGTGACGTCGTCTAAAAAATAATTCTCCGTCTTTATCATGAGCCCAAGAATTAAAAATTAGTTTGATTTGATCCGGTTGAAATTCTGGAATATCAGATAAACGCTTCCACGAATCTTGGTTTTTTTTCCAGATAAAATCATATTCAAATAAGGTTTTACTTTGTAACATTTGCACCATTTCACGTTTGGAAAATGGACCGTAATTATTATTTTGTTTTAGTATGTACCAAGCTCGATCACTTTCAGCATCAACAAAAGCTTTAGCACTTTTAATTTCAACGATGGGATTTTTAAAACTTCTATTAAATGTTTTAGTTAGAGGCGGGAATTCCAACAGCAAAACCCAGTCTTCTAATTTTTGATCGTAGATGTAGTCATTCCAATCAAGTTCTTTATCAGATAGCTTTTCAGCTATCTCATTCAATGACCAAGGACCTTTCTGAATCCCGTCATGTGCGACATAAAATTTTTCCATCTCACTACCCTTTAGTTAAACATCTTGCTGTCGAGCGATACGGCTCACAGTCCGCCTCGTGTAGTCTTTTTCGGAGTTTTTTGAGATGGTCTTGAATCTTAATAACAGTGACAAACTTTTAGTCAAATAAGTCTTAATTAGACTTTAGCAAGATCACTTTTTTTAGGCTATTCCCAGCACATTTTTCCATTCAGGCGATGCTGGAATTAAGCGACGAATTTTTAAATCAAAAAATCCCATGGTTAATTTAAGTTCGCACGCTATCTTGCCATTTTCTTTTACCATCTTTTGCAAAAGATAAGTCACTTTTTGATCATACGAGACAAGCTCTAAAGTGATGGTAATAGTTTCACGCAACTTAAGCTCTTTCAAAAATTTCATACTTATTTCTAATATGACGGGCCCTTTTTGTTCCACATGAACTTTTTCATAGCCATAATTACGTTCCGTGCATACTTCCCAACGCATTTCTTCGAATAAATTTAAGTAAGTTGCGTTGTTCACGTGCCCGTATGAATCCAAATGATGCTCACGAATTAAAATTTTGTATTCTGCTATCATTATTTTAAAGCCTCTCTGATATAAGCTGAAGCTTGATCCATCAGCCAAACAACAACTGCGATAACAATGATGATGGTACCGACTTCAGACCACTTTGCCTGACCTTGATATTTAATAAGCATCGTACCAATGCCACCGCCACCCACCAGACCTATTACCGTTGCCATTCGCACGTTTATATCCCATCGATAAACAGTAAATGAAATATAAGGTAAGATCACCTGGGGCAATATCGCATAGCGAATAATTTGTAATTCTGAAGCACCGGTTGCAAGAACTCCGTCGATTGGGCCCTGATTAACCGTTTCAACAATTTCCGAATACTGCTTCGTTAGCGAGGCAATCGAATGAATCATCAAAGCTAACATCCCAGCAAAAGGGCCGATGCCCACCCAAACTGAAAAAATTATCGCCCACACCAAAGCTTCAATTGAACGGGCGAAATTAAGTACAGTTCTTAGGGCCAAATAGATACTAAAAGCTAGCGGTCCTTTCATAATATTTTTGGCAGCAGCAAAGCTAAATACAAATGCAAAAGGAACTGCAAAGATGGTGGCTAAAAAAGCCATGAAAATTGTCTCTATGACATTGGCTACTGCTGCTGGTAACACATCCCAATTCGGAGAAAAAATTCCTGCAAATAGCCGCTTGGCTCCGGCAAACCCATCAGCATCGAACAACTCATAAAAAGAAAATTGGGACTTAACCAATCCAATCGTTACTAGCACCACTAATGTTATAAAAAGTTGCCCCCCCCAAAAGGTGCGAAACCATGGCTTTGCAACTTCGTTAGTCGACGGTGGCAACCCGAACATATGTTGCCCTAAAGTTTTTGTGCCATTGCCGTTTAGCAAATAGCTCAGGAAAGCGCCGCTTAGAAAAGACGTTATAAAAATTAAAACAATATAATTAAGGTCAAGTAATTGCTCGGTCGTTGGATTTACCGCTGCTCCAAGTAAGGCCATCAATAAAATAGCTAGCGTCAATCCATCTAAAATAGTTTTCTTTAAATAAACTTCAACGCGCATGTATTTCTCGTGCATCAGCGCCGTAGATTTCTTCGAACAAGGCTTGATTTATTGCAGTAGCGGGACCATCGAAAACAATTGCTCCATCTTTTAGCGCAAGAACGCGCGTGGCATAAGCTCGGACCAAAGACAAAAAATGCAAATTACAAATAATTGTAATTCCCAATTCTTCATTAATTTTTTTCAGGTAATCCATCACCACATGGCTGGTTGCCGGATCCAAGGATGCTACGGGCTCGTCCGCCAAAAGAATTACTGGATTTTGAGCCAGCGCACGCGCAATGGCAACGCGCTGCTGTTGGCCACCCGAAAGCTGATCGGCCCGTTGATGAGCTTTGTCTTCGATGCCTACCAACCTTAAATAATTCAAGGCTTCTTTTTTTTGCGTATCCGAAAAAAAACCAAACAAACTTTTTAGCAACGGAGTTTGAGCTAATTTCCCCACTAAAACATTTTCTAAGACAGAGTGACGAGGCACCAAATTCAAATTCTGGAAAACCATGGCAATGCTTTTACGTAAGTCCTTTAACCGGCTTGACGCTTTAACTTTAATCTTAACAATATCTATGCCGTTAAAAAAAATTTCTCCGCTGTCACAGTCATGCAGCCGATTTAAACATCGTAGTAAAGTTGATTTGCCAGAGCCACTTAGCCCAACGATCACTAAAAATTCGCCTTTTTGTACTTCAAAGCTAATATCTTTCAAAGCCACGACGCCACTGGGATAGGCTTTTTTAAGATTTTTTACTTTCAGCACAACTTCACTCATCGGCATAGAAGTTAGCAAAAGACCTCGGTATTTCCTAGAAAAGACTTTTCTTTTTTAACCATCCACAGGATACTCTTAACCGAGACCTTACTATGATTGATAATTCATCAAACCTTAATGACATCCTTAGAAAAACGATGGAGTTGTTTGCTAAAAACAAGCGCATTCTTGCTGTGTTCGATTTAGATTCAACTCTTTTTAATGTCAGCACGCGGACCCAAAAGATATTGCAGGAATTCGCAGAGCTGCACAACATTGAGAACCTAAAAACAGTCGAGATTTTACATACTGATTGGGGCATCAAAGAAGCTGTCGTGCGCCAAGGCTACACTCAAGAAGATCATCACCAGCTTTTGTGTGATCTTCGAGACTTCTGGTACGAGCGGTTTTTCTCGAATGAGTATTTACACTATGACGTGCCTTATCCGGGTGCGATCGAATTCGTGCTAGAATTAGCTTATGCAGGTGCTTACGTGCAGTATTTAACAGGACGAGATAAAAAACGCATGGGCTATGGCTCTAAAATAGTATTAGAAAAATGGGGCTTTCCGTGCGCTGACGGACAATTAATTTTAAAGCCTGAAAAAGCAATGGACGACGAGCTTTTTAAGCGCGATTGGTTTTTGGCGCTAAACCGTGGCGATTACGATAAAATTTATTTTTTTGAAAATGAGCCCGTTAATATAAATGCTGTTCTAAAATATTGCCCTGAAGTTGAAGTGATTTTTCTTGATACAACTCATGCACGAAAGCAAACCGTTACGGCGCCGATCCAGAAAATTAATCATTTTAGAAGGAATTAAATGTTATCACTTGTTGCAACTCCAATAGGCCGCTTTGATGAGATTACCTTGCGTGCCATAGAACTATTAAAAACAGCTGATGTGATAATTTGCGAATCAACCAAAGAAACTTCTAAATTATTGAAGCATTTAGAAATAAAAGCACAAAAATATGAAGTTTTGGACGAGCATTCAACACCAGAGGATTTACAGCAATTGGTAGCGATGTGCGAAACGCAAAACGTTTGCTTAGTTTCAGACTGCGGAACACCCGCTTTTTGCGATCCGGGAAATAATCTGATTGCATTGTGCCGAGCAAAAAAAATAAAAGTACAATCCTGTTTAGGTGCTTCAGCCTTGATGGGATTATTATCACTTAGTTCCGAGCGCTTACGGCGTTTCCACTTTGTCGGATTTTTACCGGCGGAAAATACCGCGCGAGAAAAAGAATGGCAGCAAGTTAAAAAGCACAAAGATCCTTTTGTGCTGATGGATACTCCCTACCGATTAAAAAAATTGATGGAAGAATGTAAACTGCATCTTGCTGAGCGAAAAATGTTGCTGGCGCTAAATTTGTCACAAGATTCCGAAACTATTCTAGAAGGATCTGCGAAGAATATTCTTACACAGTTGAAATTTGAAAAAGCAGAATTTATGATCTTAGTTTATTCACAGTAAAGCGGCGATCGAATGATTAAACTTCCAATTGATTCCCACATTGCCTCATTGATTGAAACTCTAAAAAGCACATCGAGTTTGATTTTGATGGCGTCACCTGGTTCTGGGAAAACAACACGCTTACCACCTGCGCTGGTAAAAAGTAACTTGGGGAAAACCATAGTCTTAGTGCCTAAGCGCATTGCCGCCGTTAGTGCTGCCGACCGCATTACTGAGGAAAATAATTGGAGTCTTGGAAACGAAGTCGGCTACCACGTCCGGTTTGAACCCCTATTTAAGCCAACGACGCAGTTAATTTTTATGACTGTTGGTGTTTTTATAAAAAAAGCGCAAGACGAAAAATTTTGGAATGAATTATCCATCTTAGTATTTGATGAATTCCACGAGCGATCAAGCGAAGCAGATATTGCCCTTGGCTTAGCCGTAGAACATCAAATTTTATCGGAAAAATTAAAGATCATTGTTATGTCGGCCACTTTAAATGCCGATCACTTACAAAACTTTTTGCCAGGCGCACAACTTGTAGAAATTGCGGCACCACCCCATACGTTGACGGTAAACTATTCAACTAAATCGCAAAGATTAATCTGCGATCAAGACTTTTTTAACTCAGTGGCTACAGCGGTTGCAAAAGCTTTTTCTGCAAGTTCAAAAGACGTTTTAGTCTTTTTGCCAGGGGTCAGTGAAATGCGCCGAGTTGAGAATGAGCTACAAAAGAAATTAAATTCGGTTCCTATTGAAATGCTTCATGGATCTATAAAATTGGCGGATCAAAAACGAATTTTAATGCCGCAAAGCCAGCGCCGCGTAATTTTAGCGACCGATATTGCCGAATCCTCTTTAACGTTACCAGGCGTAGATTCGGTCGTTGATAGCGGCTTGAAAAAAATGGCTTCGCTTGAAGCGAAAATTGGTTTCTCGCAACTAACTATTCAGCGTATTTCCTTATTTTCGGCCAAACAACGTGCGGGCCGGGCAGCGCGTACGTCGTCAGGCACATGTTACCGGCTATGGCATGAAAGTGACGAGCTTTCAATGCCTACCCAAATTAAACCAGAGATCTTAACTTCGAATTTAATTGAAGAAATTTTAACTTTGAAAACCTGTGACGTTAACGATATCGATAACTTTTTATGGCTTGATAAACCACCCCTGAAAAACATCAAGGCCGCTATCACTAAGTTGCAAAAATGGAAACTCTTAGATGAGAATGAAAATATAAATGCACTGGGGAAAACCATTCATAACTTACCGCTATCGATTGAAAATAGTCTGTTATTTTTAAATTTAGCTAAAGCTGGTTTCAAAAACGAAGCTGCTAATTTCATCGCCGCTTTAGAAACACAAGATTTTAACAAAATATTTTCTGAACGGTCTTTTTCCGAGGAAACTGATATCGACCGAATCTTGCACGCACCGCTTAATATCCAAGGCCAAAAAATAGCTAAGCAGTTATTAAGTTTTCCGATCGCCACATTGAATTTTTCTGCTGATTTTCGCTCGACCTTGATCGCTTTGTATTTTGAATTATTTTCGGAGCGGGTTGCAAAAAGAAAAACTGATAATGATGGTTTGTCCAGCGAAGGCCGCGGAGTATCGCTGCTAAGCGGATTACAAGCGCGAATTTCTGATTACTACATTCTACTTGCTGGTTTCAATTCAAGTCCAAGTAAAACGGACATACAATTTGCAGTTGGATTTTCTAAGCAAGAGTTTTTAGAATTCTCAGAGACCGCGGTGCTTCAGAAATTAAATTTTATTCTAGATCTTGATAAAAAAATGGTCTATCAACAGCAAATAAAAAGTGTCGGAAATTTTATTGTGACAGAAAGTGCCAAAACCCCCGTAAACGTCCAAGATCAGATGACTCGGTGGCCGGAAATATTAGAAAATAATCTGGATATTTTAGTAAACTTCCACGGAGATTATAAAGATTTTTTGAAGAAAATTAACTTTTTGCAGGCGAAAGCTGGCAAGCTTAATTTGACTGATGATGATTTTCTTTTTCTTGCAGATCTTAATGCTACTTTGCTTTTGGATTTAAAAACGGCAACTGCAAATTTAGCTGATTTTATTTCATTTCCGTTGTTTGGGTTGTTAATCACCTATGCTAAGCAAAACCTTCAAGAATTTATAAAAGCTTTGCCGGATTATCTGACCACGCCAAATGAAAAGCGAATAAGTATTCAATATGATACCGAAAATGCTCCGATGTTGGCGGTGAAAATCCAGGATATTTTTGGCTGGGCTCAGCATCCGTATTTGTTGGGAAAAAGGCTGCCACTTACTTTAGAGCTCTTGGCGCCCAACATGCGGCCGACGCAAATAACCCAAAACTTAGAACTTTTTTGGCAAAAAAGTTATTTTGATATTCGTAAAGAATTACGGCCCCGCTATCCCCGACACCCGTGGCCTGACGAACCTGCAACTTACCAGCATGAGAAAAAGAAATAAATTGTTCCCCGCAAAAAAAAATGCCATACCAATGGCATGTTTAAAAACAAAAAAATTGGCTACATAGTTCTAATAATTTTATTCGCAGCACTTTTTTATTATGAACATAAAAAACTAGATAAGAATTTGGAAACAATCGAATCCGAAACCGTGCTAGCAAAAAATAAAAATCAGGCAACGTTATCGTCGCCATCAGAAAACGATAAAAAGCCAAATCCTCAGAATGCGGTGGTAACGACGCAACCCGCAATCGAGCCAGAAAAACCTTTTGCTTTGTGGTTTGCTGAGGAAGCTAAGAATCTTGATGCTCGAACAGGTGATAGTTCCCAAAAAGAAATGGTTTTAAAAGAACGTGCAGCGCGTTTTTCACCTGAACAGATTAAGTTTCTTCGACAAAAAGCGACCGATAAAGAAGCCACAGCTAACGAAAGAATTGCTGCAACTTATTTACTGACGCTAACGAACGCAACGTATTCATTAGTGGAAATTGCAAAAGAGAACACAAGCTTACCCAGCCCTCAGCCTGTCCACTCGATTGGTGAAACCTTACTCATGCAAGAAAAGGCAATCCGTACAATGGCTATTGATGAATTATTCATCAGAGCAGCCACTGACGCGGCTTTACGTAAACAATTACCCAAAATTATCTCTGAGATCAAAGATGAAGGCGTAAAGCAATATGCTCTTAAACGCTACCGAGAACTCAAGCTTTAATCTATTGCTCCCATTAGTAACTCTTATTTTCATTTTTTCTTTCTGTTTTACTATTTTTTTCTTTGCTACTTTCCTTTTTGTTGGGCTAGCCTTTTGATGGCTTTAACAACTACGAGGGGAATAAATGAATTTATCTGCAACTACGAACACTCAGGTGTCGAATGAAAAACCAATGATGGCGTTAATCGCTTTCGTGATTTCTTTTACTGGCTTCTTTGCAAATGCAGCCAACTGTATTTCTAAAGAGGACATGACTGATATCGCTTCGCATTTTACGCAATTTGCTGAATTGTCTGGTAAAGAATTTTGCCATGATGGTTCTGAAACTGCGAATCTATTAGCTAGTCTTATGTTCATGAGAAAAAATCAATTTTCTTCGGACATGAAGAAAAGTTCAGACGAATTATTCTCGGGGAAGTTTGCTAATAGCTGGTACCAGTACTTCACAGGTCGTATTAATGAAATGACAGTGGACACTTCGTGCCCTAAAGGTGTTGCTGCTTATGTGTATGGTTTTGGTGGAAATACGATGTACGTCTGCTCTGCCGCTTTGAACGATAACTTTTCGGCTTTAGACCGCGCTAGTATTTTTATGCACGAAGCCCGTCATATTGACGGCTACCCACATATCACATGCTCTAAAGGACCTCGAAAAGGTTTGCAAGGCGCTTGTGATGATAAGATATCGGACACAGGTTCTTACAGCGTAACTGTGGAAACTTATGCGCAGTTGTCGAAGTATTCGAAAGATCTTCACCCGGCATTAAGAGCTTATGCGCGCGCAGCGGCAGTTATTTATGCGGATGAGGCATTTGAAACTCCGGTGAAAGTTGATCGCAGTCAGCAATTGCTTCTGATGACGAAAAATAAAGATCTTTTAGGAATGTCTGTTGGAACGGCGGCTCCATTGAAGTCTTACGGACAGATTTCATCATTAGGTCATATTATTATGCGCGCTCAGCATTTAGTTCTATTACCAGACGACCGCACTTTACCTGCAAAGTTTTTCTTTATGAATAATGTTGGAGATATTTCAAATTCCCCGGGTGATGCTTTCACTGAATACAACGGCCAGACTCCTGAGCAAAAAGGCGAATTGGTTGATTTTCATAGTGGTGCGCAGTGGAACGTAAAGGTTTATAAAGCGAAGTTAGTTTTTGCCTGTGATCCACGTGCTGCAGCTACTAGCGAGCAAGCTGTAACAGGGCCTCCAGCAGTTGGAATTCTTCAATTAGCAGGTTACGACCGCTCAGCAAAAATGAATTACTTAGCAACTGCTGATGGTAATATTTTAGAATTCGGTTGTGATGACCAACTGAAGTCCTTTTTAAGACCCTCTACGATGGCCAAGTTAGATCAAAATTACAAGCGTATCCATAAAGTGAATAACATATTAATTGGTTTAACGGCGGCTGGAAATCTTTATCAAATTAATGGAACAAAATCGACTGCGCTACCAACATCTGTTGATGGTCAGATTTATGAAATTGCTGCACGCCAAGTGTTCAATTTCTTCGATCTTTAATTTTTACTTTTTAGTTAATTCTACTGAAGCCGGGGCCACAATTGTGGCTCCCTCAGTAACGTCCTTCATCACCACAGCATTCGCTCCAATTTTCACATCGTTGCCAATACTTAGCGGACCTAGAACCTTTGCGCCAGCTCCGATCAAAACTCTATCGCCGACTGTTGGGTGCCGTTTTATTTTATCAAATTTTATTCCGCCCAGTGTAACCCCATGAAAAATAATACAATCGTCTCCGATAACTGCTGTCTCGCCGATAACAACGCCAACTCCATGATCGATCACAAGACGTTTTCCAATTTTAGCGCCAGGGTGAATTTCAATTCCTGTTATACTTCTAGAAATATCCGCTATAAATCTGGCAATAAAAAATAAACCGCTGCAGTAGCAAAAATGAGCTATTCGATGGATAAACACCGCCCGCGGCCCAGGATATAGAAAAAAAATTTCAGCATAGGATTTTGCAGCAGGATCATAGGTTCTATAGGCTTTTAAAAATTCAAACATTTCACAAGTCCTTTTGTCCTTCGGAATTAGGTTAGCTCCAACGATCTTTTAAATTTTCTAACAAAAAATATCTTTCAAAACCTTCATTAAAGCGCGACCAAGATTCACCTGTTTGGCGTTCTGAATCAATAAATGTCTGAACGGTGTTGATTTTTGAATCCAGATCATCAATCATCGCAACCACTAATGCCTCCATAAACTTTGGTCGTTTCGGAGAACCATAATCCAATCGTCCGTGATGCGACAAAATAATATGTTTTAAAATATCCTTTAAGTCGTCAGGGAAACCCAAAATTCTTGCGGCCTTGCGGTCAATAAGTTCACAAGCAAGTTGCATATGGCCTAGCAAACGGCCTTTTTGTGTGTACTGAATAAAATCATTATTAATTTCTAATTCCCAAATCTTTCCCAAATCGTGAAAAATAGCACCAAAAACTAAAAGATCGTAATTTAAAAAACCATAGTGATTGGCCATCATTTTCATCAGTCGGCAAATGGACGTGATGTGTTCAATAAGGCCACCCTGCCAAGCATGATGAATGGTTTTAGCCGCAGGAGATTTCAATAAAAGATTTTTTATTTCATCATCTTGAAGAGAATCTAAAATGATTTGTTTTATTGAATTACTTTTCAATCCATTAACTGTCTGAATAAGTTCAGACAAACAAGCATGGGCATCGACCTGCTTACCTTCGATGGTGAAATCAGCTTTCGCATAAGTTGCTTGCTCGGGCTTTTCAACTTTGTGAATTATAATTTGCTTGCGATTAAGATAGACCTGAACCTGACCTTTTATAATGATAATGTCACCTGTATCAAACAGTTCAGACATTTCTTCGACCCGGTCCCAAACGCGCGCATCTATATGCCCCGTTTTATCTCCAATAAGTAAACTTAAGAAAGTGCGACCATTTTTTCCCATGCCTTTTACTTTGTCTTTAACTAAAAATGCTCGGTCTTGAATCGCATCTTTATCCTTCAGTAATTTAATGGCTGCCAAGTCTACATTCATAAATCTGATCCTTTGACGTGAGGACAAAGCTGATTTCTATGCTTCGAATCAGTGATTGTAAGCTGACTTAAATAAATTTGATTCAGCTTTCTGAAAACAAAAACATAATGCCCGGCCATAACAAATAAATGCCGTAAATCCGTAGTGTTTAAGGCTAAAAAATTCTTGTTTTGCAGTTCCAAAAATTTACTTTTGATATCCAGCCATTTTCCGCAGCCCGTACCGAAGTCTTCATTGGAAATACGAGTTCGCGGAGAATCGCTAACAAAAAATAGGTGTTCAAGTTCAGGCAATGATTTGAACTGCCCGGGCGGAAAGCTCATAAAAAAACTACCTTGGCTAGACACCACATCTTGTAAATCAATGGCACCGCCGCCCTTTGGCAAGTTGAACTGAAGCGAAGGACCTTTTAACGTCAATGCGGTTTTCTCTGTAAATAAAATCTGTAATGGTACAAAAATATAAACGGGGCTCAAAATTTTGGTTTCGACCAGCAAATCTTCTTCGATTATTTTGATGAAGCTTTGAGGTATTTGTATATCTGCAGAAATAGCCACCACGTCATTTATTTTTGTCAATTCACTACCATGATTCGTATGGCACGCGCTTGCAAAAATAAAAGATAAGATGCAGATTATTCTAATCAAGCAACCCTCGAGCTTCATTGGCTACAACGAAATCAGTGTCATTTGAAAAATTCTGGCGTAAATAAGCACGTAGTCCAATATTAGCCTTTGCGTTTATTAAAGTCTGCAATTCAACCCATTGCTGATAAAATTTCAAATTATTATCTTTGAAAAAATCTAAATGTCTTTGAATATTCGCTGACGGATCCAAGGCGACATCTGTTAAAGCAAGTAGCAGGTGATTAAGCTCTGAATTTCCCTCTAATTTTTGCGCTTGCTCTAATGCTAAAATTTCATTTCGTTTTCCTAGCGCAAAGTAGATAAGCAGTGAGATTTGTTGTCGAGCCCCAGCATCTGCGATTGAGCTGTTGTTCTTTTCAGCGTAATCAACAGCCGCTCCTATTTGTGCAGACTCTAAGTAATCATGAATTTTAAAAATTGCATCTTCTGATGAACCTAAGCCCTTTTGTACAATGACCTTATAAGTGGACAGATCTTTCCATAAATATGAAAAAGGCGCTAGCAAAGATGGCTTTCGAAATAAAGTTGCTAGCTGAGCCGGAGTATTGATGAACTGTTTCCAAGACAACTTGAATAGAATATCGTTATCATTCATTTTAGCAAAAGCCATTTGAACTAGCAGCAGTTCTTTACGGTAATCAAAATGCAAAGCAATATGTCGATCGACTAACTTTTCTATGATTGGAAAATATTTTAATTTCTCACTTTGGCTAAGTCCTTGCAAACATTGTACAGCACCAACCACGTAGCGCCCCAAGTTATTGTCATTGTACAGCTTAAGAAAAGTCTCAAGAGCCGCCGTGTATTTGCCTTTCCGAATGTTCATCAAAGCTTCATTTTCATTAATAAGATTGTCGTTTGGTAATAAAGTTTTTGCTTTAATAACCTGATTTTGGGCGGCGGTTAGATTTTGAGTCTGCATATAAAACCAAAACCGGACCATATGCAAGCTGACGCGGCTTTCAATGGACAATTTGGTAGAATTATCTAATTCATCAATATCACGCAATTGAACGATTCCTGTCGCATCCAGCAAGGGAAATAGCTCGATAACTTCACTTAATCTTTTTTTCTGCACGATCGGCGATAATTTTGCAAAAAGCACCACAGCTTGCTGATCTAAACCAAGAAACTGATTTTTCTTCACTTGGACTAGTAAATCACTCTCCATTTTCTGCTGGCTGTATTTAGTGTAAAAATAGAAGCTTCCGAACGCACCTGCCGTCGCTAAAATGATTAGGCTAAAAGTAATAATTAAGCTTTTAGAATAGGATTTAGCGCTTTTCTTAGCGTTGGCATCGTTATAATAAATAAAATTGCGTGAAGTTTGTTTTTTTTCGTTGACGTCATTTTTCTGCTTATCGTTAATATTTGTATCAACAATTTCATTAACTAAGGCCGCCTCTTGCACGTCCATGTCAACATCTGTGAAAGGCGACATCTGACTACGAGTTTGTTGCCCGCCTTCATCAATAGTTTTTGCACCCGAATGACTAAGGTTCGTATGCTGAGTCATCGTTGAATCATTCTTGCTATCAAGCTGAGCCCGAACATCATTGATTACATTTTTAAATTCAGGATTTTCGCGGATATACAGCCAGCGTGTATCGGGATCACGAATTTCATCAATTAATGAAATTTGCTTTTTGAAAATTAAATTTTCTACCTGTTCGAAATTATACGGGCCTAAAATTTTATTTTCAGATTTGATAAGCCATTTTTTATTATTTTGTGCTGTCATCATTTCAATGCCTAAAATGTCTTTGTGAAGATAAAGTCATACTTATATTATTTTGCATAGCTGCTTTAATGACTTCCTCATCCTTTACCGATCCACCCGGTTGCAAAATCCATTTAATCTGCTGCCTAGCAATCAATTCAATTGAATCCGCAAAGGGAAAAAAGGCATCACTAACCAAAACTACATCTTCAATCTTAACATCAGCCCGGCGCCTATAGTCTTCCATACGTGCAAAAGCTTGTTGAACTGCATCTACGCGATTAACTTGACCCATCCCAAGTCCTACCGTTTGACCCTGGTAAACCAAGGCAATGGCATTACTTTTTAGATAGCTACAGACTTTTTCACCAAATTCCATCTGCAGTTTTATATTTTCAGTAATTTTGGCTCCATAAGTTTGCCATTTTTCATAAGAAAATTTGTCAGCGCTTTGCTTCAGAATTCCGCCCAATACCGATTTCAAAGAGTCCGAAGATTTTAAATTCAATTTTGGCGTCCAAGACAGAACTCTTAAATTTTTTTTCACTTTCAATTCATTTAATGCTTCGTCAGAGAACGAAGGCGCGATTAAACATTCCAAAAAAAGTGGCTTAATCAGTTCGACACAATGCAAATCAAATTCGTAATTAAATGCAAGAATACCGCCAAAAATACTTTTTGGATCGGCAGCTATCACTTTTTCTAAAGCCTTTGCCTGAGTTTCACCAATCGCTGCTGCACATGGATTATTATGTTTAACTGCAACACAGGCCGGCTCGGGAAAAAGATAAACCAAACTAGCTGAGGCATCTAAATCTAAAATATTATTATAAGAAAGTTCTTTTCCTTGATGAATGTGCACTTTAGCTAAATTATTTTTGTCTAAGGGGTTTTCAAACCACACTGCTGCCTGGTGTGCATTTTCACCGTAGCGAAGACCTGATTTCTTCTTTAGCGGCAAATTTAGATAATTTAAGTCTTCCATGTTTTCGCACAAGCGCTGCACAATTAAAGCATCGTAGTAGGAAGTTAAAGAAAATACCTTCATTGCCAACCGTTGACGATCGTGCTGATTCATATCATCTTTTAAGATCTTTTCTTGCACCCACGAATAATCGTTCGGATCGCAAAGTACTGTGACAGACTTAAAATTTTTGGCAGAAGACCGCAAAAAACTTGGACCGCCAATATCAATTTTTTCTATAAGCTCGTCGTTAGTTGCATTATCCATTAAGGCCGTTTGCTCAAAATGATATAAATTTCCAACAACCAAATCAAATGAAGCAACATTGTGCTCTTTTAACTGAGCCACATGTTTTGGGTTCGTCGTGTCTGCTAGCAAACCCATATGCACAAAGGGATGAAGCGTTTTGACCCGCCCATCAAGGACTTCCGGAAAGCCAGTCACAACTGAGATATCTACGGCGGCAATTGCATTTTCATTTAAATATTTTAAAGTGCCACCCGTCGAGACAACTTGCATTCCGCGTTTCACCAGAGGCTGAAGAAATTCAATTAGGCCCGTTTTATCCGAGACACTGATTAATGCGCATTTCATCAGAAAGGTGATTTCGAAAGTAAAAGTTTAAGATCATCATTCGTTAAGAATAATCCGGCGCCGGCGTATGCTGACTGCGATTCTTTCTTGTGAAGTAAATCGTTGTAACCTGCAGTTAAATAAAATCCGTAGAACATTTTATAATTTAAAGCAGTTCGAATCTGAAGTTGTTCAAAGTCATAAGCATCGACGGAAGCCGTCAGCTTGCTATTAAGTGTGTGGTAATCAATACCAATCCCACCTTTGTCTTCAATTAAGCCACCACGAAGTGTCCAATTGAAAAAATTCTTGCCAAATAAGGCAGTAATTTTTGTTTTACTTTTATAAGTAACAACGGTGTCAGTTTCCTGTGTGGCTCCGCCCGCAGGCGTTACTTTCGTATTGGTCACGTCAACGACACCAGCAGGATCTGTAATTATTCCCAAATAATAAAAGCGATCCAAGCCCGGCTGAATCGTTACGCCAACAGCTGTTTTAGCAGCTCCAACTTTTGTCAAATAATAGGAATTAAAATCCAA
>JAYUWH010000071.1:0-5054 GCA_043753645.1 Bdellovibrionales bacterium
CAATTTTCAAATTATGATACAGATGTTTTTTCGCCGATGATCGCACAAGCCTCTAAGCTGTCAGGCTTAAGCTACGTTACGGATCCTGAAGTCTTACGAACGGATGCCAAAATTCGCGAACAAGTGGCTGCTATGCGCGTGTTAGCTGATCACTGCCGTTCGACTTCTTTCTTGTTAGCTGATGGCGCCTTACCTTCGAATGAAGGTCGTGGATACGTTTTACGACGGATCATTCGTCGTGCTGTTCGTTATGGAAGAAAACTTTCTATTGATCACTCGCTTTTGCCGTTACTCAGTGAAACCTTGATTCAGCATATGGGACACGCGTACCCTGAGCTTATTCAACGAAAAGATTTAATTTTATCGACTTTAAAAGACGAAGAATCTAGGTTTTTACAAACACTTGATAATGGCAACGCTATTTTACAAGATGAAATTGCGAAACTAAAAAAACATAATCAAAAATTAGTCACTGCAGATACGGCTTTTAAGTTATACGATACCTATGGCTTCCCGCTTGATCTAACAGCCCTGATTGCGGCCGAACAAAATTTACAGGTCGATGAGACCGGTTTCGAAAAAGTCATGCTGGCCGCAAAAGAAAAAGCGAAAGCGACGTGGAAAGGTAAAGGCTTACAAACCGATGAAAAACACATCATCGAATTTACTCAAAAACACGCCGAACCGAAAACCACTTTTGTTGGCTATGATGTCTTAGAAAATTCCACCTCAATACTGGCGCTTTCCGATGGAACAAAAGAAGTGAAAGTCTTGACTGCAGGGCAAAGCGGATTCTGTCTTTTACCCGAGACTCCATTTTACGCTGAAGGTGGAGGTCAGATTGCAGACCTCGGAAATTTAAAATCAAAATCAGCCCAAGCCCAGGTCGTGAACTGCACCAAAGTAAATGAATTATTTATTCATTTTATTGAGGTCAGCGCCGGCGAATTAAAAGTTGGCGATCACGTCACAACTCAAGTTGAATCTAGTCATCGTCGGCAAGTGGCCGCAAATCATTCGGCGACTCATCTTATGCATGCAGCACTTCGAACCGTTTTAGGCAAGCACGTTAGCCAAGCAGGTTCTTTGGTCGATATGAATAAGACACGCTTTGATTTTACTCATGGCAAGCCCTTAAGTTCAGACGAAATTAAAAAAATTGAAACTTTAGTTAATGATGAGGTTGGCAAAGCGCATGCGGTGCAGGCGAATTTAATGCCGCACGATAAGGCCATCGAATCAGGCGCCATGGCCTTATTCGGAGAAAAATATGGCGCTACAGTTCGTGTTTTAAAAATGGCCGATTTTTCAACTGAGCTGTGCGGTGGAACCCACGTTAAGAACACCTCTGAAATTCGTGCTTTTAAAGTTTTATCAGAATCTGGGGTTAGCGCTGGCGTAAGACGAATCGAAGCTGTAGCAGGATCTGCTGCTGTGGATTACTTATTAAAATCGGCAGAGGAATTAACTCTTGCAAGGCAACAAGCAGGCCTTGCTGCAGATAAGCCTATCACCGCTTGGATGGATTCAAAGAAAGAAGAAATTAAAGAATTGCAAAAACAAGTCAAAAAAGTTCAATCCAACCAAATTAATATCGACCAAATTATTTCTGCAGGTTTTAATTTCACCGTTGCCAGTGGTTCGGCAAAATTAGTCATGGCAGATCTTACCGTTGAAGATCGGGATGTCCTTTCTCAGATTGCTGACCAAATTAAAAATAAAATTCAAAACGGAGTTGTGCTATTGGTTGGCCAAGGAGAAGGAACGTTTCCCGTCATCGTTTCAGTATCAAAAGACTTAACGAAGCAATTTCAAGCTGGCGGTCTATTAAAAGATTTTGCTGAAGTTCTTGGAGGCAAAGGTGGAGGGCGCCCTGACTTTGCCCAGGGTGCAGTTCCTAGCCGTGAAAAATTAAAAGAAGCTTTTGCACTAGTACAAAAAAAGATCGTCGAAACAGGAACTTAGATGTTATTGGTCACGGACAGGTCAAATTATTTATCTGGGTTTTGAGATGGCTAATAAAGCCCTTTAATAAGGTTGCCGAGTCTCCGCAAAGATCGGCAGCGCCCGAGCCACAACTATCTGTCGAGGCACCTAGCTCGAAAATTTCCTTATCCGTTACAATCTTCGCATAAGCAGGTACTACGACCTGGGCACAAAGCTTGCCCTGAACTGATTTGTTTTCATTTATACAAATACTGGCCGTAGCTAAAATACTATTTAATTCTTCTTTTAGTGAATCGTTTAAACATAAATTTTGTTGAACGCCGGTCTGCTCATTTTCCAGTAAAATTTGTCCTGATGGCATTAGAACTTCATAAGAAACATTCATGACAATTGAAAATGACTTACCACTTCTGGTTACGGTTTGAGTTCCGCGAGAAGCAAAATGAACTTCATTAATTTTTCTATCACTTAAATTTAATTTTGCTGAGGTATTCAATTCGCCGCCCGACACCGCAACCACAGAACTTAGTTCATCCGACGCCGGACTTTTCTGACAGTTTTGAAATGAAAATAGTATTACAAATCCAACTAAGAAACTTAACCAGAACGATTTCAAGCGGCCTTCTTTTCAGCATCTTCATGAGCTCCCGAGGCCGTCATCTTGACACCACATTCACCGCAAAATTTTGCCGCGGTAACCATAACGAAATGGCACTCTGAGCATTCAATCCCATTAATAACTTTTTTCTTTTTAGGACCCTCAACAATATCCAGCATATCGATAAGGCCTTTTTCATTCCACTTGTCAATTTCCCGTATGATTTGCCAAATATCTTGCTGAGTTTTAAATTCTTTAATCTCAAACTGCAAAAGAACTTTTCCTTCGGCCGCAGGCTTACGTTTACAAAATAAGCCCTTACTTTCTAATGAAGTGAAATGGCCAGCGCCGATATTCAACCCATAACCTTTTGCAAATTCTGTAACTTCTGCCAAGTCTTTTGATACAATTCCGAAACGGTCGGCTTCGGCACCTTCGTAAGCTAGCACCAGAATACTTAAAAAGTTGTAATTTGATTCGTCAAATTTCAACAGTTCTGTTTTTCCGCCCTTGTAATAGTAATATTGGTAGAATTCAAAAAATGATTCCAAGGCATTTAAATCATGAAGAAAAAATCCTTGGATTTCATCTTTGGCATTTGGATCGTCAGGATTTTTTCCATATATAAAATCAGCTAATTTAAGTTTCACTAACAATTGTGCCGCTTGTTCAAGGCGCTTTAGCGATTCGCCGAATACCCGCTGTGAATACTGTCGCATCGTTTGCCAATCCATTTTTGCGCTAGTACCTTCCTTAAGCCCTTTATGATTCATAACATGAAAAATAGTACCAAAAACTTTTGCGACGCTTTCATCGGGACAGGGTGCCGGATCGCGCTCGAACCGTGCCGTTTTAACTTCATTCATGGTAAATTTTAATTTTTCTGATAGGCCTTTTACGAAGGACTTATTAACTTGATGTAAACTGTCGAATTGCTGCTTAAAACTTTCAACAGGGATCTCAACCACTTTTGTTTCTTGCATCACCAAAGCTGAATAGTTGTAATTTGTTAAACCTAAAACAACCAAATCACCAAACACATAACCAACTCCACAAGACATCACGTCAACATTTTTTTTATTTTTCTGCAGACATAGGCTAATTTGTCCTGATTGGATGATCCAAACGGACTGGATTTTATCGCCTTCTTTAAACAAGTATTCACCGCGTTTTAATATTTTAGCGCCAGCCATAAAACTCCTAGGTTCCCATCTGACTTCTCGTCGAAAATGAACCCAGGCTTAAGCTATTTTATCAAATTTTGAGTGGTTTATTGACGGTGTTTCAGTGTAGGACACTTTTAACAATCTAGAACATAATTAGCTGTTTAGGTATTTGCTGAAGCCGTTGTATCTTTCGTATAGAATTTCTGTTTTAGATCTTCTTGAACTTGATCAATCGTAGTACTAACTAGAACTTCAAACATATGGTCGGCTGCAACGCTATACATGGTAGCTAAAGTCCGCAAGGTATGAATTGGAGGTTGAGAAATTCCACGCTCCCAATTCGAAATAAATTGCGACGTGCTATAGCCCAATTTGGTGGCAACATCTTTTTGAGATAATCCCGCCAAAGTACGCTTCTCTTTTAAAAATTTAGCCAATTTGTTTACGTCTGCTTTCATCTTAAAATCCTTAAACAGTCGAGAGGTGAGCGACTTGTTTGTTATATTTTAACATGTTTTTAACACTCAAACTAGTAACTTCTTGTTTATTCTTTTATTTTGTTTAGGGGCAAAAAAAAAGGGAAGCTAAGTAGCTTTCCTTTTTTAAAGTATGTTAAATGACAAATTTTAACGCTTAGAATACTGACCGCTGCGACGAGCTCCATGTTTTCCGTACTTTTTACGCTCGACCATACGAGGGTCACGAGTAACAAAACCAGCTTTTTTTAGCTCAGCTTTGAATTCTGGATTAAACAAAACTAAAGCACGAGTAACTCCGTGACGAATAGCTCCGGCTTGACCAGATTCTCCGCCGCCCGTTACCACAACTCGTAAATCAAATTTACCAGTTTGCTGTAACAACTCAATCGGTTGCATGATCACCATTCGTGATTGCAAACGAGTTAAATAATCATCAGCTTTTTTTCCATTGATAGAAACAACACCTTTACCTGGCTTAAGATAAACACGTGCCGAACTTGTTTTTCTTCTTCCAGTTGCATAATAAAATTTTTCAGTAGCAGCCATTTTTTAATACCTTCTTTTAGTTTTTGATTACGTAAGCTTCAGGTTTTTGAGATGCATGAGGATGCTCAGCGCCCGCATACACTTTTAATTTAGTAATTAAAGAATAAGACAATTTGTTAACTGGTAACATTCCTTTTACCGCGTCGTGAATCATAAATTCAGGATTGTCGTCCTTCATCTGAGCCGCTGTCTTCGCTTTTAATGAACCGAAAAAACGCGAGTGGCGATAGTACTTTTTAGAGTTCCACTTGTTTCCAGTTAATTCGATTTTGTCAGAGTTAATCACTACAACAAATCCACCAGCATCAGCATGCGGAG
>JAYUWH010000072.1:0-15223 GCA_043753645.1 Bdellovibrionales bacterium
CCCTTATTTGCATTGAATCAGCGCTGTGCAAAAATTAGAAGTGATGTAAGACGTATGACGCGCAGATCTTGGTGTACGACTAAGAAAATTGAAAATTTGAAGCGGCATTTGGAACTCTACCAAATCTACAATAACGCCTATCTTTAAGACTAGGTTTCTGGAAGATCTCAGTGAAGAAAAAAAATGATAAGTAGTGAGGTTAGGATCCAAGACTAAGACTAGTTTTGGGTTGTCACTTTGGGCCTGGGTGCATTTATGTGATGGAGTTTCTGTTTTTAATAGCTAGTGGCTTGATTCGGTAGAAACTTCTTCGGCCTCTAGGTTTTCGCCTAATCGGTAGCGATCAACCAAACTTGTGTCATTGGTTGGAAAGGAAAAAAGTAACGTGTTCACTTGGGATTCTGAATCTTCTTCAGTCACCACCAAGTAATGTAAATCTTCAACTCCATGATCTGGAAATTCTTTAATAAACGTCACCAACACATGTCCAGTCGAATCCACTTTACGCCAAATTTCATCTGGCGAATCAATCGTTGAATCGCGAAGTTCGGCATAATCCTGAAATTTTCCTGCCGGAATATCCTTTTCGCCACGTATTTTTAGCATTGCTTCAAGTAAGCCAATCGCTAAATAATCTCCCTCCAGCAATGAATCCCCGTCCAAGGCCGCAAATTCAATTTTTTCTAGCTTGCGGTGAAAAACGATTTCATTTTCGCGAAAGGCTTCAAGCATCGCTAAATCCTTCGTGGGAAAATGCATAAAGACAAAAGTAGGATAATTTTCTTCTGTATTAATATAAACCACGGCCACGTAATAGAAAGTATGTTGTACGGTGTCGATCGTTTTAATCAGCGTATGAACTTTTAGATCCTCATACGAAGTCTCATCGACCCAAATTTCATCGGGATCATCCAAAGTATCTTCTAATAAATATTCTAATTCCGGTTGTTCGGCATTAGAGAAATCATTCGCTTCATTATAAAATTTTAGGTATTTTTGTTCATAATCTTTGATCGCAATCGAAAAATATCCAAACATTGTTTTTTCATTTTCAAAAATCAGCCCCTGTTTTTCATCGATAATAATTAATTCTTTGGCCTGCATCGTTTTTTTTGCTTTGTGCGTTTGTGCTTTTCGGCGTGTAGGTGCGACTTTACGCATCTTGAATTTGATTTGTTTAGATTTTTTAGATTTTGTTTTTTTGTTTAATTTGCTAGCAACTTTGTTCACTATAAAGCTCCAATGCTTGTACGCTATCCTAAATGTTTAAAAACAGGTTGCAACTTCATTATGACGAAAATAGTCAAAAATTAAGATAATTGCAAAATGCAATCAGCAGGCTAACCTATTTACGAGGTGTTTCTGTCGAAAGTTGAAGTTTATTTAGATCCAAATCAAATTCAAAGTTTGCAAAAAATTTTGAATCAATCTGAACAAGGTGTTCATGTCTTATTTGATAATGATTTGATTTCTGAAGTTTTTAAGAATCCTTACAACGAAGATGAGTTTTTTAATCCTGCCAATCTAAAAAAAGTACAAGCGGAAGTTCTGCAGCTTTTGCAACTTAAAACCCTAACTCAAAAGCAAGATTATATCAGTTCACTTGACGAGCAATCAAAGCAGCGAATTGTACGCGCTTATTTCTACATTATTGAAAATAATATTCGCGCGCACCAAAAACAAACTCATTAAAATTACATTAAACTGTTTCTATTAAACCGCCGATACAGCAGTATGAGATCGGCCGTACTAGTTAGCATTTTAAGTATTCTATTTTTTGTAGCGCCAGCGAAAGCAGAATACCGTGTCTTTAAACTGCAATTTGAAAATTCAAAAACTCACCTGACGCGGCAAATTCTTGCCACCTTAGATCCTGTCCAGTACCAGACGATCTTTCCGCTTACGGCTGACGAAACTGTGACTTACGTCCAGACTTGGCGCTGCAAAGGGCGGACAGACCAATTGAAGGCCTATTGCCAAAGCCCAGAATTAAAACCCTAAGTTAGTAATTTCACCCAAAAGAGTCTCTCATTTTGATACACTTAAGGCATGGCAGAACCTATTCAAAATCGAAAAGCACAGCAAGCCGAAATGCGGGCAAATTCACAAGAATTTGCCCGTAAAAAACGCGAATTAGCTACGCAGCAAAAAGAAGATTTGCAATCGATGCGAAGCTACTACGCCGATAAAAATCGCGAACTTGATGGCAATAAAACAGAAGCCGCAGTCAATCACATCAAGGTTGAAGCTAACGATGCACCGACCAGATCGCCCGAGCAAAAAACAGTTTATAACCGAAAAGCAAAAACCGAAACCATCCAGCAAAACTACGAAACGAAAGAAACAGACAACTTCTACAAAGTGCAAGACCGTGGTAGCCGCATTAGCGAAAACGGCAACATGTATGTGATCGAAGCCTATGCACCCGAACATGAGCAAAGTAATTTGCGTGTTTCGGTCCAACAAAATAAGGCTGTGATTTCAGGTCAGCGAAAACATGCGGACCAAGTAGACCAAGGAAACAAAAAAATCAGCACCAATAACTTTCAAACATTTCGTGAAGAATTTAAATTTGACCGCCCGGTAAGCCATGAAGGCATGACCCGTGAGCGCATTGGGGATTACGTGCGTTTTGAAATTCCAAAACTTGAAGCGATCGAAGATCCCGATCTAGCTTGATGTGAAAGTAATTATTTACAGAAATAATTCATAAGCTCTTTAGTTAAAAATTGCCGGCGCTCAGACATCTCTTCTAACTGATTCATTTGTTTTTTTATTTGTTCAAGTAAATTGATGTGCGTTGAGGTTTGATCCGCCATCTCATCATACACGTGAACATCGTTCCAAACTAAAGAATTTTTTTGCTCGGTAGGTAGTGTTTCTGAAACTTCATTCATTAGTTCAGTTTGATTTTCAGTATATGTTTTCATACGACCTCTTTCTTACGCGCATCACTTATTTGTATTCGCATCGAATTGCGCTTTGATCCGATGCTGCCAGTTGTGTTCTATTCGAAAAAGCTCCTAAATGCGTTGCCATCACCGTTCCACTATCTTCACGGTGCTTCAAGCCTAGTAGGTGTCCTAGTTCATGAAGTATAAGCGCTTCAAAGCTGTAGCCCTCAGTAATCTCGTTTTGGTTTTGACCTACTCCGAAGGAGCCGACAAGAGCTTTTGGATTTTTATCATAGAAGCTAAAGTTCGCTGCATTGACTCTGATATCTGCTTCAACAATTTCATCACCAGCCCATGAGACCGTTGTTCGACCCTGTTCTGAAACTTTATCTGACTCCCAATTTTTTAAGAAGTAAATACCATTTTTTTGATCGCGTGTCGGTGTTGCCGACAAAATTGAAGAATCTTCAGAGATTTCAAATACTTTTCTTCCTGCTTGCACTTCCCACGTTGCGGCTGCGCGGTAAATCGCGGGACGAATTTCAGTGGGAACAGACTGATGAATGACAACTTTAACAAGCTTTTTGCCCTTCCATGAAATTCTTTGGCCATACACGTTTTGCACAAAGCCACAGTCATCTTGCTTTTGCGGGGCGCAAGCTGACAACAAAGTCATAGTTGTGAATACGGCAATCAAGGGCTTAAACCATGTCATACCGGGATTCATTTCAAAAAAACGACCAAAATATATGACGTAAATTCGTTTTAAATGTCTCAGTTTAGGAAAATTTATGCTTAACGACTATTCACGCTAACAGGGCTACGCAAATTTTGGTTATAACAGGTATTAGCGTAACTCCCGTGCTGTTTCGCCCCATTTCTCCCGCGGAATTCGCCAAGGGAAAGTTCCAAACTGGCACTACGGAAGCTATCCTATTGAAACTACTACCAATCTCATTTTGGCAAAGCGTTTGCTAATGTATCAATTGAGTACAAAGTAATACAAATCTTCGCTTCGCCACAGTCGTGGTACCCAATAAGCGAAACCCATCCCATCACACAATTTCTTCGCTGGTAGGGGCTAACACCCCGGTCTCCAGCTGCGCGCACACAAAATCTGTCATCGTCTTAAATACATCGAGGCTTTTTTACCAATATCTTTCGCAATAATTTCGGCTAAGCTTTCTTTAATCATTTTTTCTGCAAGTACTAATTTGCAGCCGGAGGACTTATGAAACTAAAAAAACTATCACAGCTTGCTCTGTTAGCAGCCACTGTTCTGGGTCTTAGCTCTTGTGCCACCAATAAAAATAAGGCCGATAAAATCACGACCAAAGTTGATAATTCAACCGCAGTCTCAGGCGACACCAGTATGGGATTAAAAGATGGCAACATGGTTGTGCAAAAAAAAGTGCTGATGAACGAAGAGCTCCGCCGCATCCAGTATGAAGTTTACGAATTAGAAGATCACGTTTATGGAAATCGAAAGTATGGATCCCTTGGACTTTACGGCGTGTTACGCGATTGCAAGCTGCAACTTTCTGATCCGGCCAACGGCGGAGATGGAAAATTAATGTGGACTGAGCCCATCGAGCGCGTCACTGAAAAAGAAGATGAATTTAAAATTGGCCTTGATGAGGAAAAAAAATTAGTTGGTATAAGCGAAGAATTTTTACTTGATCGCATCAACCGCTTTAAGGGCTACAAGGCTTTACTTAATAAACGTCAAGATGAGTACGAAGAAAAAAACGCAATTTGTAAGGGTGAATTAAAAGCCAGAGCTTCAAAAAATAAATAATTAGTACCTAGTGCATTGAATTTTTACGAAGCTCTTCACGCACCTGCACCACTTCATCAAGAGTGAAATGGTAGGGCTTACCACACATCTGGCAAGTGATTTCAGGTTGCTCTTTTTTATCAATCATATCCTGCAAGTCAGCTTCACCTAAAACCTGTAAGGCCGCGATCACGCGTTCTTTGGTGCACGGACAGAAATATTTTGCCTCGTAAGGATGATCAAGTGAGGTAAATTCCATGCCCTGAAGGTACGGCCTTACCAAATCAATTGGCTTGCCACCTTCCATTAAAATTTTTGAAACATTGGGCGCATTTTCTTTGGCATTTTTTTCTAATAAATCCACGATTTGATCTTCTACCCCGGGCATAACTTCGACGATGACTCCACCGGCTTTGACGACTTTGCCTTTTTGGTCCAGATAAATTCCAAGGGCCACGACCGAACGAATCTGATGGGACTGATGAAGATAGTGGGCAATGTCATCCCCAATTTCAGAAGTCACCAACTGCACTGTTCCGTGAAAAGGTTGTTTCTGAAAAGGTTGATGTCGTGATACCGACAAAGTTCCGTGCCCTAGGGCCTCGGCCAATTTCAGTCCCTGGTCATACGATGGTGGTTCGTATTGGGGATTGGGAGTATAGGCTCGCACTTGACCTTCAAAATCAGCTTCGGCGTAAATACTTTTTAAGGCACCGTTACCACGAAATAACAGTCCAATTTTTTGCTTATCTTTCAGTTGGCTGGCCAGTAATAAAGCTCCAACCATGGCGCGCCCAACGCCAACGGTTGCTAGCGGATAGGCATTATGCAGTTTTTGCATTTCTGCGACCACATCCGTTGCATCCACACTAGTCGCACGAATTGTGAGGTCATTGGTGACGAACCTATAAATTTTAGACATAGCGTTCAAAGTAACAAATCCCTAACCGAGACTCAACTTTTTAGGTACTTTAAAAAAGTGGATATACTTTTATTTCGACATGGCCAAAAAGATTTGACCCCGTTTGATGACCCGCATTTGACCGCCGAAGGTTTTCGGCAAGCCGACAATATTGCAGAGCTAGTCCTCAAAAAATTATTGCCCGCACCTACCGAACTTTGGGTTTCAGAAATTATCCGCACTCATCAAACGTTAGCGGCCCTAAGCAAAATGCTAAACATTCCAACTGTAAAAAAGCCCGAACTTAACCTTCGTGAAGATGGTGAATTACGTCACAGTTTTCAAAAACGCGTTCATAAATTGATTGAGCAATTGTCCGTAAGTGCTGGAAAAAGCTCGGTTTCTAGCTGCATGTATCTTTGCACTCACTATGATTGGATTGAAGAAGCAATGGCGCTAATACCTTCGGATACAGATTTAAGTACGTTCGAATTTGCGCACTGGGCACCAGCCCATTACGTGCAATTTAAAATTGAAGCGGGCCTATGGAAGGTCGTGCAAAAGGCCAAACCAAGATGATAAAAGCCACACAAAATATTTGGTGCGTTGGCCGCAACTATGCCCTTCACGCCAAAGAAATGAATGCCCCTGTTCCGGCAACTCCAATGATTTTTTTAAAGTCCGGCAGCTGCTTGAATCCGACTAGTGTTATACAACTGCCAAACTGGTCGAACGAAATCCATTACGAAACTGAATTGGCCTTACTGGTTGATGAAAACTTAAGCTTTTCTCATGCAAGTCTTGGCCTAGATTTAACGGCCAGGGACGCCCAAGAAAAAGCAAAAAAATCAGGACACCCCTGGACTTTGGCAAAATCATTTAAGGGTTCTTGTCCAATCGGCTCGTGGATTTCTATTTTAGATACAAGCGGCATCAGTACTTTGGAATTCAGTTTGGAAAAAAATGCGGCTCGCGTTCAGCAAGGGGCTACTTCAGACATGATTTTTGATCCCGCACAGCTATTGGACTTTATAAAACTGCATTTTCCTATTCGTCCCAACGATATCCTGCTAACCGGCACTCCAGCAGGGGTCGGCCCCCTAGCCGCCGGAGATATTTTACAAGCAGAACTGCGCTCGGGAAAACACGTGCTTTTGACTTGCCATTGGGACGTCCTGTAAGCGAAACTTCACCTCGAATTTAAGCCCTATTTATCATTTTTTAAGGAGCGCGCATGTCCCAAGCCTCAACTGACACACAAACAAAAATCATTGCAAAAGGTGAAGAAATTTTAAAAAAAATGGAGTCCCGGGCCAAGGTTTCTTTATTTTCAAAAGATTTTTGGTATGGCTCGATTATGGACTGGAGCATGAAAAACGAAAAATTCAAAACCAACATGTTTCGCTTTGTCGATGTCCTTCCGTCATTAAATTCTGGGGATGATGTAGCGACTCATTTGAAGGAATATTTTTCAGAAGGCGGCAAAACAGAATTACCGGCCATTTTTAACGTAGGACTTGGGCTAGGATCGTTGGCGCCGGGTTTAATGGCCGGTGCCATCAAAAAAAATGTGATGGCCATGGCCAAAATGTTCATCACTGGCGAAGATGCAAATGAAGCTTTAACTGTTTTAAAAAAAGCTAGAAAAAATAATTTAACATTCACGGTCGACATCCTTGGCGAAGCCACTTTATCTGAAAAAGAAGCTCTGGACTATCAGCGTCGTTATTTAGAACTTATCGAATGGTTAGCGCGTGATGCAAAAACTTGGGATGAAATTCCGCAGCTTGACCGCGATGCCGATGGCGCGATTCCTAAAGTTAATGTGTCCGTAAAAATGACGGCCTTGTATTCACAAATTTCGGACAAAGCCTGGGAGCAATCCAAGGAAAAAGTCAAAGATCGCCTGCGCCCCGTCTTTAGAAAAGGAATGGAGTTAGGCGCTTTTATCAATTTAGACATGGAACATTATGCGGTAAAGCATATGACCGTCGAAGTTTTTCAAGAATTAATTAACGAACCTGAATTCCGTGCCTATAAATTTTTTGGTTGCGTAATTCAAGCCTATCTTCGTGATTCGTATGAAGACATTTGCACCATGATTGAATTTGCGAAAAAACGTGAAACGATTTTTACCATTCGATTAGTTAAGGGCGCGTACTGGGATTCAGAAACTATCGAAGCCAATCAACGTGGCTGGTCGATTCCCGTTTACACGAATAAAGCTGAAAGCGATGCCAACTACGAACGTTGTGCAAGTTTATTACTTGAAAATTACCGCTACATTCGCGTGGCCCTGGCTTCGCACAATGTCCGTACGCTGGCCGCAGCACTGATCAAAGCTGATCAGTTGGGCCTGCCAAAGAATGCCTATGAAATTCAAATGCTTTACGGCATGGCTGAACCCATTAAAAAGACGTTATCTGATATGGGTTACCGCGTGCGTGAATACGCACCGGTCGGAGAATTAATTCCGGGTATGGCTTACTTAGTGCGAAGGCTTTTAGAAAATACGTCGAACGAATCTTGGCTTCGCGGAAAATTTGCAGAATCAAAAACTCCGGCCGAGCTTCTTAAAGATCCTGCTACAAATTTGATGGTGACAAATGCAGAGCCCGTCAAAAGTAAAAAACATTTTTATAACGAGCCTTACTTAGATTTTGCAATGAAAGATGTTCGTGAAAAAACGCAAACAGCTGTAGCGAATTTAAAAAAACAACTGCCAAAAACGGTCATGCCTATGATTGGCAATGAAAATGCAAAATCAAACACTTTGTATCAGCGCGCGAATCCGTCCAACAGTTCTGAAATCGTGGCCAATGTGCAAATGGCCTCGACCGAGCAGGCCGAGCAAGCTTTGCAATCCGCCCAGACAGCTTTTGCCAGTTGGAAAAAAGTAAGTCCTGTTGAACGCGCGGGTTATTTAAATCGAGTCGCAGATTTGATGGTAAAAAAGAAATATGAACTTATGGCAACTCAGATTCTTGAAGTCGGAAAGCCCTGGGCTGAAGCCGATGCTGACGTCGCTGAAGCCATCGATTTTTGCCGGTACTATGCCAATCACATGATTCAACTTGCGCACCCCCTTCGCGTAGGACATGCCCCCGCAGAAATCAGCCATTACATCTACAAACCACGCGGCGTGGTCACTGTTATTTCTCCGTGGAATTTTCCGCTGGCGATACTTGCGGGCCAAGTGGCTGCCGCCATGGTCACTGGCAATACCGTCATCATGAAACCGGCCGAGCAAAGTTCGCTGGTGGCCCTTGGCTTGATGGAATTATTAATTGAAGCCAAAGTTCCGAAAAATGTTGTGCAGTTTCTACCAGGCTACGGTGAAAATGTCGGAGATTTTTTAGTAAAACACAAATTAACAACAACCATAGCTTTTACCGGATCGAAAGCCGTTGGTTTATTGATAGCTAAAAATGCAGCTGTCGTGCAACCCGGTCAACAGCATGTCAAAAGGTGCATCATTGAAATGGGCGGAAAAAACGCAATCATTATCGATAGCGATGCGGATCTTGATGAAGCCGTCGATGGCGTCTTGTATTCAGCCTTTGGTTTTTCGGGCCAAAAATGTTCCGCTGCATCCCGCGTGATTGTGCTAGCTGGCGTCTATGATAAATTCACTGAACGCTTAAAAGAAGCGGCCATGTCAATCGAAGTTTTATCAGCAGAAAATCCAAAATCTTATTTTGGCCCCGTCGTCGATGAAGAAGCTCAGCAACGTTTACTAAGTGTCATTGCAGAGTATTCAACAAAACATCAGGTGGTATTTCATGGTACAGCTCCTACGAATGGCTACTATGTTCCGGCTACCATTTTTGGCGATGTCAAATTTAATGATTACGTTGCACAGAATGAATTTTTTGGTCCGGTGATCGCAATTATTAAAGCGAAGGATCTTGATCAAGCGATTGAATTTGCAAACTCAACCGAATACGCACTAACGGGCGGCATATTTTCAAGATCTCCAGCCAATATTGAAAAAGTTAAAAACGAACTTGAAGTTGGAAACATGTATATCAACCGCGGTATCACTGGAGCCATGGTGGACCGGCATCCTTTTGGTGGTTTTAAAATGTCAGGAATCGGTTCTAAAACTGGTGGCCCTGATTATTTAAAGCAGTTTGTTGAGCCCATCGTTATCACTGAAAATACGATGCGCCGGGGCTTTGCTCCGGAAGAAGTGCTCGAGTAAAAACAACGTGCCTAAAACTAATCCTGTTAGGGTGCCACCCACATGGGCCGAATGGGCCGTGGTGGAGGTTATGCCTGAGGGCTCCCACAGCAGTGAACTAAAGTCAGAAATTAAATAAACTGGTAAAATTAAAAAGACAGGCAAATAAATTTCACCATAACCTTTTGGCACAGGCGCAATAAAGTAAATCCACGGTATATTTTTAGTACCTTTAACGACTAACAGAAAACAAAGTAAAGCACAAACCGAACCGCTGGCACCGATGACGGACAGATCCACGTCACTGTTAAACATTAGAAATCCGACGCCGCCGCCGATGCCACCTAAAAGGTACACGGCCGCAATCCATCCCATAGCGACGTCACGCTCAAGTAGTGAAATAATTAAAAATAAAAAAATTAAGTTACTTAATAAATGCAGAAAAGAAAAATGAGTGAACTGATAAGTTATCCAGGCCCACGGCGAAGTCTGTTGTGCGCCTAATCCAAATTGGTATTGAACCGAATTCTGATAATCTACTTTTAAATGAGTTAGCATTCTTTTCAAATCAGCAATTTGCACCTGATCGCCCGCAAATGGAAAATAAGCAGCACGCGTCCAAAATCGCTGATCTCGAATGGCGCGCGTTGCGATTCTTTCAGTCGGTAATGTTACTAAATCTATTTTCTCGAGCGGATCTAAAGTTTGCAAATACATCAGACTTAAGTTTTGATTAAAGTTTTTATTTTCTAACTCTTGGACACTGTTCTTTTGCGGCCAGCCATGAAATGAAATATTTACGGCAACATAAATCGCAATGTTCATGAGGACAACGGCCCATGCTAAATTTATTTTAGGACGCAAATAGTGACTATTTAAGGACCCCGGAAAAATCATGGGCAGCCTTTACTGCATTTCATGTAAAAGCTTTCTTGCGTAAAGCAAATCAGTTTCTACAACTTCTTTCGCATATTTTGCGGGCGGCTTCGCAGAGGCCGGCATTCTTTCCTGGCTACCTTTTTCAAATTGAGAGTTTAGGATTTCATTAAGTAAATATCTTTTTACGGCCAAATGAGTATCATATTTTTTTAAAGCCTGAAAATTTTTGGTACGGTCTTGGGATTTTTCCAGCACGTTACCTAATTCATAGCGCAAAGTAGAGATCATTAAATTTTTCTCAAATTCTGAGCTTGCTAAAGTTTTATATAACAAATTCATATCGTCTTTCAAGAAGGCATCTGCTAGCTTACAACCTAAGTACTTGGTTTTGTCGCCATCACACGCTTGCAGCAAATATCGTTCTTCATTTTTAAATTCTTTTTCTGTTAATGACTTTGCATAATAAGCCAAGCTTCGTTGTTCGTGATCACGACTTTTCCATAAAACAAAGTCGGCCTCGCGGTCGACACACTCGTCCGTAATTTGACCCACTAAATTTAAGGCAATAACCGTCTGCAAGCGGTCTTTAAGATGAACTGATTTTAAATCATTGCAAAAATAATTTTGCTTTTTCATTTTTTCAAACGTGTAGCTTGATGATTTAATATTTCGATGCTGCTGCCAACCGTAGGCCAGAAGTAAGGCGCCAATAAAAACCATAAAAGTTGCCACCAGCGCTTGCCAGTATTTAGTTTCAAATTCAAAGCTTAGATATTTCTGATTTTGTTTTAGTGAAATAACACGAAATTCGCTAAGTCGGTCATAAAATGTTTTCTGTTTGGCGTGGGCTAGAACACTTAACCAAGGAAATCCCAGCAAAGCTACGGACATCCAAAAAGACAACTGCCTTAGCAGCAGTCTTAGAAAGCGCATACCTTCAGGTTTTTCATCTTGCAATTTAAGCTTTAAAAAATACTGTCCTGGCGTTGCTAGCCAGTAAAAGGCAAACAAGCTTTGCAGCAAACTAAAAAAGAAAATGTAAGCAAGAGCTAACAAAAAAAAGGTGGGCTGCAGCTCTGCACTATACGAATACTCTTTCCAAACTGAAATTTCTGCTTTAAAAAAAACTAAAATTAAAAAACTAACGACAGGAGATAAAATTAAGTAATCCAATAAGAATGAAAAAAGCCGATCAAGAACTGAAGCTTTATTTTCAAGTTCTAAGTGATCAACCTTTTTTTGCAAGCTATTATCAGCTGAACTATTATAACCAGAACTATTATCAAAAACCATTTCTACTTATCGGCTGAATTCCCAACAGCTTGCAGATATTTTCAGTGTTACGAAATTTATTTTTCTAGCGAATTTCGATAGACAGAACTCGACCTTTGTCATCTCGGCTGATCACAAGATTACCAACAACTTCGCCAGATTTTCCGGTAAGCTCTGCCGTGTCTGTAGCTCCGGTAGCAGGTCTTATGTTATACGCAGTAAAATCTTGCATTAATGAAGCGTATTTTTTTAAAAAAACATTGGTATTAATTTCAAGCGGAGCCTGATTTGGTAAAAGTGTTATTTTTTTAATTTTACCCAAATCTGTTTCGGCTGCGTAATGACCTTCTAAAAGTTCAAACAGCATACGATCTTGTGGTGAAGGCTTAGCAGCCAATATAGTCTTTGATTGCGAATCTTTAGAAATCGAATCTGCTAATTCTTGCTCCCATTTAATTTGTTCAGGCTCATACCGCTGGGCAAAACTTGCGACTTGCCGATCTTGATCAGACGCTGATGTTTTTAAGACGAATTCGTTGGCTCCGACAGCAGCCACGATAACTGCGCACATAGATAATAGGGTCATTGTTTTTTGGGTCATCGTTTTATCATGCCAGTAATTTGCGGCAAAGACGAGTGGGCTCACCAATAAAAAAAGGCAACTCGATAAATGTCGAGATGCCTTCGCTATAAACTATTTAAATGGCTCTTAAGCTGCGATTTTACGGCGGCGAGCTTGCGATGGATCAATGTGGTACTGTTTTACTTTGCGGTACAAAGTAGCTCGACCGATTCCTAAAGCTTTCGCAGCTTCAGTTAAATTACCTTTAAATTGATTGATGGCTGATTCAATAGCTTTTGCTTCAAGCTCATCCATCTTTTGCACTTTGTGCTCGTTTGGAACTGGGAAGGAAACAACATTGTGTCCCATCGGTTCAGCTGTTAATGGACTAAGTCCAGAAGCTAAAGCTGGCACTCCATTGACTAACTGCGAGCGAAAAAAAGGATTATCTAAGCCTTCACGCCACTGCTGTCCAGCGTACGTGTAAAAACTGACGTCTTCACCTTCGTTAGATTTTTTAATTTTCTCGATCACTTCCGGATTCTCACTAACGATGTAAACAAACGAACGAGCCATGAGGCCTCCCTTTTCTAGTTTTATGATTCAAACGACTCACAATGAATGTATCGGATTGAAATGAAAAAAATTAAAGGGGGTCTTAAAAAATAATTATTTCTTGCAAAAATTCAAAATAACGATGTTTTTGTATTACTTTAAGACAAAAAACAAAACTTTAGAAGACATAGACCAGACCAAGACCACTTTTGCCAGGTTCAATAATTGGAAAATATTCGATTTGGCGTATCTCACCTGCGATTTTATCTTTATCATCAAGTTTATAAAAACAACTTCTTGCCATAAACACTCCAAGAAATGCTCCAGCGACCACATCACTTCCCCAATGGGCATCATCTGACAATCTTGATAGCCCCACGAACGCAGCCACAGGATAGGCAATGATGGCTGCCTTCCAGCCATAAGCGTAGGTCAAACTGGTAGCTGTTGCGAAAGATGTCGTGGTATGCCCCGAAGGAAATGAATAGCGGTCGTTTTCATTGGGACGTGGGCGTGAAAAAGCGCTTTTAAATGCGAAATTGACCAGCGTTGAATACACCAAGGTGCGCGCATGCGACTGATAGTGGTTTTCGTTATCATCAAAAAAATACTGTGCTCCCAAGGCGACGACGCCGGTAACTCCAGAACCAAGAAGGTCTCCAGAGTGGGCTTGTGACTCGGTCATTTTCTGATGATTTTTATACGTCGCCCTTATGTCATCATCATAGGGCCGAGTTAAGGCTGTAGATAATCCCGCAGCTAAAACAATTTTTAACGACGTGCCGTCGGTGGCCTTTTCAATAACAGGATCGAAATGTTTTTGTTTAAAAGAGTCTGCCCGCACAGGGCCGGCCACAACAATGGTAATGATCATAAAAAAAAAGCGCATAATAAATTATGCGCTTACAAAGGTTTACCTGACAACTAGGTCTTTAAATTATCTGCGGCCAGATTTAATTTTGACCTGAAGTTTAGAAATTAAATGCACGGCCATTTTTTCTTGAACGCGACACATTTTTAACTCATCACGACGATAAGATCTTTGTGACGGCGTTAACGTGCCCGTCTCAAGCTCCATTTCATAATCCAATTTGCTTGAGCGAATGCCTTCAAGCTCTTTCGATTGCTGCTTAAACAATTTCGCAACTCCACTGACTGGAGCCACTTCAATCCACTCTTCTTTTTGACGGTACCAAGACACCATACGTAAAAAGCGCGCCTTATTCTTAGCTAGCGTAAACTTCGGAAATTCATTCTCTGGAAGTTCTAAGATATTTTCAACCGCGTCGAAGTTAAATTCTTCTTCGTCTTCAGCGAAAGCACTTGGATTATTCTGCATGGCCTCTTGAATTTCGGCCGCTTCGATTTCTTCTTTCGACATGCCTTTTTCATTCAGCTCGTCATCCCCGTCCTCATCCATATCTTCATCGCGTGAGTTTGCACGATCTAACTTTTTCTTTTCGACTGTTTCTAGGTTCTTTTGCTCAACCTTTTCCTGATTAAGAATACGATCGGCCTCAGCCAATGACTGGATCTCTGACATAATTTCCCCCGTGTGAATTGAAACTCAGATCTTATACCGCACTTCAACCAATGTCGCAAGATGTCAAACTCGTTTTAATTGAATTTGATGAAATATTTTTATTAAAAATCGCGGCGCTAATTGCATTTAATTCAGTGCTAAGACTAGGGTCTTCGTTCTAGCCGTAGTTTTACTCGCTATAAAGCACTGGTGATGTTTGAATACTTTTAGAGAACATCCCTCCAATGGTAGGGATCCATGAAAGCATTAACTTCGTGCTTATCGGAATCGTTGCTTCTTAGCAGTTGCACATCATTGTTTAAACACCAACCCACCGCCCTTCAGCACACCCACTATATAATGACACTCCGTGGAGTTCGCAGAAACGAAGTTTCGTTTGGAGACTTCCATAAGCTGATTTAAACTCACCTTGAAAGTGTTGATCCAAGCTACATCGTTGCACCTATAAATATGACCTACAAAACCGGTCAAATAAACTTTTCACCGCACTTGGCCACACAAGAAATTAATGAAAAACTTGAAAAGCTAAGAAACTCCATCACATAAGTGCACCCAAGCTCAAAATGACAACCTAAAACCAGTCTTATTCTCGGATCTTAAGCTCGCCTAAGATCCTTTTATGCATCGTAGCGGTGCAGGGCCTCTTTGCATAACAAC
>JAYUWH010000073.1:0-41484 GCA_043753645.1 Bdellovibrionales bacterium
TTACAAATGGACATCAAAATTGATTCTGTCAGTTTTGCAGTTATGGAAACAGCGCTAAACCAAGCACGTGATGGACGAATTCATATCTTAAGTGAGATGGAAAAAGTGATGAAAGTGCCGCGTGGTCAAATTTCTGAATTTGCTCCGCGTATTGTGACGATTAAAATTAAGCCTGATAAAATCCGTGAAGTTATTGGTTCCGGCGGAAAAGTTATCCGTGGCATCACTGAACAGACGGGTGTTAAAATTGAAATTCAAGATGATGGAACAATTAATATTGCGTCGGCAGATCCTATCGCTGTGAAAAAAGCAATTGCGATCATTGAAGGAATTTGTGCAGAAGCCGAAGTTGGAAAAACCTACAGCGGTAAAGTAATGAAAATTGCAGAGTTCGGCGCCTTCGTTGAAATTTTACCGAATACCCAAGGACTACTACATATTTCTGAAATTGCTAACGAGCGCGTTCGCCAAGTCACTGATGTCTTAAAAGAAGGTGAAATGATCGACGTTAAAGTGCTTGAAGTTGACCGTGCCGGTCGAATTAAGCTTTCACGTAAGGCTTTGTTGCAATAGCCCACAGCTATTGAAATCATACTCGTGAGTTCATTTAAAAAATCAGTTTTATCAAACGGAGTTCGGGTGGTTACAGAAAACCATCCGTATTCTAAATCTGTTTCGCTTGGAGTTTGGGTTCTTACCGGAACCCGCGACGAAGCCGAAGAAGATGTGGGATTGTCTCATTTCGTCGAGCATTTAGTTTTTAAAGGTACCAAAACCAGAAATGCTTACCAGATTGCAAAATCTTTGGAATCGCTAGGCGGAGAACTTAACGCCTACACCACAAGGGAATACACAACTTATCACTGTACGGTTTTGAAAGAAGATTGGAAGCTTGGCCTTGAAGTTTTGGCTGATCTGGTTTGCAATATGAAGCTTGCAAAAAAAGATTTCGAGCTTGAGAAAAAAGTAATTTTGCAAGAAATCGCCATGAGCGATGATGCCGATGAAGAAATAATTTACGATTATTTTTTTGAAGAAGTTTATAAGAATCATCCACTTGGGCGGCAGATCCTTGGGCAAAGTAAAACAATTCAAAAAATGACCCAGAAAAAAGTTTTAGAATTCTATAAGAAATATTATCAAGGAAAGAATTTGATCGTCAGTGCTGCGGGTCCGGTTGATCATGACGAACTGGTTATCGAATCGCAAAAGCTATTTCGCACGCGCAAGAAATTTACTGCCAATCCAGTTCGCCGCGCACCGCGCTGGAAAGTGGCGCGAAAAATTTATGAAAAAGAAATGGAACAGGCCCACATTTTATTGGGATTTCCCTCGACCAGTTTTCAAGATAAGTATCGGTTTGAAGCTTTTATTGTAAATACACTACTTGGTGGTGGCATGACCTCAAGGCTGTATCAGTCCATACGTGAAAAGCAAGGCCTAGCTTACAGTGTTTTTTCCTCACTTAATACGAATGTTGATTCGGGAAATATTTCAATTTATGCAGGGACAGACACCGCTAAAGTGAAAAAAGTATTACATATTATTGCGGATGAACTTCTTAAGCTTAAAAAACTTGGCTTTAAAAAGTCGGACGTTGATCTTTTTAAAACTCAGGTCCGTGGACAATTGCTAATGGGTTCTGATGACATTGAAAATCGCATGTCGTCTTTGGGCGTCAATGAAATGATTTTTGGCGACTACCGATCGGTTGAAAAAGTAATTGAAAGCATTAATGCTGTGACTGAAAAATCGATCAAAGCTTATCTGAAAGAACATTTTGATTTAGCCAAAATTTCTGTCATTTTGATGGGACCCAAGCTAAAAGATCTAAAGCCATGGCTACAAAATTACGACTTCACTAAAAAGCGTAACGCCTAATTCAGTTGGAATAACAGGAGATCACAAATGAAAGTTAAGATTAAAACTTGGAATCATTTTAAGGGCGAATTGCCATCTTACCAATCTACTGGGGCCAGCGGCTTTGATGTGCGCGCTCAACTTGATAAACCACTTTTGTTAAAAAAAGGCGACCGCGCCATGATTCCGACGGGATTGTCGTTTGAAATTCCGCTGGGCTTTGAAATTCAAGCAAGGCCCCGCAGTGGCTGGGCGGCTAAGCAAGGCTTAACGGTGCTAAATACTCCGGGAACTATCGATGCTGATTACCGTGGTGAAGTGAAAATTATAGTTATTAATCTTGGCCAAGAAGACGTGCTTATCAACGATCAAGACCGCTGTGCACAGTTGGTTATTGCTCCGGTCATTTTGGCAGAATTCGAATTGGCCAATGAATTATCGAATACTGACCGTGGTATTGGTGGATTTGGTTCGACAGGGAAATCTTAATTAAGATTAGTAACCCAGGCCAGCAGCACGAATAAGAACAAACCACCTATTAAAAAGTAGCAGCGCTTACGCTCGACCTTAAAATTTTCATTTAGTCCAACTATGGCCAATAATGAAGTAAAGCCAAAACCGATCAACGTGATTGGTGCAAAATATTCTGAAACGATTTGAAAAATATAAAACGGAATTGAAGATAGAATTACTAAAATAAATATTTTACGAAAACTTTCTGTGCGATTCTCCATAAATTGGAAATAATAATAGATAAATAAAGCTAGTAACAAAGCGCTTATGGTTGTCACAATCGGCATCAAAAATAATCCGTAAAGCACGCGGTAAAAATTTAATTTTATTAAACCTGAAAGTAGGCCCGAGCATAATGCCAATAAAATCTGAATTGTAAAAACAGAAGGCCAGTTCCAATCAGGCAGTTTGGCAATTTTTTCGATGGGGTTTTTTACAAATGCGATTAAGTCTTGTATAAGACTTTTAATATCTACTGATTTTTGATCCGGCGAAACATCACGCATACATTTCACTCTCGGCAAGTTTTACACAATGGTCAAGAAAACGCTGGTAGGCGAAGTCATTCGCAGAGTGAAAAGTAAGATCAAACGGCGTTGCCCTTCGGTTTTTTGCCCCCACCCATAATTTATGTAATTTATAATGAAAGGTTTCCCCGGTAGTATGTAGATTTTCCCGATGCATCTGAAATAACGATTGCTGGGTGTTTGCCACTCCGACATCACCAGTTTTGGTCGTTAGCACCGTTAAACTACGAACATAGGGTTCATGCAGCTGTTTTTCAAATTCCTCAAAAGTGAATTCATCAGTTATAATATGAAAAGTTTTATCTTTTTGCGTCTGCACCCAATTGGTAAAAGCGTTACTTCTGCCTTGCCTGCTGGTGAAGGGAAGACTTGGAATTGCTATGCGGTATCCGTGTTCGAAAAGAAAAGCAGGTAAATCCCCATAGGGTTTACTAAAGAAAAAAAGTGAACGGGGTCCAGAAAGAAAGACTAAGGGGCTTTTCGTGAGTAAACAGTTAGGCCTAAGGACGAGGTTCTTTAAGTTCATAGCGATCAGCATAGAAAACTTCTACAGGCTTTGGCAAACTGATAGATATGATCAAGCAACGTCGTTCATGTTATTGCGCTTTTTGTAAAACTTCCCGTAAAGTCTATGCGCACAAAAGTTTATCTTTTATTGAAATACTTGGCTTGATTTTTTTGGGCGTGGTGCTGACGTTTGTTATTTTTAAAACATTCGATCCACGAGGTCTTTTGTACGTCGGAATGTTGCTGATCACCGGAGAAATTTTCAGCCAGTTAAAATGGCGCGGTTCTATGCTTTGCCAGAATTGCGGTTTTGATCCGGTGCTTTATATGCGTAATCCAGAGCAAGCAGGGCTTAAAATAAAAGCATTTCTAGATAAAAGAGCCGATTCGCCAGCTCATTTGCTGCGGCCTCCGGTTATTCTTCCAAAAGTAAAAGCAAACCCCAATAAAAAGCCTACTGCGCCAACGCAAAATCTTTCTTTAAAAGTTTAGCTTCATCACCCTATAATCAGGTGCGATGAAACTCCTAAATCTATTACTTTATATAATTCTGTTTTCCGGTCAATCTTTTGCGGCGCGAATTGGAAAAATTAATGTAGCGGACGCGGACGTATATGCTAATGCCAGTTTTGATGCCGACATCGTAGCGAATGTTAAAAAAGATGAATCATTTTTGGTCGCTAAAAAACTTTACGATGGATTTTATAAGATTAAATTAAAATCTGGAAAAATTGGCTTCATCCCTGATCATGAAGTTGAGATCAACGGAAAAAGTTTTGAAGCTAAGCCTTTTCTTGATGAAGAGGAATTAAGAAGGCAGGCTGAAAAGAAAAAATCGGCCGCGCAGTTAAAGCTTGAGAAAAAAAAATTAGAACAAGAAACTGAAGAAGCGGATGAAGAAGAGGTTTTTGATTACAATCTAAGTGGATTTTCGGTTCAAATAATTAATTTGCATGAAGATACTATGGGTGGAACCCAAGTCGATGACTTGTTAGCCGTTGGCTACAAACATATTTCAGATGCAAGCTATGAAGTTTTTGCAGCTTTTAAAGCCCCAAAGTACTACGCGCAAAAAACTTCGGGATCGGTCGAGGGTATCAACGTTTGGGGTTTGTATGGGATTAACAATAATATTCCGATATCTGCTTCAGCGGCCCTTCGTTATGGAGGTTCCGTCATGGCCCACTTTTCTAAAGTAAAGGTCGCAACCACCCTAAAATCGTACGATCTGCAGGACTTGTCGGTTGGCGTCGTACTGGAGGGCGGTTTATTAGTGCACTTTAAAAAAGCAGCATTTGATTTTTCACTAAAATACTTCTTCGATCGCAGCAACTATGGCGGCTTAGGGCTTTCGTTGCTTTTTTAGGGCGTAGAATCTATAAAATGGCATGTCTATTCAGATATTATCCGCAGATGTCGTAAACCAAATTGCAGCCGGCGAGGTTGTTGAGCGCCCTGCCCATTTGGTCAAAGAGCTTATTGAAAATAGCATCGATGCCAAAGCCACTGAAATTTACATCGAAGTTGCTAGCGGGGGCCGCTTTGTAAAAATATCTGACAATGGAGATGGCATAATATCCAGCGAACTGCCAGAGGCGGTTAAGCGCCATGCCACCAGTAAAATTCAACATTCCGATGATTTATGGAATCTATCATCTTTTGGTTTTCGCGGCGAAGCACTTGCTAGCATTGCGGCTGTTTCAAAATTATCCATTGCTAGTATTCATCATGAAGAAAAAAAGCCAAGTCAGGTGCTTTGCGAATTCGGTAAAGTTTCAAAAGTTCAGCCAAGTTCTAGGGAAATAGGTACAGAAATCCAAATAGAAAATCTTTTTGAAAATGTTCCAGCACGCTTAAAATTTTTAAAATCGGAAGCCAGTGAGTCTCAACAAATAAAACAAATTGTTAGAGCTTGCGCATTAGCTCATCCTGAAATTGAATTCAAATATTTACAAGACGGGAAGCTTCAACTTTATTTTCAAAAGCGCCCATCTTTATTGGCGCGAGCTCAGGATGTGCTAGAAAAAGAAAATTTATTTTCAGCCGTGCATGCAACAGACTCGTATTCTGCGGAAATTATTTTTTCTTCACCCTATGATGTAAATAAAACAGCAAAACAAATTTGGGTCTTTGCACAAAAACGTTTTATTCAAGACCGTGCCTTGCATGCGGCCGTTATGGACTCTTACCGCAGTTTACTAATGCATGGGGAATATCCCTACGCTGTTGTATCACTTCGCTGTCATCCAGCCGAGATCGATGTAAATATTCATCCAACAAAAAGCCAAGTTAAATTTCAAGATGCTTCGGGCGCATTTCGCTGTGTGCACGGAACTTTGCGGCAAGCTTTAGAAAAGGCGCCATGGCTTGGAAAAAATCAGTCATCAACGTTGATTGCAAGCGAGCAAACAACAAGTTTTGAGCAAGGATATGAGGTTTTAAAAAACCAATCGCACCCTGTGAAAAATTTATCTTTCCACGATCATAGCTTTGGTCAAACTCAGTTTCGCCAAAAAGATTTTGGCATTACCAAAGATCTGCTAGAGCGACTTCAACCGCAAGGGTATTGGTCTTCGTTACAAATATTAGGACAGGCGAATTTAACATACATGCTTTGTCAAAAAAATGATCGGCTAGTTTATGTGGATCAGCATGCCGCCCACGAGCGCGTTGTTTTTGAATCACTTATGGAATCGTGGCGCACTAAAAAATATGATATTCAAGACTACTTATTTCCCTTCGTTATCGACTTGACCGAGGATAAGATCGAGGTTTTATTGGCTATTGAGCCTCAAATTTCAGAATTAGGAATTTCGATAGAGAGATTAGGTCCGATAAGTTTGGGTATCAAATCAGCGCCCAGCTTAATAAAAGAATCAGCACTTCCGAAGTTATTCGAAAAAATGTCTAGTGATCTTGAAGAAAACGGTGGAACTTATGCCATCGAAAAAAAGGTTTCCGATTTGTTTGCAACCATGGCGTGCCATTCAGTGGTTCGTGCTGGGCAAAGTTTAAGTCATCAACAAATGCAAGAGCTATTACATTCTATGGATCGCTTTGCTTTATCAAGCTTCTGTCCCCATGGCAGACCTGTTTCGGTCGAGACAACTTTTTTAGAGCTTGATAGGTTATTTGGACGCATTAATTAATTTGCAAAACAATGAAATGAAATTTGTGTTTGTTGTGGGTCCCACCGGCGCAGGAAAAACCGCTTGGGCCTTGGCCATGGCTCAAAAACACAATGGAAGTATTCTTAATATTGATAGCGTGCAATTTTATAAAGGCTTAGAAATTGGCTCTGCAGCTCCGTCATTAAGCGAGCATCAACAGGTTCCCCATCACTTGTATTCCTATATTGAAGCTCCGGAAGAAATGACCGCGGGAAACTATATTCGCGATTTTTATAAATTGATAGAATCTGAGTCGTTAAAATTTCCAGTATTTATTGTCGGTGGAACGGGTTTTTATATCCAGGCTCTTGAAAAAGGAATGTACGATATTCTGCCGATAGAAAAAGTGAATAAGGATCAAATCGAGCTTGAGCTGAAACAGCAGGGTGCCGAAAAAATGTTTGCAGAATTGACTTTGGCTGATCCAAAGCACGGAATTCATATTCATGATCATTATCGATTAGCCAGAGCCATTGAAATTTTAAGATATAATAAAAAAACTCCGAGCCAGCTAAAACAGCAAAGCCAACTTAGTCTTAACAAAAATGCATTTCCATTTCCGTACATCAAGATTGGTTTTAGTTTAATCAAAGAAAATGCATCCATAAAAATTCACGAGCGTGCGGCCAAGATGATAGAAAACGGTATTATTCGCGAAACCCAACAGTTGCTGGATAAGGGTTTTCAAAATTGGGCGCCATTATTCAGCGTGGGCTTTAAACAGGTCGTCGATCATTTGTTACATAATAACTCTAGGGATGAGCTTTTAAAAAATATCGTTTCAAGCACCATGAAGTTAATTAAGAAGCAAAAAACCTGGTTTAAGCGGGATGAGTCTATTCTTTGGTCAGATTTTACAGCTGATTCATTGCAGCAGTTAGAAAAACATCTTGATGGTTTTTTAGCAGGAATTGACCGCAAGCCCGAAGCAAAGGGATAATACAACTATGAAAAGTATGACAGGTTTCGGAGTCGCGCGAGTTCAAAGCAATGATCTTACCATCGAAGTCAGCATCCGTGCCGTGAATGGCCGGTATTTGGAAACTCGTTTTCACACACCAAGACTTTATTACACATTTGAAAGTGAATTGAAAAAAAAAATAGCGGCCACAATTTCTCGCGGTACTGTTGATATTTATATTTCGCGAAAGCTCAAAGTTTCAGGGTCCTCGGCCCGTATTGTTGGAAACACAAAACTTGCCGCCGAATACTTAAAAGTTTTAAAAAAAATGTCGACGGACATTGGCCTAAAAGAACCTGTTAAACTTGAACAAATTATTAAAATGCCGGACGTTATTCATGTCGAAGAGCAAGACGCGATTCACTTAAATGAAGCGGGCCTGATCAAAAAAGTTTTCGATGCCGCATTGAAAAAAATCGAAGTTGAGCGCATTCGTGAAGGCGCCGCTTTAAGAAAAGATTTAACGAAAAATTTAAAAGATTTGCAAAAACATATGCTGAAAATTTCAAAACTGCGTGAAGAGGCTAACAAAGTCTTACAAGAGCGCTTTGAATCACGTATCAAGCTTCGCTTAGCCAAAGAAATCACGAATTCAGTGATCGATGCTCAGCGAATTTCGCAAGAAATTGTGATGCAACTTGAAAAGGCCGATATTAACGAAGAAATCATAAGACTATCTGAGCACTTAAAGAATTTTGAGAAATTAATTGAAGGCGATCTGGTTGAAGGTAAAAAGTTAGATTTTTACACCCAAGAGTTATTACGGGAAGTAAATACTATAGGCTCAAAAAGTCAGGTTGCCGGAATTACTGAGGCCGTCGTCGAATCTAAAACATTAATCGAACGCATTCGTGAACAGGTACAAAATATCGAATGAAAACGCGAATGATCATTGTCGCGGCCCCAAGTGGCGCCGGAAAAAGTAGTTTTGTTGAGAAAATTTCTAAAGAAGATGCTCGGCTGTATGATGTTATTACCTTCACCACCAGACCCATGCGCCATCACGAAAGTGAAGGGAAACCCTACTTTTTTATCACGATCGAAGAATTTAATAAAAAAGTGAAGGAAGATTTTTTTATTGAGTGGGCGGAAGTGCACACAAACTTCTATGGGACTTCCTATGAACAGATTCATTCGGCGTGGGCTAGGGATAAAGTCGTTATCATGGATATTGATATTCAAGGTGTAATCACCTTTAAAGAGAAATTTCCTGACGCAAAAACAGTGTTTATCCTGCCTCCATCCATCGATGAGCTTAGACGCCGCGTTATCAAACGGGACGGGGCTTCGCCGGTCGATTTAGACATTCGCATGAAAAACGCTGAAAAAGAGATGGCCAAAGCCCATGAATTTGACGTCCAAATCATCAACGACGACTTTGAACATTCTTTTGCCGAATTTAAGAAAACAGTTGAGATTTGGATAGGTTAGAGCTATTCTAGAGAGCTGCACTTTAAATTTTCTTTTGGAGGTTTTCGTATGGCTCGTGTAACCGTTGAAGATTGCATGGATAAAGTTCCTAATCGTTTTGCTTTAGTTTTATTAGTAGCTAAGCGGGCGAAGCAGCTTCTAAAAGGTAGCGATTGTACAGTGGCTCAAAAGAACAATAAGTACATCGTGAATTCACTACGTGAAGTGGCGATGGGTAATGTTGGTTTTGAATCAAAAATCGACGTACAAACAGCGACCACTGACATGCTGTTTGATTTAAATAAGTAATATTTAACCCAGCTTTAGTCTGTAAATTCATTTATTTTTGCTAATTATCAACAACCCGCTTAAACCGCGGGTTTTTATTGTTTATACTAATTGAATATGCTCGAAATTTTGCTCGATGATAAACTTCCACAAATTCAAATTAAAACTGTCGACGAGCTTTGCGAAAAAATTAAGGCTTATCATCCCACCGCCGATATCGACTTCATTACTCGTGCTTATATTTTTGCTGAGAAAGCCCACGAAGGACAGCTTCGGCGTTCAGGCGAAAAATACATTACGCATCCACTAAATGTTGCGGGAATTCTGGCAGATCTAAAGCTGGATTTAGATACAATCGCCACCGGCCTTCTGCACGACACGGTGGAAGACACACCGGCCACTTTAGAAATTGTAAAAAAAGAATTCGGTGAAACTGTCGCGGCCTTAGTGGACGGTGTGACTAAAATTGGTCAGATGAATTTTCGAAATAATTTTGATAAGCAGGGCGAGAACATTCGAAAGATGATCGTCGCCATGGGAAAAGATGTGCGCGTTGTTTTAGTGAAATTAGCTGACCGGCTTCATAACATGCGAACCCTGAACCACATGCCCTATGAAAAACAAGTGCGAATTGCCCAAGAAACTTTAGAAATCTATTGTCCGCTGGCAGGACGTATTGGTATCAGTGCTTTAAAAATCGAATTAGAAGATTTGTGTTTTCGCTATTCAAGGCCTGATAAGTATTACGAATTGGTGCAGTTATTAGAAAAAAATGAAAATGAAACCGGTAAATATATCGATGATGTTCGCCGTAACATTTACGAGGTTCTAGGCAAATCGAATATTAAAAATTTTAAAGTTTATGGCAGATCGAAGCATCTTTGGTCGGTGTACCGTAAAATGACTTCTAGAAATTTATCGTACGATCAAATTTATGATGTGCTTGCGTTTCGCATAACGGTTGATAGCCTGGTCGAATGCTATGAAGTGCTGGGGTACATTCACTCGATCTGGAAACCGATCCCAGGGCGTTTTAAAGATTTCATCGCGATGCCGAAATCTAACAATTACCAATCCTTACATACCACTGTCATTGGGCCGGGTGGTGATCGAATCGAAGTTCAGATTCGAACCACTGAAATGCATTTGATTGCAGAAAAGGGAATCGCAGCTCACTGGAATTATAAAGAGCAAGGTCAACTAAGTGCGGTAGAACTTAAAAAAACTAATTGGTTGCGGGATTTATTTTCTCTTAATCAGGCGGGCTCGTCTCCGGATGAATTTCTTGATACGGTGAAAACAGACTTAATGGAGCGCGATATTTATATCTTCACTCCAAAGGGTGATGTGCAAGAGCTTCCAGAGAATTCGACACCCGTAGATTTAGCGTACGCGATTCATACTTCGCTGGGGAATACCTGTACCGGCGCCCGCGTAAATGGCAAAATGGTCCCGCTGAAACATAAATTAGCTAATGGCGACCGGGTGGAGATTATCGCCTCCAAAACGCAAACGCCCTCAAAAGATTGGCTGAAGTTTGCGGTAACAAATAAAGCCAAGTCAAAAATTCGCCAGTTTGTTAAAGAAGAGCAGCGGCGCAATTCCATCGCTATCGGAAAAGATATTGTTGAAAAAGAATTTCGTAAATTTGGTTTAGCCGCGGTGAAATATCTAAAAGGTCCCGAGTTTGAAAAATACATGAGCGAAAGTGGCGTTGGCGACGTTGAAGAATTGTATGCACGCGTGGGTTACGGCAAATTTGAGCCCAAACATCTTATTGATAATTTAAGCCCCGATGCTTTACAAAAAGAAATTGAAAAAATAGAAAAATCCGAATCCAGTACATTTTTAGAAAAAGTTGTCAAATCGGCTAAAGCTAAAATGCGAAAATCAAGCTCGCTGGTTTCAGTCGATGGTATGGAGGATGTGCTTGTGCATTTTGCGAAATGCTGTGGGCCCATTCCGGGCGATTCAATCACAGGTTTTATCAGCCGTGGAAAAGGCATCATCATTCACCGCGCCGATTGCCGCAAAGTTTTTGAAATGGATCACATGCGGCGTGTGGATGTCGAATGGAATTCCAAAACTGCAAGCATTGGTCAAGAGCGTCAAGTGAAGTTGGAAGTGATCGGTCAAGACGTTCCAGGATTACTAAAATTAATGTCGGAATCATTTGCTGTTCAAGGTATTAACATCGAATCGGCACAAATCCGTACCACCCGCGATAAAAAAGCAATTTGTCAGTTTGAAATTTCTGTGACGGATGTTCAACAACTGTCTGCAGCTATTTTAGCGTTGCAAAAAATTAAGGGTATCATCGACGTGCAAAGGGTTAAAGGCTAATAAGCAAGGCCAAGGCCGCCACGCACAGATAGCTGGCTGGCTTTTACCGTATCAGAACTCATGAAAAATTCTTGCTGTAAAGTTAACGGGATAAATAATTTATAATTCAAAAAATATTCAAGACCTGCCATGACTCCATAGGCTGCGGTTAACTTTAAATCGTTTGATCGAAAAGCAGTTCCATTTTTTACAATTGGAAATTTGCTGGCTGCACCCAGGCCCGCCCAATAAATAATTCTTGATTTGTAAATATCAAAACGCGCGTATGCTCCTACGGACAAATAAGAAATACTGACATTACAATCATACGAAGTTAACTCCGCGCATCCCTTGATGCTTGAAGTTCCTTCAGCAGAAAATGGCTCGTAACCTAAGGCCATATGCGCTGTAATCCATGGATAAATCGGGTAATCTAAGGTGCCGGCAATAGCAATGGACGTACCCTGCATACTAACGTCATCGCGGTTGGGTGTTGGCGCTTGGGCATCGGCTTCTTTGGCAGACATGGTGTTACTCATAATTCCCAATAAGCCCGCAATTTTTTTGGTTGTTAAACGGTAGGTACCGCTGGCTTCAGTACTGCTTGCGCCAGTTCCTGAAACTTGATTTTTTTCTTTGTCAAAATCATCGTCTTTAGCAAGTAAGTTTTCGGTGCCATCTGATTTCCCTTTAAGGATGCTGGCTACGGCCTTATCACCTTTGATGGATGTTATTAGAATAATTCCGACTTTGGCTTTTGCAGAATTTAATAAAAAATACTGTTGATCGATTTCTAAATCGTCATTTTGGGCATCAATTAAAACTTTGCCATTTTTAACTTGGGTGACAACGGCAGCAAAACTTAGAGTTGTGCAAAAAAATAGTGATAACATCGCTACAATTATTTTAGCGATGTTGAAATGCACAATACACTCCGCCTAAATTATCGGATTCAAAGACAGAATTCTGATCGATAATATACTCCCACAAAAACTGATTGTCTGAGGTGGGCGAAGATTTGTAAACGGTAATAAGACGTGAGGCCGAGGCCTTCGAACGTGCGCTAGAATTGGAACAACTGACTTTTGATAAATTTTGCGCCCGAAATTGGGGGGAGTCCGATTCAAATTCTTTTCTTTCGGGAGACCGATAGACGCTGCAGCTACTTAAAAAGGCAATCGTAAAAAATAAAAGAAGTCGTTCTTTCATGAATTTATCTTGATGATAAAACCAAAAAAAGAAAAGACCTTTGTCAGGTCTTTTCCACTTTTTTTGAAATGTGCTTAGAAAAAAATCTTTTTTATTAAAAAGGAATCTCTTCGCCCTGATTAAAAGTTGGCTCTGGTCCAAAATCAGAGAAATTAAAATCATTTCCGCCAGCCTGTGCTTGCGATTGACCTGCATTTGCGCCAGCGCCAGCTCCAGTTTCAGCATTACCTGAACCTAAAAATTGCACTGTGCTAGCTACGATTTCAGTCGAATATTTCTTTTGACCGTTATCTTCCCACGAACGTGTTTGCAATTTACCTTCGACGTAAACTTGACGTCCTTTCGCTAGGTACTTACCACAGATTTCTGCAAGCTTCCCCCAGACAACGATACGATGCCATTCAGTACGTTCTTGCTTTTGGCCGCCTTTATCAACCCAGTTTTCGCTTGTAGCGACATTTAAACGGGTAACAGTCGAACCTTGGCCAACGGCCTTCATCTCAGGATCCTGACCTAAACGGCCAATGATCATTACTTTATTTACTCCAGACATAAACCCTCCCTTCTTCTTTTTGCTTTCGGGTGCCTTGTGAGTCAATCAGGACTTCTGATTTGCGGAAAGTATGTGCACAGATCAAGCTCAGCTTAGATAGAAGCCTATTTCAAGGCAAGTTCATCATGATTTGAAAGGCGGATTATCGAAAGCAACGCTTTCAAACTATCTTAACGGAGTGAACTGGGGCGGCATTCCTGCAGCGGTGGCGCTGATTTTAAACTTGTAGGCAGCGCCATTTGGCATTTCCGTTTTGTAGCCATCTAAGAAACCTAAGAAAAATTTTGCGCGTTCCCGAAAAGCCGATGTCGCCGTTAAATTAAGATCGATATTATAACCGCCCATGACTGGGAAAATTTGACCACCGCGATTTAAAAAACTGATTCCTAAATCGCCTTTGATATCGCCGTGAAGTTCATCCGTTGGTAGGCCGACTTTGCCGGACTCAATTAAAAATTTACCGCCGGCTAATTTTCCTTTAAGTTCAATTTGACCCAGCTTTATCTCGGGTAGATTTACTCGCCCAAGATCGGCTAGGGAAACCGAGGCTCCGGGCATTTCAAATTTTGAAATTGTTAAACTGACTTCTCCGTCCGGTTGCTCGGTAAAAGTTAAGTCAGCCAAGACAGTTGAACTTAAATTTAATTTACCCTGCAAAGCGACCGGTAAGCTTGCTAATTCCCGCACATCTTTTAAATTAATATTTTTAGCTTGTACATCTAGTTTTGAACGCTGCAGACCCGCATCTGTTTTAGGACCGGCCTTCAGTTGAATGTTCACGTCACCTTTTAAAAATCCTTGTGCTGATAATGTTCCCTCAGGACGCTTGCTCATTAAAGCCGAAAAAGAGGGTGAGGCCGAAAGTTCATTCACGGTGATCGTCGGATAATCACCTGAGTCGACAGAAACTTTTTCTAAAGTCACCTTGGGCCCAAAAGGGTTTAAGCTGATGCTATCGAATTGTAAAAATACATTTTTATTTGTTAATTTTGAAACCTGCATGGTGATGAGATCATTAAGATCGTTCACAGGAAATAAAACAAACATGAAAATGACAGCGAACCAAAATGTTAAAACTATTTTTAGCCAGTGACGAAATAGAAACCGCAAGCTGCGAATGATCGCGTTCATCATTCGTTGTCTCCATCCTTCTTGCCCGGTTCAGAGCCTTTTCCGGAAGTGCCTTTACTTGAAGACGAGCCTTTTTTAGGTTTCACTTCGATTTCAGGCGGAGCTTCTGGTAATAGTTCTGGAACATTTAATGAATACAATTTATAAGTGACATCAAAATAGCGGGTGTCCTGCGCGTGGGCTGCGATTATCAAGTCTTTCATTTTCACGCTATCAGAAATACCTACGATTGATGTTCCGATATCGACAATTTGTTTTAGATTTAGTTTTGCTAATTTAATTTCAAGAACATTATTCACTAAGCTTGCTGGTATCAAGCGACCTTCGGGTGAAGATTGTAAAATTCCCACTTTTTGCTCTGGAATTAAATTGGCTGTCGTTAAGATAGTTTCAACAGCAGCTTTTAGCGTTTCAAGTCGGGGTGGGACCGCGACAATGCTTTGGCCCGAAGATTCGCGGTAGGTTCTAAAAAGTTCCCGGATGAGGGCCCGTTTTTCTTCAAAGGCAGTAATTAAGCTTTGTGAATCTGAAAGTTTTCCAAGGGGATAAAATAAAATAATGGCGGCAATCAGAAAACTTCCCGCAAGCCATAAAACTTTTTGCGAATTAGCACTTAACGATTGATAGCGGTCATTCAACTTATTGTAAGCTTCGGTTTCTTGAATCGACTGACCAATCCGCAGTGCGGTTGATTTTACTTTTTCTTTTAAATCCTCTAGACGACTCATCGGATAAGACCCCGATCTGCTTTGAAGGATATATTAAATGAAACACGGTTCACCACCGGAGTTAAATTCCCGGGCTGATTCGTAACGGTTCCGTTTGTTGTTAAAGCCTTTAAATTTTGTACTAAAATGCCAACTTCTTTTGGAGTATTGGCATAGCCAACCATTTGCACAACATCATCTTTGACTTGAAAATTCATCAAATCTATTTTGACTTGCTCTTTCCCAGGGGCTGTATCACTTACTTTTTTTAGAATCTCTAAAGCCGAATTCATTTTTGCAACTTGCGCAATCATCTTAAGTTCGGTGGCTTTCTTTTTATTTTCGCGAATATATTTTTTAATGCCGGCTTCGTTAGCTTGCTTTTTTGGAAGTTTGGCAACAGTTTTAGCCTGTGCTTTCAAGGCCTCATCACCTTTATCCACTAAGTTACTGGATAAATTTTCGCGAAAGGTGGACCAGAAAAATAACACGATCAAGCTAGCTACGGCAATTTGTGCAATAGATCCCCATTGCTGCCATAATAACTTAAGTCGATCGTTTTGCTTGGCAAACTCCGCCTTTAATAAATTGATGGCTGGCGCACGGGGCTTTTTATAAGACTCTAAAGCAAAACTTACAGCTTCATTAAAGCGTGCATCTACAGATTGGGTTTCAGTTAAACCAAGAGCTGCAAACGATGCCGAATACCCTTCAAGTAACGAAATTGGATTGCAGGGTATTTCTAAATGTTGGGTTAAAAAGCCGCCTAAATTTTGAATGAGGCTTGCTCCACCGGTTAAGTTGATTTCGGTGATTTCGGCATTGTATTCACTTTGCAATTCCAACACTGTCATCTGTAAATCTCTGACTAATTCGCGTAAAGATTTACTAAGCACATCAGAAAGCTGCACCTGCTCGAAACTTGCATCTTGTTTCGAAAGTAAAAGTTGTCCTTGAGATTGTAAAGTGCGAGCGGCGTCCAAAGCGGGTAGTTGGTAACGCCGAATAATATCTTGAATCATTTGATCAGCACCCCAAAAAAGACTTCGGGTAAAGATCAATCGTCTATTTTCATAAGCGGTCAGTAATGTTTTTTTATGACCAACATTTAGAATCAATTGTAGAAATTTTTTCGGTTTCGATTGATCTTCTAATAGAAAATCAGTTGTAGGAATAACTGGAGGCGCTTGATCCCAAGCTTCAAATAAATTGGCAAAAGCTAACCCTTCTACAGTTATGCAGTGCAGTTCAATGCCAAAGTCGGAAGCTAAGGAAATAATTTTTTCGATATGCCGTTTGGGTACTGCATTTGCTAAAACTTCAGCTGTTAAGCCTTGGGTGCGTACTACTTTGGCTTCAAAAATACAATTGTCAGCATCAAATGGGATATCTTCTTCCATCTCAAAAGATAAACTTTTTTGAATTTTTTGCCGGTCTGAAAACGGAAAAGTTTTAAAGCGTGAAGTGACTTTATCTTGGCGGACAGCCATCACAAAACGCGTGTTGGAAAAATCTTGGGAACTCATAAGACTGCGCATAAATTCAATAGCTTCTAGTTCGCGATCACCGTCAGAGCCACTTAAATTTAAAACTTTTTCTTGGATTTGATTGATGGAAATATTTTTTTTATTTTGTAGAAGTTCGACAACTTTAATTGAGTATTCACCAATATCGATACCGATAGATCTCATTGTGTTGAATCCCTTCTCAGCTGCACATCTTAATTCTCTGACCAGTATACGATACGCGGTGGTCCTTTGGGAAGGGGATCTTGCCTGACTGTGGGGGACGTTGGTCCAGGGGTTTGTCCAGCGCGCGGATCAGCAGGTTGTTGTGCCTGAGCCGCTTTTTTTTCAGCGTCGACGTAAGACTTTACTTGATTGGCGGCTGTCGTTAAATCGATAACGACAGTCGTTAAGTTTTTCATGACAGCTTGTTTTCCCGAGCCAAATACTCCAGATGATTTTATTCTGAAGTTGATAACTTTATCACAAATCATCGGCGTCAGGTCAAATTCCGGAGATAATCTTGCGCCCCGGCCTTCAACAAAAGTTTTAAAGTCTTTTAGACATTCATCACTTTTTGTACCCTTAAATGGTCCACCAAGTTCAGGATCATTTCTGCGGGCCATAGCTTCTTTAACGGCTTCGTCAGTCATACCCTTATCCAATGACTTTAAAACATTTTCTGGAGCCGTGTTGGGGTTGATCGCTTTCATGCCATAAATAGTAATTTGACCTTCTAGAATTTTAAAAAACTCATCCGTCATGCCGGGCACTAGGCGAATCTCTTCAAGAGTGCGAAACCCGCGGTTCGGTGGATAGCTTTGGCCAAGATCCGAAAAATATTGTTTTTTATCACCGCCGCCGGCACTGGAATTTTTATCGCTCATCCAATCGATCATGCGATTGATGATGTCGATGAACTGAAAGTTTTGATATTCTTTGCGAAAATCTTCATCGGATTCAACTTTGTGGGTGTACAAGGCTAATAATTGTTTTTTCGTACTTTCTCGTAAAGTTTTTGACGGAGAAATTAAATCGTTCACATCAATTTTTGAGCCTTCGTCTTCAATGGTGTGAGTATAGCTTGCATCCATTAACGATTCTTTGGTTAATTTTTTTAATGAGTCGCTGTCGACTGAGGTCATTTCAGGTGTTGCAGGTAGCGGCCAGGCGAATGGAAATTTCCATAACTGGTCAATCTCGTTGGCAAATCCCAGGGGTAAAGTTAATTTTGTGGCCTGCTGAAATATTTTAATTCGAAGAAGTGCAACACCCATTCCGTTTCTAGCGGCATAGTAAGCTTTTAGACGGTTGAGCTCTTGCGAATTGACGGCATATTCAACTAAAGAATCACGCGAAACTTCCTTCGCAATGTAAACCATAAATAAAAGTGAAGTGACTGCCAAGATTAATGCGACGCCTTTTTTATTTTTAGTTCCTGCTAAAGGGTTGTATTTTAATCGTGATCGAATTTCTTTCATTACGGCCCCGTTCCTGGTGTGGGCGTTCCCGAAGTTGGTGGCGGTGGATTATTAGTAAAATGAATGGGAATTACAAATTGCATCGAATAGGTTCTTTTTTTATGGTCGATTTCACGTTCAATTCCCATCGAAACTTCGACCAAATCTGGGTAGCGGCCTACCGTGGATGAGTCTCCGCCAGATGAGCTTTTCCAAGTTGAAACCCAATCTTGCTTGCCTTCGCCGATGTAGCGCAATTTAAATTCCGTGATATTTTCTAATAATACAATTTCAGTTCCGCCTTCAGTGACGTCGTCATCGACGATCAGTTGTGTGCGACGATAAAGGCATTTGCTGGATTTTGCTGAATCCGTTAAATTGCGGCAATCTTTTAGGGCGTAACCTACTTCTATGAAATCGGCTTGTTTTGAATCCGCTAAAGTGCGGCCATTATTCATTGTAACAAAATTCATTTTTTCTTCTGTTCCAACAAAATCGGTGACAGGATCAAGACGTTTATTTTCGCGTTGAGGTAAAGGTTGCGGCACTGTTGGTGTGGCAATTCCTTGTGGCGGCGGGGTAGGCTTATTTACCAAATCTGAAATTTCTCTTTCGAAATCCCGGTGATGGTACGCCAGATTCACATCGGCGCGGATCATGCGCATGGAATCACGTAAACTTGAGACATCATCGACTTCAGTTTGAATTTTAGTTTTTGCCTTCAGCGCGCGGCTTAAAGCTTGAGTCGTTAGCACAGTCAGCGTTGATAAAATCGTGATTGAAAGTATCACTTCGATCAACGTAAATCCAGAATTAAAAGCGCGTCTGTGTGTCATCATGAACTAGGAGCCCCTGGCACTGGAAGCGGACGATCATAATCGATCATGTAGATAGTGACTTCAGCTTTGATGGGTTTCTTTTTTTCAACGTAGGTGACAGTAATATTAACTTCTTTTATGGATTTGGATAAATGCTCAGTAAACATTTTCATGATCGTTAGCATCGCTTGATTAGCACCATTGTCACGGCTAACTAAACTAGCCGTTAAATCTGGAATTTCTAGCAGTCGCGATTTCATTTGCCAAGAGTATCCGGGCACGTCGGTACCGAAATCATCAGATTTTTCTTCAGGGATTGAATCAAGGGCTTTACCTTTGTATTCGCGCTCGATCTCACTGACTTTTCGTTCCAATAAAGCTACCATTTGCACTTGAATCTGCGTTTTTCGAAGTCTATTATAAGTGCCAGCCCACGAATTCATAAGAATAAAAAGGCCTGCAGCCATGACCATCATCGCCAATACGACTTCGATCAACGTGAAGCCGTATCGAGAGTTATTTTTTTTTGTTATGGGTCCGATCCATAGACTCAAGATTCATCCTTAGCGCGTTAAATCCCGCAGTGTTTTTGCTTCGGGTATGATATCAGATTGACCTGTCATGGGATTAAAAACAAGTGTCCAGATGTTCTTTTTTGCATCTCGAATTTGGATAGCGGAGGGCTCGATCATACCCTGAGGGAAAAAGTGGACGTAAGCCATGCCTTCTGTGGAAATCGTTTCTTGTTGGCCACTTTCTATTTGTACAAATGTGAATCCATCGGGCAGCAGCTGTTGTTTTTTAAAGATGCTGGTGTCAGCTTGAAATTCAGAAACGGGCTTTTCATCCTCTTTAAAAGTGGATTTTGCTTTTTCGCGTGCTTCATCTAATTTCTTTTTGTCGATAAGAACATTACGATTTGATTTTTCGACCCACCAGGATTGGTGATCCTTATCGAGTTTAAAGGCCAAGCGGTAAGTTACTCCACCTAATTTGGCGCGGTTTCGTAAATCTTTACCAGCGATGGCAAATTCACGAAAAACTTTTCGCGTATCTTGTTTTTTATCGAATAGGCGGGGAAGTGCTACCGCCATGATAGCGCCGATGATGGATAGAACAATAACAATTTCTAAAAGCGAAAAGCCCCGTCGAAAGTGATTATTCACCGGCGGCTTGCGAACCTTCTGAGAAGATATCTTTTTCATAACCTGTGCCGCCTTCTTTTTTATCGGCGCCCAAAGATTTCAAATTATAGCCGGTGTCGGTACCTTCAAAGATAAAATCTGATCCCCAGCCGTCTTTTAACAGATGCTTCATCTTTGGATTAGCCGCCCAATTTTTGCAAGATGGGTCATCATCAGTAATAAAAGTTATCGTCTTTGGATACTTGCTGCATTCAGAATTGTATTCGTTGATTTTATTTTCAATTTCAGACATTTTTAATCGGGTCGAGTTCACTTTTGATTTGGCATTTCCATCAGCAATTTTCGGTAACACGATGGCCATAATTCCGCCGATGATAACAAGAACGATTAAGATTTCTCCTAAAGAAAAACCTTTTGAATTCAGCATAGATTTTATCGCTGATTTTTTTGATTGAATTTTTTTTAAAAAAACTGAAAGCATGGAAATTCTCCTATCCACCTAATTTTGAAGTCAAATCGAACATTGGAACAATAATTGATAATACTATGACAAAGATCACAATACCAATCAACAAAGTCATAAGTGGATTTAAAATTGTTGTGATGGTATCAACTTTGGATTTCACTTGAAAATCGTAGGCATCCGCAACCAAAGTAAGCATATTTTCTAAATCTCCGGTTTTTTCACCAATGTTAACCATGTGGACCACCAGCGGTGGGAAATGCCCAGATTTTTTCAAGGGTCCTGCGATGGATTCTCCTTCAGAGATATTGCTTTTTGCATCATCAATGGCCATCGCGATCGAGTGGTTATCGACAACATTACGCACGATATCTAACGCACTTAACATCGGCACGCCGCCATTAAGTAACGTTGCCAAAGTTCGCGTGAACCTAGAAATAGCCACCATGCGGATAATTTCTCCGGCTAACGGAAGTTTTAAGGAAATCGCGTCCCAACTTTTTCGACCTTCCGATGAGTTCTTCCAATTAAAAAATAACAAGACCGAAATAATTATAAAGCCTGCGAAAAAATACCAGTTATTAATAAATACCTGACTGGTCGCGGAGATAGCTTGCGTGTACCAAGGTAAAGTCATGTCTGGGAAAGATTCGAAAACCGCTAAAATTTCAGGAAGTACTTTGGTGAACAATCCAAAAATAACTAAAGTGATCACGACCAACATGATAATTGGATAGGTCATTGCACTTTGAATACGCTGGCGCAGTTCCGCCTGAGATTCTGTAAATTCAGCTAAGCGAATTAAAATAACATCTAAAGTTCCGGACATTTCGCCCGCCTCAGCCATCGATAAAAAAATGGGTGTAAAAATCGCAGGGTATTTCGCGAAAGCCTTATGCAGAGAAAGTCCTTCGTTAACCATATTTTTGCAATCCGCCAAAGCTTCTGACAAAAGTGGATTTTCAACTTGTTCCGAGACCGCAGTTAGCGCTTCTACCAAGGGAACGTTGGCTTTAATTAGCGTCGCTAGTTGACGCGTCATCAAAGACAAGTCTTTGACCGGGACAGATCCGCCGCGCCCGCGCGATGATGATTTTTTTTGCGAGGTGGATTTCTTTTTATCTTCAATCGAGACAACAAAAATACCATCTTTTTTTAGTTTCATGCGGGCCGCACGAAGATTCTCGGAGTCGATCACGCCCTTTGTGTTTTTTCCGTCTTTTAATAGACCTTTGTATTCAAAAATTGGCATTTTTTAAATTACATCCTATGTTCTTTTTAAATATCGGTTTGCGTATTAGTAATTAATTCTTCAAGCGTTGTGATTCCCGCTAAAACCTTTTGAATGCCGTGGTCACGGAATGTTTTCATGCCATTGGCAACAGCTTGGCGTTTAATTGTATTACCATCTTTTCGTTGCATGACTAGCGAGCGGATATCATCGGTTACTGGTAAAATTTCAGCAATTATTGTTCGGCCTATATAGCCTTTTTGGCCACAATGTTCGCAGCCATTTGCTTTACAAATATTGGCACCCTTAATTTGTTCGCGAGTAAGCGCTAAAGTAATCAAATCGAATTCGGACGGTGTGTGTGGTAATTTACAATGCGGACAAAGCACACGCACTAAGCGCTGCGCTAAAATCCCTAGAACAGAAGTCGCAATTAAAAATGGCTCAGCGCCGATATCCATCATACGGGGAAATGCGCCAGCAGCATCATTAGCATGGATCGTTGATAAAACTAAGTGACCGGTTAACGATGAATTAATAGCAAGCTCGACTGTTTCTAAGTCACGAATTTCTCCGACCATTATAATATCTGGGTCTTGACGAAGAAAAGAGCGTAGACCCGCGGCAAAAGTTAATCCAATTTTGGCATTCACTTGCACTTGTCCGACGCCGTGAATACGTTGTTCGACCGGGTCTTCCACAGTTAAAATATTAATATCAGGTTTATTTAATTTTGAAACACAGCCATAAAGCGTGGTTGATTTTCCAGAACCCGTTGGCCCTGTTACAATTAAAATTCCGTAAGATCTGGTGATTAGGTCATCTAATGTTTTGATCGTATCTTCGGAAAAGCCCATCTGGTGCAATTCACGAACTTGATTTGACTTATCTTGAATACGCATCACCAGGCGTTCACCATGAGTTGTCGGCACCGTAGATAAACGAATATCAATATCTTTACCGCCAACTTTAAGTGGTATTCGACCATCTTGTGGCAGACGCTTTTCGGCGATATTTAAATTGGCCATGACTTTAATACGTGAGGTGATGGCATTTTGTAATTTTTTTGGTGGTTTAAATATATCAAATAAAATTCCATCGATACGGTAGCGCACAACCATATCTTTTTCATAAGGCTCGATATGAATATCAGAAGCTTTTTCTTTAACCGCACGAAATAATAACGAATTTACTAATTTAATAACCGGAGCATCATCTTCACCAGCTTCTAACAAATCAATGATGGGATCTTCTAAATCCATTTCATCTTCATCAATTTCATCCATGCCATTTAAAGCGGCCGTGCTTTTTTCGTACACGCGATTAATCGCATCTTGCACGCGCTGCGAAGTGCTAACCAATGGGCGAACACGTTTTCCAAATAAAATTCTTAAATCATCTAAGGCTTTGGTATTCAGTGGATTTGAAGTTAATGCAATGACGGTATCAGACTCAATCCGGTAAGGAAGGATGCCTTGGGTTTTTGCGTAGTTAATTGGAAGATCACGAATAAGATCCGCGGAGATATCATTCACCGGAATGTCTTTGATGAAATCAAGACCCAATTCGCGGCATAGATCTGCCACCAATTCATCGGCTGAAGTATAATCTTTTTTACCAAGAAGTTCACCAACAGTTTTTGCTTGCGATACCGCAGGATTATTTAACACCGATCTGATTTGATCAGCCGAAAGCGAAGTGGCTTTTGTTAAAACTCCTGAGATATCCATTTGGGCCATTAAATTATTACCTTATCTTTTTACAGGCGCTGCATTTACGTTTTGCGGCGCTCGTGTTTCACGTTTTAAAATGCGATCCATCGTTTGTCCGAAAGGATCAACTCCACCTTGTTGTTTGATAAACTTCAAACGCTCAGACGATTTGAAAGTCAGCTGATTTTTTTGATCGCTGGCATTACGGATAATTTTTGGCGTTAAGAAAACTAGCATGTTTACTTTTTTCTTCTCGCTTTTTTTACCTTTAAATAACCATCCTAAAACTGGCAAATCACCAAGTAGCGGAACTTTTTTTACGGTTTCATACTCTTCGTCTTTCATCAATCCGCCCAGCACTGCAGTATCGCCATTGCGCACGATAATCGTCGTTTTGATTTTTCGAGTTGAAAGCGGTTGAGCTAACCCCTCGAAATTTTTAGGTACGCTGATCGTTGATAACTGACCCGCGATTTGTTTCACATCCATACGAATGCTTTCGCTGTTTGGTGAAATAAATGGCTTAATCGTTAGAACAATTTTTGCTTCACCAAAGTTTGGCATCACCTGCGGTGGTGCGCCATTTTGTCCCGGCGTTACCGTGGCGCCCGTGATCACTTGATCTCCGACTTCGATTTCAGCTTCTTGGTTATCCATGGCTAAAATCTGTGGAGTTGACAGAATATTTGTTTTACCAAAACTTTTTAGTAAATTAATATATCCGACAACATCAGGAACTTGAATGGCAGGTTTACTAGGATCGATAAAATTCGGAATACTAACTTTTGTTCCAGAGGCAAACCCAAGAATTGCACTTCCGCCAGCCAGTGGATTTAAGAAATTGGCAAGATCAGTCGAACTAGAACTAAATCCTGCTTTTCCGCCGCCTTCGTTAAATTTCATAAAGCCCGCGCTTTGTTCGAATCCATCGTTTAAAGCCATCTCCATAATGACGCCTTCAACATAAACTTGATCGCGCGGAATATCTAATTTTCGTAAGATATTTAAAACCTGTTCGTAATCTTGTTTACTTGCTGAGATTACTAAAGCGTTCGTGCCTTTGTCGGCCCGGATGGACACATCTCCGCCGAAAATTCCTTCTCGAACAGCGGCTTGTCCTTGCGCCACAATACTTGCTGCTATTCCTGAAGAGCCCGCAGCAGAAGAAGCCACTTTTGGTCCAGCGTCTTTGGTGATTTCTTGCAGCGTTTGTGCAATTTTTTCGGCTTCGCCGTTTTTCACATAATAAACATACACGCCGCCCTGGTCTTCGGCCTTCACTTTAAAATCAAGCTGAGCGATAAGTTTTTTTACGCGGTTTATTCCCGCGCGGTTTCCAATAACAATTAAAGAATTGGTGCGATCTTCTGGAAACACCATAAAATAACTTGCACCTTGTTGCCCCGTAGATCCACCACGAGAATTTCCACCTGATGAAAAGCGGGGAACGCCCGAGGAAAAGCCGCCGGCAGCGCTTTGTTTTTTCTCGCCCTTGTTGATGACTTTATCAATTAGGTCTGCGATGTCTTTTGCTTTTGCGTATTTTACGCCTATTACTTCTAGTTGCTCTTCGAAGCCGGGGACATCCAGCTGATTTAAAATTTTCATAATCCGGTCAATGTTGGCGCCAAAATCAGAAATAATTAAAGAATTCGTTGAAGAAAACGGAGCCATCTCACCATAACTTGAAGTCAACAGCCGTAATTGCTGCTGCACAGTTTCTGCGGTAATATGTTTTAAATGAATAATTTTTGTGATCATTTGATCCGTATTTGGATAATAAGATCCTGAGTACGTATCAATATTATCACGCTGGGCAGATCTGGCATTTCGAATTTTCAAAAATCCACCGCTTGGAATTGTAGTAAAGCCATTAATAGCAAGTGCGGATAAAAACGCTTTATACGCTTCAGCCACTGTGATTTTACTTGGTGCGATGATCGTGATTTTCCCACGGGCTGTTGAATCAATAATAAAGTTTTTTCCTGTTAATTCACTGATCGCTTTAATAATGTCAGTGATATCTACATTTGGAAAATCGAAAGACTCAATTGTTTCTGGAAAGTTTTCAGAGGTGATATCTTCGGGAGATGCTTTTGCGAATTTTGCTTTTTGCGTGGCACTTAAGACACCGGTCGCTTTTCCAGATTTCGATGCAGTAATTACATGCTCGCCGCCATTATCTGAAGTTGAATTTGATCCTGGAGATCCACCGAAGCGACTGCCCCGCCCAACACCGTGATTGGGTGCCGAAGGATTTGACGGGATGACCACTGGGGGCGGAGCTGCCATATCTTCAAACACGGGTGGAGGCGGTGGCGGAAAGCTATCGTTCTGCGCATGGGCCACGGACATCGCTAAATATCCTGCAGTGATGGCTGCTAATTTTATTTTTTCACAAAAGGTCATTCCTAAACCCCACTTCTTAAAGTTCAAAAAAACTTACTTAATATTATAAGTTTTCGTTTCGTCTCGTCCTGCTCGTTCAACTTTTATTTTAATTTGATTTGAATTTTTCAGCATGTTGTAAAGTTCCATCGCCTTTTGCACGCTATCTATAGCTTCGCCATTAACGCCTTTTAAAACGTCCATGCGGTTTAAGCCCAGCTGTTGAAATATACTGCCGTCTTGAATATCTAAAATACGAAAGCCATTAATCTCGCCAGTGTTTGGATCGCGGTTAGGCACCGCACGTGCTTGCATCAAGACGCTAGATAAATCATTCGTGTATTTCAGCAAGTCCGCGCGTTTAATTTGAAAAACATTATCAGCAATTTGTTGGACGTCTTTACTGGCTGGAGCTGCGCTTACTGAAGCTGGTTTCGAGGCATCGAAAGAAACTTTATTGACATTTTTTAATTCGATGTATTCAAGCACACTGGTATTTAAATTTCTAATAAACACAATGCCGCGCTGTACTTTTTCAATTTTCGCAAGTCCTTCAACTTCGGCACCCGTGGTGTAAGAGCCAGTTAAATTTTTACTTTTAACTTCAATAGCAGCTATAGATTTTGCGGGATCCGAATGCACTAAAGTTCCAATCAAATTCAGCGGCAAAGTCGACAGAATAGGATCTGCTTCTGTGGTGTTATTTTCTTTTTTCGAAGTGATGGCTTCAGGCATGATGCCTGAGGATGAAAATAAATTGCGGGAAACAATTGCGTTAAATTGGCTGCGATCGATGTAGGCCTGTTGATTCAATTTAAGTGTTTTTTTCGGCGGAGCTTCGGTCGGAATCATTAAATCGCGGACATAAATAATGGTTAAATCGGCGATCGCAAATCCAATAAAAAGCAATAAGCCATAAAGGGCAAACTGCGCCATTTTTTTTTGCTGTTGAATGTTAAATTTTCCTAATTTCATAGCCTATCTAGACATTAACAACAGCCCTAGGTCTCAGGCAGTTCTAATTGAGATGGCGACTATAATCTGGACCCGCGTCTGGACCTTGGACCAAATTTAAGTCTTAAGCCTAGGAAAAACTGGGCTTTTATACCCATTCGCAGTGAAATGAAATTGGAAATGAGTAACAAACGACTATGACGGTCATTTACTTCACGGATGGAGCACTCATAGACGATTTACATGTACGTAAATCGCTTCTACGTATTCCTGAAATCATTCAGTGTCTTCGCGAAAATCAAAAAGAATTTTTGAATTGTGATCTATTTATTTCGATGATGGATCAGCTGGTTTATAATTTACTTAACTTCCACCAAAAAGCGCGTCTAAGAATGTTGCTTCAGCAGTCGCTATTTCAGCGGTGGCAGCGTCAAGGGGGCGAGCCTGATCTTATTATTCGCCGCAGTGATTACGAGGATTTTTCACACTTAGCATCGACTTTTTTGAAGCTTTCAACCGTAGAAACCCTAAAGATTTTGACAATCGGGCCTGGTTTTGACGAACTTGAAGCATTTTTACGAATTCAACTGAAACTTAACAGCTGCCCGTTGTTCGACGTTATATCGCAGGATCCGAAGCTTACGTGGTTCTGGAGCGATGTTAAGAACAGTTTACACCTGCATTCGTAGTCAAAATTTTTTGGCACTCGTGTAAATAATTTCCTTTTATTTAAATCTTACTAGAAAAAAAGTTCATTTTGTGGTTTTCTCCGTCCGAACTTAAAACAATTTTTATTTTCGGGAGAGAAAATCATGAAAAAAATTCTTTTTGCTATCACGTTGGCGTCTACTGTTTTCGCGCAAGCTGCTTTGCTTACTTACGAGCAAGGGAATCTACAACTTGAAGGCGTTAATTTAAGCCGCACGGCTGCAGTCAATGATGCTTCTGGCGCTGCTACAAACAGCAAGATGGATTTACTTGGAGCCGGACTTCGCTCTAAAACAGTTTTATTTATCGCGGCTAAAGTTTATGTTGCTCAGTTATTCTCGGACAACAAACCACAATTTTCTCGTGACCAAAACGCATTGGCCTCTTTAGCTTCTGCTAAGTTTGTTGCTTTAAAAATTTCAATGTTACGAACTGTAAGTGCGTCGGCGTTAGCAGTTTCTTTCCGCGAAGCTTTACAAGCTAACGGTTTTGCAATTGATAGCGAATTATCAACTTTACTAAGCCTAGTTGAAAATAGCGCTGATGGAGTTCAAGGTAAAACGATTTCAATGTTATTGAAATCGACAGACACTGGCACAAATGTTTACTACGAAGATACAAATGGCCAGATGAAATCATTTATTGGAAGCGCTGCCATTAAAGGAAAAATCTTAGCTATCTGGTTAGGTAAGCCCGTCGATGACGGTTTGGCTTCTTTAAAAGCACAAATGATGAAACCCGTTTACTAAATAATTAGTTTTTAAATTTAAATCAATTAACTTTAAAACCTTCTGTATAGCACAGAAGGTTTTTTTTAAGGGGATATAGATGAAATCAGTAAATAAAATAATTTTCTTAATCGCGATCATCGCGGCGTCAGCTTGCTCTAAAATAAATAGCGTGATGGACAGCACCGAAGCCATTCCTGAAAAAATGAATTTACTTAACAAAGGAATGAGCGATACGAATGAAAGCATCAGGCTTCAAAAGTTAGCCATTGCACTTGAGCAAGTGATGAATGAAAAAAATCAAAGTTTTCTATCGCCAATACCAGGCGATATGATGGGTCCTGGTAAATTATTAGCTGAAAGCCTAACGGCTGAAGAGGCTGTAAAGCTAATCTATGTGAAGCTAGTCAACGTCAATGAAAACACTTACCGTGACCAATTTCCGGATGACTCTGAATTAAAGAACATAGCACAAATTCAAAGTTTCGAGCGTACTAAAATTGCGATTTATTATGCCGTACAAATTATCGCCACTTTTTTGCCCGATCAAATAATTAATGAGATCGTCGAAACTCAAATTAAACACGGCGGACGTTTTTACGACGTTGGGCTTCAGATATTAATGATGCGTGTTAGTTTCTATGACAAAGTCATGCTGCATGCGAGCCTATTCAAAGACACAATGAAAACAGTTGGAATGGTTTCCGAGGCGATTGAGTACAATAAGAAAATTGATGCCATTGCTAAATTTAAGTTTGCAAATCGCATAGGAATCAAAATTACTGGTTTTTCAAATCAAGCACAAAACGAAGCGATGTCTGAAAAACTCGATGTCACTGTGGCGGCTAAAAATTGGACAACGATTTTAGATCGCGCCTCTCGTGAGGTTGAGATTCTTGGCATCTCTGGCAACGAAGCTGAAGATAAGGCTGAGATCGCACGAGAAAAATCAGTGCTCGAGCAAAATATCGCAATTATTCAGAATTATTTAAGCACATGGCCTGCGGTACAACCGTAGGCTTATTGGCAAACGCTAAAACCAAATCAAGTCCAGCCAAGCCGGCTGGTCGTTGTTTAAACTAAGCTCATGCAGAATATCACGGTCTGAAGTTTCGATGTTGTACAGCCCGTAAGGGGTTTCAGCATATATGCTACCTTTGGGTGGGCGTTTCGCAAAATCACTTTTTTCAAAAGCATAAATTAAAAATTCGTTTTGTCTTGAAGTCTCGAACGCTGCATTAAGCAAAGATTTTTGCACTTCTGCGTGCTCGAATAAAAAGAAATGTAACATACGAAAATGCAGGGCTTCTTGCCTTTGCGTGCGTGAAAAAGGCCGTGTTAATCGCCGGCCAAGACCTAGTAGTTGGGCCGCTTTTAGAAATTGGCGAAAATTATGCGCTTGCGGACTGTAATCTTGCGGAAAATAATCTTGCAGTAAGCTTGAGCTAACGGGCTGCACGCAACCCACTATTTTTTCATCTTTTGAAAAGGCGATTAAAAACTGGCTCCATGAATAAAGCAACGACCGATGAATATACTCTGGCAAATTTTCAGAAAGTAAGCTGGGAAGAAAACAGTATTTGTTAGCTTTTTCAGAAATATATTGGATCAATTGATCTTTATCTGACGAATTATAGGGCCGGACTTGTATGTTACGATTTAACCCCGATTGCCAGGGGTATTTACCATGAATAGATACTAAATTGAATTTCCGGCTTAGACTGTAAATCGGCTGCCCCGTGCGCTTATATTTAGGCCGGATGAAAGCGTTCATTGATTGGGTTTCAGTGTGATTGATCGAGGTGATAAAAGCGTCACAATTTTCTTTAAGTCTTATTTCTTCAAGCAACGGCTGGTAAAATTTCGACCATGATAAAATAGCCTTTCGATTTGGCGAAATTCTTAAATCACAAGCTTGCGCTATTTTTAAAATTTTATCTTTAAATTTCAATTCGCGAATTAAAAACGATGCCGTTCCTAAGATCTCATTTCCATCTTCTAAAATGTAGGTCTTATACGGCAAGCCAACGCGCTGGTAGAAAGAAAAAAATTGATCTTCGCGTGATATTTTGACTTGAATCGAACCCAAAGTCGGAATTGAAGTAAAAAAAGAATTTAAAAATTTTGAGTCCCCCGCGCAAGCTTCGCGAAGTATTAATGAACTTTCACTCATCTTTTTTCCACTCAGCTTCCGCGTAGCCAAGTTTTAAGTTCACCCAGCGAGCCCACGTAAATAATAAATCACTTAAGCGATTTAGATAAATTAATACAGGCTGGTAATGATCAGCCGAAACCATAATCTCGGCCGCTCGTCTTTCGGCCCGCCGGCACGAAGTGCGTGCCACATGCAGCTGGCTGGCAAGAAGGCTTCCGCCCGGAAGTATGAAATTTTTTAAGACTGGCAGCTCGGCCGTTGCAAGGTCAATCCAGTTTTCTAATTGGGAAATGTGCTGATCGGTGATAGCCGGTAAAGTTTGAAAAACAGATTTCTGCTGGGTTGCAAGCAGTGAACCTACATTAAAAAGATGATTTTGAATTTTTTGTAGAAAAGGATCTAGCTGAATAAGCTTAGCATCTTTTTTTTCAGTAATAAGACTTCTGATGCAACCCAACACTGAATTAAGCTCATCCACGCATCCATAAGCCTCAACGCGTGGATTAAATTTTTCGACACAAGAGCCGTCGACCAGTCGAGTCGTTCCTTTATCGCCAGTTTTTGTGTAAATTTTCATATATATATTTCAAGCTAAGGATAGCCCATGAGTCAATTAAACAGTGAAGTTCCTTTTTTTATTACAATCCCTCATTCCGGCGAAAAGATTCCGGATCTGGCTCCGTGGCTTGAAGAACTTCCTGAGACCGTCTTAATGTCTGATGTTGATCGCTATATCGACCAACTTTATATGCCTGCATTAAGTGCGCTGCTAATTCCCTTTGAGAAAACAGAATGGCATCGCTACGCCGTGGATTTGAATCGAATACCAACCGATGTTGATTGTGAATCGGTTGAGGGATCTGCAAATTTGGCCGGAACCCACAGCGAGGGTTTTCATTGGGTTCGCACCAAAGATGGCAAACAGCTTATGCGCGGTCCAATGACCAAAGAGGCCCATGAAAAATTAACTCAACTTATTTTTGAACCTTTTCACGAAGGTGTTCGTAAACGTTATGACTTTTTCAGGCAGCGGGGGCATAAAAATATTTTTCATTTAGATGCCCATTCGATGCCGTCCTTAGGTACAAAAAATCATCGGGATCCCGGAGAAAGCCGCGCCGAAATTGTAGTCAGTGATTGCCTGGGCATAAGCTGTCATAAAGCATTTCGAGATCTAGTAATTATTGCCTACGTTAATGCAGGTTTTAAAGTCGGTTACAATTGGCCCTACTTGGGAGGCCGCGTTACTGAAAATTATGGAAATCCCGCAAGTCATCAGCATGTCATCCAAGTCGAGCTGAACAGGAATTTGTATATGAATGAAACAACGAAAAAATTAAAGCCTGAATCTGAGGCCATCAAATACAAACTGCAGACGGCATTAACGTATATTAAATCAGAGCTTCCCAAGTTGCCTATCCATGATTAAGCTCGGGCGCTAAATGAGATTTGAAAATAAAGCGCTGCAAAAATTTTGGAGATTTTCGACTTCCTTTCAGTTGGGAATACCGATTCTTATCGTTCTTACAATTTTAATTGCGACGGGGACCATCATTGAATCGCGGTTAGATGCCTACGCAGCCAGACGCTACATCTACGAAAGTTGGATGATGTACGTGACGATGGGATTATTAATTTTTAATCTAACGATCGTCATGGTCGACCGGCTGCCATGGCAAACGAAACATTATCCGTTTATTTTCGTGCATATCGGGATTATCACAATGATCTTAGGTGGTTTTGTGACGCAAAAGTTCGGCATTGATGGCTCGGTTTCAGTTCCTATTAAGGGAAAAAATAACTTCGTATCTCTACCGCAGACAGATTTAGTTGTTTATGCTACCTTTGATGGAGATCGCTACACTAAGATATTCGACCGCGAAGTCGATTTTTTTAAATCAGCACCCTCGGAAAGAAATCCTTACCAAATTCAAGTACGTGATAACAAAATTCAGGTCATTGATTATGTACCTTATGCGCGCCTGACGAAAAAAATCCGCGCGACTGAGTCTGCGCAAGCTGGAGCCTCGGTAAGATTTCAATTGATGAATGCCAATGTGAAACAGGTTGAATCCATCACTCAGATTCGAAAAAGTAAAACCGCGAAATTTAATTTTGGACCGGCACAAGTTTTTTTAGGTGATGTCAAACGCGAATCCGCGGATAAAAATGAGATTTACTTAACACCAGCCGCCGATCAGCAGCTGCGATACACAATTTTTCATAAAGATCAAAAAAACCCCTACAAAACTGGTGCTATTAAAATTGGCGATGTCATTGCGACGGGTTGGATGGGACTTGAGCTTCGACTCCTTGATTACTTACCGCGTGCTACGGAAGAATGGGACGTCGTTCGTTCAGAAGCGCCAACTCCTATTACAACTGCCGCTTTACAAATTCGGCGCGGAAGCGACACGCACTGGTTAGTGCTGAATGATATTTTAAAAATATTTAGTGAGGCGGAAGCCTATTTGATCACGTATCAAAACCGCAGACTTGATTTGGGATTTCCAATTTTACTTAAAACTTTTAAAGTGTCGCGGTACGAAGGAATTCAAAAAGCTATGGCTTACGAAAGCGAAGTCCAAGTTGGGACAGGAGATCAAATCCAAGACGGATTGATCTCTATGAACGAGCCGTTAAAATACAGTGGCTACACCATTTATCAAGCCAGCTTTCAAGAAGATGAAGTTACACACGAGCCTACGGCGTCGGTCTTTTCGGTGAATTTTGATCCGGGCCGCTGGATCAAATATTTTGGAGCCCTGATTTTATCGACGGGTATCGTGTGGCTTTTTTATCAAAAGCGTAAAAGGAAAATCGCCTTATGAGAAATGCATGTAAATTTATTCTGGCACTTGGTTTACCACTTTTATTTTCATTCTCAGCCGCAGCTGAACCCGGCGATAAATTACGATACTTACCCGTGCAGGATGCAGGAAGGGTTAAGCCATTTGATACTTTTGCTACTGAAACGTTAGAAATAATTTATGGTAAAAAACGCTACAAAGCAGATGAAAATGCCGAATCAGTTGCAGCCCATTGGGTTGTGATGACGTGGATGTTATCACCTGAAAGTTGGGTGACGCGGCCCTTGTTTGAAGTGAAGCATTTTGAAGTATTGAAAAACTTAGGATTAGCAAAAGAAAAAAAATATTTCACGGGTGATGAGCTTTTTAAATCCGAGAGATTTGCAAATGTCATGCAAGAGCTTACAAATAAACGAGAATCAAAAGAAAAACTAACGCCCTATTTTCAGGCGCTGCAGCGGCTAGAAAATCAATTTTTAATTTTTCGCGAAATTGCCAGTGGCCGAATGCTGCATGTCTTGCCAAAAAAAGATTCCGAAGACTGGTACTCCGTCGCAGAGCTGCCTATAGAAATGCAGCCTGCATTTTTGGAAATCAGTAAAAATGTTGCCCAATATCTTGGTGCGGTGGCCGAAAAAGCAAACAGCCACCCGGCGGGGCAAGTACTTGATGATGCCGTTTTAAAATTTGAAAGCGAAGCACAAAAATACAGTCCCGAAAAGTACACTCAAGTTGAAAAAGTTAAAACAGAAGTTTTATATAATATCATCCATCCTTTTCGCTGGGCTTATATCTTTTATTTGCTGACGGTAATTTCATTATTATTTATTTGGATTCGAAAATCTGAAAAGGGCATGAGCCTGGTTTGGACTTTTTTAAGCGTCGGATTTATTTTGCACACCGCGGGCTTTGTGTTTCGTGTTTATTTAGCAGGACGGCCACCAGTATCAAATATGTATGAAACAGTTATTTGGGCCTCGTGGGGTGCGATTTTATTTTCAGTTATTTTAGAGCTAACTTACAAATTTAAAGTGCTGTTATTGGGCGGAAGTTTAGTTGGGCTTTGTGCTTTGGTCGTCGCCGACATGGCGCCGGCAATTTTAGATCCCAGTATTCAGCCGCTAGAGGCTGTTCTTCGAAGTAATTATTGGCTGATTATTCACGTGATGACGATTACCATTTCTTACGCGGCTTTTATGTTGGCTTTTGGTTTGGGTGATTTAGGTCTGATTTATTTCGTCATTGATGAGGAAAAACACCGCGAGACCATTCAGAAGTTAACGACAGGGGTGTACCGAGCTATGCAGATCGGAGTGGCTTTTTTAACGCCCGGAATTATATTGGGTGGAATTTGGGCGGATTATTCCTGGGGTCGATTTTGGGGTTGGGACCCTAAAGAGACTTGGGCCTTAATTGTACTTCTTGGTTACATTATCGTATTGCATGCACGATTAGTAGGATGGTTGAAAAATTTTGGAACCCTAGCTGCCGGAGTGATAACTTTTAGTTTAGTGATGATGGCGTGGTACGGAGTTAACTTTGTTCTCGGCGCTGGTCTTCATTCTTACGGATTTGGTGCCGGTGGTATCGAGTATGTTTCCATGTTTGTTTTGTTACATATTTTGTTTGTGATTTACGCTTATCTAAATCACAGAATGAAAAAACCAACGGTTTAATTGCGAAAATGGTTTTTGATTTTGCTGAAAGTCAATGCAGCTAACGCAACGATTTTGCTGTGGATTCTCATTTGGCTTTCAAAACATTCGTGACAAACAGCGCTAGCTGATTTTAAATGTGAAATACTTTTAACAACAAAAGAGCCGCATTATTTTTTAGTGCTCTTGGCCATCCAGAATAAAGGACTTTTGTATGCATTTTAAACTCGGGCATTGGTTAAAGCAAAGTGCTTGTGCGCATCTGTTGATGGCAATATTTTTATTTTCCATCACCGGCTGTTTGTGGGATTCGCCTGATGCTGAACAGCGCGTGAAGTACAGTATAGGTTACAACAATGGTTACGCCCCCGAGCAGCCGCTGCCTTTTAGTCATGAACTTCACGTCGGCCAACACCAGATCCAGTGTCAGTACTGTCACAATCAGGTCGAGCGTTCAAAGTCCTCAAATATTCCAGCACTTTCAACATGTATGAACTGTCATCAGCAAGTGGCAACGCAATCTGAATCAATAAAAAAATTACGTGAAGCTTACTCAGAAAATAAATCTATTGAATGGGTCAAAGTTCATATGCTTCCGGATCACGTGCAGTTCAATCACCAAGCGCACGTTGCGCGCGGAGTGAATTGTCAGACATGCCACGGGCCCATTGAAAAAATGGCGCGTGTTTATCAGTTTTCGGATTTATCGATGGGCTGGTGTATAAATTGTCACCGCCAACCAGAAAATAAAGCGCCACTTAATTGTACGACGTGCCACCACTAACATAAAGAGTAGTCATGCAAAATACGAATGAAAATAATTTAAATGAAGACAGACCAGCGAACTTACCAGTGATCCAGCGTGATCGCACCTACTGGAAATCCTTTGATGATTTGAACAATACGCCTGAGTTTCAAAAATCATTAACAACAGAATTTATGTCCTCACCAATTCGTGATGAAACAGCTTCTGAAGGTGATTTTGAATCCGACGCTGCTGGGACAAACGATAAATGGGCACGCCGTGAATTTTTAAAATTAATGGGAGCTTCGATTGCTTTAACAACGGGTGCAGGTTGCATTCGTCGTCCGGTGCAAAAAATGGTACCCTATACAAAGCAACCCGAAGAAGTAACGCTTGGAGTTTCGAACTGGTACACCTCGACTTATTTTGATGGTTCTGAGGGTTTCGGCTTACTGGTTAAATCCCGCGAAGGCCGCCCGATACACATTGAAGGAAATCCTGCCTATCCATTAAATAAAGGTGCAGTGTCTTCGCGCGCACAAGCTTCGTTACTAAGTTTATATGACCCTGAACGGTTACAACATCCTGTAAGAAATTTATTTAATGAAAAACGCACCAATAAAGAAACTGTGCAAACGTCATGGGAAGATTTAGATAAAAAAGTTGTCGAAGAATTAAATAAAGGTGGCGTGCATATTCTTTCAGGAAATATTTCTTCTCCTGCAACTAATGCCGTAATTTCTGATTTCGCCAAAGCTTTTTTGGCAGAACACACCACGTGGGAGCCCTTGGCTTCTGACGATGTGACCGCTGGTCAAAAGGCCTCTTTCGGAGCTGCCGTTTTACCTTTTTATCGATTTGATAAAGCAAAAATGATCGTGTCTATTGACGCCGATTTTTTAGGAACTTGGTTAACGCCAGTTGCATTTACGAAACAGTTTTCAGCAGGTCGTAAAAATCCACTTACGATGTCGCGTTTAGTTTCTTTTGATTCTACCTACTCTTTGACGGGTGCTAATGCTGATATTCGTTACCGTATCAAGCCTTCACAGCAACTTGATATCGTGCTTGGTCTAATTAATGAAGTATCACAACTTGGAAAAACTATTTCGGATTCAGCACGAACAGCTTCAAGTGGAAGCAAAGATGCTGCTAGTCGTTTAGGAATTTCAGCCGAAGCTTTCAAAAAAGTTGCAGCTGATCTAGTAAAAAACGCAGGCTCATCATTAGTTGTTGCGGGTGGATTAGCAACTCGAACTGAAGACTCTTTAAATCTGCAAGTTGCTGTTAACTATTTAAATTCGATTTTGGGTAATGACGGAAAAACAATTCTTGCTGGAGCTGGCAATCCGCATGCTACTGCAAGTTACGATGGAATTATTCAATTAATAAAAAAAATGAATCAGGGCGCAGTTAAAACGCTGATCATTTACCGTTCGAACCCAGCTTATGCTCTTTCAAAACAATTTGGTTTTGAAGAAGCCCTTCGTAAAGTAAATACGGTCGTTTATGCCGGTGATAAAATGGATGAAACAGCAAGTTTTGCGCAATTCATCGCGACGGATAATCACATTTTAGAAACTTGGAACGATTCAGAATTTTCTAAGGGTGTTTTTGCTCTTCATCAGCCTTTAATTCGCACGATGTATGACACGCGATCTTTTCAATTGTCTCTGATGACATGGGCCTTTATGGCCAACAAAGGTCCTAAGCGCTTAATTACCTACGAAACTTTTTACGATTATTTACGCGCTTTTTGGAAAGACGACATGGGCGCAAAAATTGGTAAGTCTTCTGATTTTGAAGATGGTTGGAATAATTTATTACAAAAAGGTTTCAGTGGCGAAGCAGAGGGCTCATCTGCAGTCCGTGGATTTAAAACAGAGGCTTTTAATACTTTTAAAAAACGAAATACCACCAGTGGCTACGAGCTAGCATTGTATCCAACAGTTCAGTTGGGTGATGGAACTTTAGCCAACGTGGCTTGGTTGCAAGAATTGCCAGATCCTGTAACTAAAATTGTATGGGATAATTACGCTAGTGTTTCATTAAAGACGGCAGAAAAATTAAATTTAAAAGAAGGCAATATTGTTGAAATCAAAGTCGGCGACAATAAACTTGAACTTCCAGCTCATATTCAACCTGGATTACACGATGAAGTTGTTGCCATTGCTGTTGGTTATGGTCGAACTGCCGCTGGCAAAGTCGGTAATTTAGTTGGTCATAATGCTTATTCACTGGGTGTCGTAAAAAATAATGAGGCTTTATTTTCAGGTTTGCCTGTTGAAATTAAAAAGCTTGGTCGTAAATATGACTTAGTGACAACTCAAGGCCACGATTCAATGGAAGGCCGGCAAATCGTCGTGCAAGCGACGAATAAAGATTATGCCCAAGCTAAAGACGCCAATATTCATCATCATCATACATGGTCTATTTGGTCAGGCCATCAGTACAGTGGCCACAAATGGGGAATGTCGATAGATTTAAATTCCTGCACAGGTTGCTCGTCATGTATGACGGCTTGTCAGTCTGAAAATAATATTTATGTGGTCGGAAAAAAATATGTGATGCAGGGTCGCGAGATGCACTGGATCCGTATCGACCGTTATCATGTCGGCGCTATAGAAAATGCTGAAACCGTTTTTCAGCCGATACTTTGTCAGCACTGTGACAATGCTCCGTGTGAAACCGTATGTCCGGTTGTAGCCACTGTGCATAGTTCTGAAGGCCTTAATGAAATGGTTTACAATCGCTGTGTAGGCACTCGGTATTGTTCAAATAACTGTCCGTACAAAGTACGTCGGTTTAACTGGTTTAATTATGCAAAGCTTATCGAAAAGCCTATGCACATGGCTTTAAATCCCGAAGTCGGTGTCCGCACACGTGGTGTTATGGAGAAATGTACTTTTTGCGTTCAGCGAATTAAAGAAGGCAAGAACAAGGCAAAATACGACAACCGTCCTTTAAAAGACGGCGATATCAAAGTGGCCTGCGAAACGGCGTGTCCTGCTGATGCGATTGTTTTCGGAGATTTAAACGACGAAAATTCACGCGTTGCAAAAGTATTTAAATCGGAAGAGCGCGCCTACGCCTTATTAGAAGAGTGGTATGCGAAACCGGCAATTCGTTACATGTCGAAAATACGAAATAACGATCTCGTCACCGAGAAAAAAGCAAGCGGTGAACACGTCCAACAGTTAACGGCTCAGCCTGAACGGAGTCGCGTATGATTCCAATGAAGCGAACTCCGCTGGTCATCGGCAATAAATCGTTAAAAGAAATTACTGACGATATCTGTGGTCCGGTTGAACGTATTCCATCAAAAGAATGGATGGGTTTATTTTTATCAGCCCAAGCCTTATTTATATTTTACATCCTAACTATTGCTGTCGTTATTTCGACAGGGGTTGGATTACTAGGAGTCAATCATCCCGTCGCCTGGGGCACGATGATTATTACCTTCGTTTTCTGGGTCGGTATTGGTCATGCTGGAACATTGATTTCAGCCATTTTATTTTTGTTCAGACAAAAATGGAGAACTTCTGTAGCCAGGTCTGCCGAAGCCATGACTGTTTTCGCAGTCATGACAGCAGGTATTTTTCCGCTGATTCATACCGGTCGTCCTTGGCTTGATTTCTGGTTATTCCCCTATCCGAATCAGCGTGGGCCACTGTGGGTGAACTTTCGATCTCCTTTATTATGGGACGTTTTTGCCATTTCTACGTATGCTACAGTATCAAGTGTATTTTGGTTCATCGGTTTAATTCCAGATCTTGCAACTTTAAAAGACCGCGCAAAAAATAAAATTCGTTACATGGTTTACGGAGCACTTTCTTTAGGCTGGAGAGGCACCGCAAAAAACTGGGCGCATTATGAAATGCTTTATTTAATTCTTGCGGGCCTTTCGACTCCGCTAGTTTTATCAGTTCACACGATCGTCTCATTTGACTTCGCAGTTTCTAATTTACCGGGCTGGCACACCACGATTTTTCCACCGTACTTCGTAGCTGGTGCGATTTTCTCAGGTTTTGCGATGGTGATTACGTTAATGAGTTTGGTACGTATTGGGTTTCCACAATTTAAAGATTACATCACGATCGATCACATGGAAGTCATGAATAAAATTATCATGATGACCGGTCTTATGGTTGGTTATGCGTACGGATCTGAATTTTTAATCGCTTGGTACTCTGGAAATGATTACGAACGCTATGTGTTTATGAATCGTGCGTTGGGGCCGTATGCGTGGTCGTATTGGATTATGATTTTTTGTAATGTGGTTGTGCCGCAAGTATTTTGGATTCGAAAATTTCGCAGATCCATCGCCGTCATGTTTGTGATTTCAATTTTCGTCAACATCGGGATGTGGTTCGAGCGTTTCGTGATCACAGTGACGTCGCTACATCGCGATTTCTTACCCTCCAATTGGGGACAGTACGCTTGGTCCATGTACGATACCGCGATCTTGATTGGCTCGTTTGGAATGTTTTTTACGATTTTCTTGCTGTATTTGCGGGTATTTCCAGCGATTTCGATTGCTGAAATTAAGCCGGTGCGTTTTGTTGGTAAAGAAGATCCAACACTAAAGGGAGGTCACTAATGGCTCGTAAAAAATCCTTAGGTGGTATGGCCGCTATTTTTCTGGAAGAATCTGATGTCGTAAATGCCGCACGAAAAGTGCGTGAATCTGGTTTTATAAAATTCGATGCTATTTCGCCATATCCAATTCATGGAATGGAAGAAGCCTGTGGTATTCAGCGCAGCTGGATTCCGTACGTAACTTTTGTGGCTGCTTTAGTTGGTTTATTAGCGGGCTTGGCTTTAACTTATTATACATCCGTGGTGAATTGGCCGATTAATGTCGGTGGTAAGCCGATGTTTTCTTTACCAGCGTTTATTCCAATTATTTTTGAGTTAACAGTTTTATTCGCGGCCTTGGCTTCTGTGGTTGCGCTTTTTGTAGCGTGCAAAATGCCAAAAATAGATCCGCCAGTTGTCGACAAAGATCTAACATGTTGTAAGTTTGCTATTTTCATACCGGAAAATGATGTGGGCTATAGCACCGACCGGGTCGAGAAATTGTTCAAAGATTTAGGGGCCAATGAAATTAAAAAAATGGCGGAGTACTAAATGAAAACTGTTGAATCGAACTTCAGCTTAAATTTATTTTTGGTTGCACCAGTTCTAGTTATGGTCGCCATCATGACTTCATCATGCAGTAAAGACGTGTCGCGCCCTAATATTGAATTGATTCAAGATATGATGGAATCACCCGCTATTAAGCCGCAAGAATACGATGAAAATTCTCCGAATCATTCAGGTATGCGCGTGCCACCTGAGGGAACTCAGCCGGTTGGATTTACTCCGTACAAATATGCAAAAGATTTTACAGCCTCAAGTAAAAATGTGAACCCCATAGCTGGCGATTTTTCAGAAGAGGCTTTGGCTGTGGGTTTAAAATTTTACCAAACCAATTGCATGATCTGCCATGGGGCGGGTGGTGAAGGTGGAGAAAAATCTTCAGTCGGCGCAAAGATGGCATTAAAACCGCCATCTTTAAAATCCGAGAAAATTATCAAATGGAGTGATGGACAAATTTATCATGTGATCACTATGGGCCAAGGCTTAATGGGTCCCTATGCATCTCATATACCCCAAAAATACCGCTGGCAGGTCGTCAATTATGTTCGTCATCTTCAAAAAGAATCGAAGTAGGTAAAAAAATATGGCATCAAATACTCATCACGCGGAATTAAAACTTACAAAATTTGTAGCTCCTAAAGCACTGCAAATGACCAGTCTAATATTCATCGCGCTTGGCGTACTTACATTTATTTTTGGGTTTATCA
>JAYUWH010000074.1:0-41223 GCA_043753645.1 Bdellovibrionales bacterium
TCCATGGGCGATGCTTCGGCCATGCTAAGAAGTGCTGAAGTCGCGGTTAAACAAAAATCTAGTATTATCGTTGTTTCAGCCACCTCCGGCACCACCAATACTTTAATCGAATTATCTATCACTGCCGAAAAAAAAACATGGGACGAGGCTTATGCCTTATTTGAAACTATAAAAAATAAACATGCTAAAATAGCTGCGGACCTTCAGGTTAGGGATTCTGTCGTAAAAGATTTAGATCAGCTTTTCTCAGAGTTAGAATCCCTTTGCCGCGGAATCCACTTAATGAAGGACTGCTCGCCTAGGGCTTTCGATTATATTCAAAGTTTTGGCGAGCGCTTATCCTCAGTGCTATTTACGGAAACGATGAAGCTTAAAGCCCCGGGCAAAATCGTAAAATGGCTAGATGCTAGAACGATCTTAAAAACGGACGAACACTTTGGCAAAGCCAGGCCATTGACTGCGATCATTATTGATCTTGCCACAAAAATTCTTTTGCCCGAGCTAAAAAATGGCACTGTATTTATTACTCAAGGCTTCATAGGCGAAACTTTAGATGGAAAGACCACAACTTTAGGGCGCGGTGGAAGCGACTACTCGGCCGCAATTTTTGCTGAAGCTGTCAGTGCTGATATTCTAGAAATTTGGACCGATGTACCCGGAATTGCGACCACGGATCCACGCATTACCAGCAGCGCCCGGTCGCTCAAAGAAATTTCTTTTAAAGAGGCCTCAGAGCTTGCCACCTTTGGCGCTAAAGTCTTACATCCGGCGACCTTAATTCCAGCGATTCGAAAAAATATTCCCGTTTTTGTAGGCTCAAGTTTTGACGCCAATCAAAGTGGAACATGGGTTTTAAAGGAAGTTGCCGAATGGCCGTTAGTGCGTGCTTTAGCACTTCGAAAAAAACAAATACTAGTGACTTTAACGACTCCTGAGATGCTTCATACTCACGGATTTTTATTTGGTATATTTAAGATTTTTAATGATTACAAAGTCAGTATTGACGCCATCACCACCAGCGAAATCAGCGTCTGTGTCACTTTGGATGATAGCACTTTGGTTAATAAAAAATTGATCGAAGACCTATCAGCCAATGCTGAAGTGCAAATTGAGGAAGGTTTAGCTTTAGTTAGTCTTATTGGAAATAATATCAATCACACAGCGGGTCTGGCCAAACAGATTTTCGAAACTATTTCTGATGTGAATGTACGGATGATTTGTCTTGGTGCTAGTAAACACAATTTTTGTTTTTTGGTTAAAGAAAGTGATGGAGCTAACGTAATTAAAAAGTTACATGCCCATTTTATTAATTAATTTTGTTTTAGACTAACTAATAATTTTTCTTTTAAGTCTAAACTTTCCATATGCTGGATAAGCTCATCTTCGATACGGCCAATCTCTGCAGAGGTTTGTGCTAATTCTTTTGCTAGCTGCCCCGCCTGCACACCTTGCGCTACCAATAAAGTTTCAGTTAATTGATCGCGGCTTTTTTGCAATGTTGATGAGAGTTCTTCACACTTTGCGATTTTTCGCTGATGGTCCTTGATTTCGTTTTGTAATTTCTTGGTTTCTTCTTTGTAATTAAACTTTTCTTGCCCTTCACGGGCGTTAGAATTGGTCGATTTCTGAAAAGCTTGCTTGGCACTTTTGTTTGAGTTTTTTTTAGACTCAGCGCTGACTTGTAAGCTAAGCGCACCTTTTTCAAGGCTCCACAAGTAATCATCATAAGTTCCTGGGTACACGTAGACATGACCATCACGAATTTCTAGAATCTGCTTTGAAATTCTTTTCAAAAAACTACGATCATGGCTTACAACAATTAAGGTTCCTTGAAAATGCTCTAAGGCATGCCCCAAAGCTTCAACCGTATCGAAATCCAGATGATTGGTGGGCTCGTCCATAATTAAGACAGGGTTTCGCTGTAGTAATATTTGCCCTAAGGCCACGCGCGATTTTTCTCCGCCGGATAAAACTTTAACTTTTTTATGGGCATCAGCACCTGAAAAAAGCAAAGATCCCGCCATATTTAAAATTTCTTGAGCGCCGATATCAGGTTTAGCTTTTTTCTGCAAACTTTCTAACACAGTATCACTAGCTAGCAGGTCTTCTGACACGTGCTGAGCGAAGTAAGAAATTTTAACATGCACGCCTTCTTTACGCTCGCCAGAAATCATGGGTATTCGGCTTGCAAGGCTTTTCAGTAAAGTCGATTTTCCAGCACCATTGTATCCAACCACACCAATTTTCATGCCGCGATTTAAAATTAGATTTACGCCAGTTAAAATAGTATTTGCGCCGTAGCCTAAATTAGCCTCGGTTAAAGTTAGAGCCTCTTTACCCGTTTGAATGACGTCAGGAATTTTAATCTTGGATTTGACTGGCAGATCTTTGATTTCAATTTTTTCCATTTTTTCTATTTGCTTAATCCGGCTTTGCGCTTGACGGGCCTTCGTGGCCTTCGAGCCGAAGCGATCCACGAAGTCCTGCATGTGTTTTCTTTTTAAATCTTGGTTAGCCGCTTGCGCCTGCAGAATTTCAGCTAACTTTTGTTTTTGTTCAAAATAATCTTCAATGTGGCCGGGAAATTTACAAATATCCCCGGATTCAACTTCAACGGTGGCTTCGGTTGTGCGCTTTAGAAATTCGCGATCATGAGATATTAAAAGAAATGAGCCCTTATATTCTTGCAAAAAATTTTCGAGCGCTAAAATGCTTTCTAAATCTAAGAAATTAGTGGGCTCATCCAGTAACATTAAATCTGGTTCTTGGCCGATCAGATAAAGTAGTTTCATGCGCATCCGGTAGCCACCACTCAAATCTGAGAGTGTTCTATCAAAATGAGATTGATTAAGTCCTAAAGAATTTCCAAGTTGTTTTAAATCCCAAATCGGCTTGATGCAATTATTCTGCAAATAGACTTCGGCCGAATCCGTTAAATTCCAATCGGACTCTTGCTCGAGATAGCCAATACGAAGTCCCTGTTTCTTGATAATTACGCCATCATCGTAAGATTCAATTCCCGCAATCATTTTAAAAAGCGTCGTTTTACCTGCCCCGTTGGGGCCAATAACTCCAATATGTTCATCTACATTTACAGCAAGGCTAGCCTCAGAAAGAATATTTCGTCCGCCGTAGGATTTTGAAATTTTTTGGACCTGAAGTAAATTCATTTTGAGTTGATTTCCATTTGTTACTGAAGTCCTGCAACTTAGCGGAATTATTATGATACTTCAATGATAGATTTAACGTGAAATAAAAATAAGGCTGCTTTCGTCTTGAAATGCCAACCCCCAGGCAGGGTCTTTGACTAAATATTCGATAAGCCTTTCATTACCTTTGAACCGATCAAGTAAGAAGCCCTTAATTTGATATTTTTCAATTAATAAGTGAAAATCCGAAAAGCTGCGGGAAAAACCCGCGTAATCCTGCAAAAAAAATTTTGTGTCAGTGACAAAGCCATGATAAAAAACTTTTCTTTGACCCGCCCATGCCCAAACTAAATAACTACCAAACATATGAGAATTGAAAATATTGCCGATCTGCGGAGATTGCAAAATACTTTCTGCAGCCTGCACCGGAATCACATTTTTATCCAGTCCCAACCCGAAATGGCGCTCTCCCGCAATCGTGTGATAACCAAAGAAAATATTTTTAACTGAAAACCCAAGACACATAAAAATTAAAAGTATTGAAACCGCTGTTTGAAAATGCAAAAAACTGAATTCTAATAATCGCCAGTTTTTATAATTGTACCCAGCACTAGAATCTTTAAATAACTTTAATCCCAACGAGGTGTTTAACATTACTAAAGCAATACACATGGTCGGCACAAAGCGAATTGCATAAATACCAAAGGTGATAAAAAGTATTGAAGCTAAAACTTCAAACCAGCATTTTTTCTTTCTGGCTAGCCACAGCAAAATAGAATTAAATAAAATTAATGCAGCGATAAAATAAGTCTGGGTGTAGGGCAAATACAACGTACTAAACGTTGGCATCCATTCAAAATAATAGCGGCGAAACACCTGACCTTCGTGCGCGGCAAATTGAAACGGATAAAGTACTCCACTTAGTCCTGCTGGGTTCAGCAATGTTACTAACACCGATAACACAGTCACGACCACCATGTGCATGTAGGCCGGTACTTTTCGAGCATGAAATTGACATAGTAAAAATAAAAAGCACAACAACCAGCCGATAGGATATATGGGATGCACATTGACCCAAAAAATAAAAATAAATGGAAGACTGTATTTAAGTTTCGAAGGCCGTTTTTGCTCAAGTAAAAGTAGCAGCAGTACAGCCGTAACTAAAAAATCTGAGAATAATGAGGTCCTTTCCATCAATCTAAAGCTCATAGCATAGATCGACAAAATAATGGAAATAGACCAAATCAAGACTGATTTGTTTTTTTTAAGTAGTACCAGCGGCAGAGCTAAGCATGTCGCAACCAACAAGGTTTTTACTACAATTATTAGATCGAACCCTCCGGCGTGATAAAGTCCGTAGTAAATAAAATAGCCAAGCCATTGATGCATGATCACCCATTTAGAATCTAACAGTGTATAAAGGTACGGATCAATTTGAGTAAAAGAGCCAGTTTTAAAATAATCTCTGGCTAGAGCTAAATACATAAATAAGTCATCAGATTGAATCGGATAGCAAACAAGACTTATAATTAATAAGAAGCAACTTCCAATAAGAACAGTTCGCAAAATATTTGTTTTTCTAAAAGACTGTACCACACATAAAACATAGCGCGCGCTGCAAGTGCAAACAACAAATAAAAGCTTACGCTGGCCTTGGTATCAGTAAACTATCACAGCGATCTAAAATTGTTAGCCGTACGCTTTCGCGATGTTGCAATAGCTCGGGCTTGTCGGTTATTTGAATAAGGCTATACAAAGTCGTCATTCTTTCAAGCTCTAATAAATCCAATTTTTGTGGACCCTTAACTAAGGGAAATTTCGGAATTTTAGCATACAAAAAAGCGCAGTGCCGAACTTCTTCGGTCCAAGTAATTTCAGTTTGGGTAAGATACAGCACGTTTCGCGAAATTTTATTTTCCAGTTCAGCTACTGTGGCTGTCTTAGCCTGCTGATCGAGGCGGTGCAAATCACGAATTAAGGAGACCATTTCAGACTGATGTTTTTCTCCGAAAAGTTGCCCTACCATTTTTTTCCAGCTCGAGCAAAAATCTTGGAAAGTAATATCACTTTCTTTGTCAAAGGGGCCGGGAGTTGTAAGCTTTAAGATTGTTTTATTTAAAGTATCAATCGAGATTGCCGCCGAATCGACTCTGCAGTTTACGCGCATAAGATTATGCGCCCAGCTGGCAATTTCTCTAACCTCAAAAGAACTAATATTAGCGGAACGAAAAGTTAAATGAAAATCATCAAACATATACCCATGCATAGGTTTTTCAAGAAATTGATCAAAACCACTTTTTCGACGCTGCTGCCTTGCTAATGAAAAAAATTGCCTAAGACAATGCGAGAAGTTTTCAAGAGTGCCCGTCCACAATCCTTCATTGACACAATTTTTATAAAGTTTATAGGCCTTAGCGGATGTAGGTTCGGCTTCGACCAGCAGATTATTAATTCGAAGTTCGAGTTCGCGTGGAAATGATTTCCAAAGGTGTTGCATCATGCTTAATTAGGTTAACACAAATTGAGCAACTTATAAAATTGAGGTATTTTGTCAAACTTTTAGACATAACACCTGATTAGTTTTCTGAAATCAAGGCCATTTGATATCTTGTTTTTCCCTGCAGTTTTTTGATTGGAGCAACACTTTTCGTTAGACGTGCTAAAATTTCTGCAGATGTTGGCTTATCCCGCCAAACTAGTAAATTTCCAGCAATCCATCCCGAAACAAAGGCTGTTGCCTGCGAAGTACCACTCATTATCCCGTACTTATTCTTGGGTAAAGTCGATACAACAAATTGACCCGGAGCTAATATATCAACAGATTCTTTTCCAAAATTACTAAACGAAAGCAGCTCGCCTTTTTCTGAACTGGCACCGACTGATATCATGTTATCCAACCGGTAGCTTGCCGGATAAAATTTCATAATGTCTGTATTTTCTTTGTTATTTCCAGCGGCCGCTACAAAAAAAATATCTTTTCTTTGTGTTTCTAACAAAGCTTGCAACTCGTAACTAGATTTTTGCGGTCCGCCGCCCGAGTAATTAATTATTCTTGCTTTCATAATATTGGCATATTGAATAGCTTTGATTGATGCTGTGATCGTATCGCTATTTTTCGACAAAGCACTAAAGTATTTAAGAATCATCAGTTGCAAATTTTTTCCCATTGAACTAGCAGGAATTTTTTGTTTAAACTGCGTTTTAATTATCCCTGCGATATGAGTGCCGTGCCCATGCGTATCACGAACGTCATTGTTATTATCGATAAAATTCCACCCATGCACATCATCGATGTACCCGTTGTTATCGTCATCAATATGATTGCTTTCTTTATCTATACCAAAAGAATCTTTTCCGGATTCACCTTCGTTGGTCCAAATATTATCCTGCAGAAAGTTATGCTCAATATCAGCGCCTGTATCAATAACTGCTACGACGATTGGATTAGGTGATATACTCATCGAACGATTCTTATCGATTGATGACCAACCACTTTGGCAAAAAAACATAGTTACGCCTGCAATGAAAATTTTTTTCATCTGAACTCCTTGGTTTGAATTTAGTAAAAATGAATTTTATTTTAGAAAAAAATGCTTAGGGTTTTTTTATGCAGAGATTTCTGCGGTAATAGAACTATTAGGAATTTAATACTGTAATTTAGTGCTGTTATTTAGTACTACAGCAAGCAGCACGCCAACGTAGGAGCCACGGAGCAAGTCGTAGACAACTGACTAGGGTGTAACCTGTATGGAAATCTTTTGACAGTGCTACGCAGGTAACACTGTGCTTATTAAGCTACGTTTTTTGCCGTCGCGATATGAGATGCCACTGTTAATTTATTTCGACCTGTATTTTTCGATTGATACAAAGCGGTGTCAGCCCGCTTTAGCCAATCACTTGAATTTTCATCCGGTAGTAGCTGCGCGATGCCCATCGAGGCCGTAAAACGAATATCTAAATTACCTTGGATAAATGATTCAGCACGAAAGCGGCGTTGTGCTTCTTCAGCACGCTGAACTGCAAGTTCAATAGAATGATTCGGCAATATCACGACGAATTCTTCGCCGCCAATGCGGGCGACCATCTCGCCTTCCCGCTGAAAGACCTCATTTAAAATGCGGACGCATTCTTTTAAAACATAATCGCCGATATCATGGCCGTAAGAATCATTAATTTTTTTGAAAAAATCAATATCCAGCATAATAAGACTAACCGGAGAAGGGCTAATGGTATTTATCTGAACTAGTTTTTTGATATATTCATCACAACTTTTTCGGTTGTGGGCCGACGTCAAATGATCGATGGCTAAGTTGTTATTTGCTGCAACCAGCTGTTTTTTTATAGTATCTAAGTTCTTTTTCACTGTGCTCATGCGACGATTTCGTAATTCATTCTTTTGAACTTGGTACTCGATATAAGAATTAATAAATTCGCGTGACTTCAGCCGCAAGCTTTCAATAGAATTCGCATCAACAGCCTCTTTAAGTCCGTTTAAGTGAAATGCCAAATTTTTATCTTTGGTATTTTCAAATTCGACATCTTCACTGAGCTGGTCTGCAAAGTCCCAGACTATTCGTTTAAAATCATCAAAGGTGTTCTGAATATACGAGTGTTCGTCAATGCGGTAGCTTGAAAAAAACTGACGGATATCGAATAAAGTCTTTTCCATTTTTTTCGGATCTGGATCGATTAAGGCTTTTGATAATGTATCTAGTTTTTCACGGACCTTACGAATAGAATGCTTCTCGACTTCAAACAAGTGCTTGTTATAAACATCGATCATGTAAAGAATTGTAGCTTTATCCTCGGATAAGGTCGATAATTCAGGAGGCGGCGTCGTATCTGGTTTAATAAAACTAACGTCTAATTGCTGAATAAGTTTCGTAACCCATTGTTTCAAAATTCACCCCCGAAGATAGTAAACTCTTTTCGGAGTTCTACCTTCAAGAACTGAGTAAATAATGAGATATTAGGGTTGTGTATCAGATTTGGAAAAGCGCCTTGGTTGAGTCTTGTAATGAGACAAAAACAAGCCTAAATGTTTAACTTTCTAAACACTTAGGCTTGAAATTTTTTAGTATTTTTTAAATGCCGATATCTTTAGGAAATTCCCAATGATATTTTTGCGATCGCACCCACAGCACTAAGCCAACGGCTCCGGCTATGCCTGCAGCCGCTACCAGGTAAGGTGCTGGATTTTTCTGAACCGTCTGGGTAACCCAAACTGCGCGATTTTTTAAATTTATAACTAAATCTTTAGGCTTGTTAGCGATGTCTTTTACATGTTGAATTTTCTGCGCTGAATCTTCAACCTTATTTGCTAATTGGCCTAAAGCCATTTCAAATCTTTTAACGCTTGAATCGACATCTTCTTTAGCAACACGAATAGAACTGTCGATACTAATTGATGTTGTTTTGTTCATAACGATCTCCTTTGGCAGCGGCTTTAACTTCATCTACTTTTTCACGAGTTGAACGCAAGGCTTTATCTATACTTATTTTAGTTTGAGAAAACTTAAAGTCTTCATTTTTTATTTTTCTAAAGGCACGTAAACTTAACGGCCCGCCAACTAACGCACAAACAAAGCTGACGATCAAAGAGCTTAGCCAGTAGCGACCTTCAAGTAATTCACCTAGACCGATCACCAGAAAAGCTAAAAACGGCAAAATGCTTAAAGCTAATAGCCAACCAAATGCAACGGCTTGACCAGCATGCTTGGTAAATTTCGGCAAAAAAGTATTAAACTCCGTAGCGAACAAATTTATTTCACTTCGTATAACATCTTTTGTGCTGTCAATCACTTCAGAGAGGACGTCACCAAAGGTGCTTCCTGCACTTTTAGTTTCTTGAAATTTTTCTGTACGCATAAAAATCCCTTCGTTTTCAGGTTATGGTCGCATTTGTAAAAGTTGTTCTATTTGGTTTTGCTTCATTAGCTTCTTCGTTTCCATTTTGTGCACCTACTAATCTGGTAATTTCGGCGCCAGAAAATAAAATTATAGACGAATAGTAAACCCAAGCTAGCAATACAATGAAGGAGCCGGCTGCCTTGTAAGCTGACCCAACTGCACTGTGACCTTGGTACATTCCGATAACAGACTTTCCAATCATAAATAACACGGCAGTCACAGCACCAGCGGTTAATGCCAAAGCCGTGTAAAAAGCTAGCGCAGCTGACAAGGTCAATAAATCGTGCGCCAAAAATGCATCGATAAATTTTTTAATGCCCGACTTCACTCCAACAAAGCTAAGCCGCTTAGCAGTCATGATAGTTTGTATTGAATTTTCAGTGGGCAAAATATTCTCCTGACTAGTAGATCCTCAACTATCCATGGCAAACATTATGCCATCTTAAAAAGAAATCTAATTGTTCCGACATAGATAAGTTCTTTAATTCAAAACTAATTGTGACAATTTGACCCAGCTGTAATTTCGTAATCTGTAGATAAAAGTTAGCGGCGAGGCTGTTCAGATATGGGTTGTGGATTCGTTGACATTGATTGCTGACTTGCCTCATCAGTTTTAAGAGGATTCAGACTTCGGCTACGACCAATTATAATAGCGCAGACCAGGGCCACAGCAACTGCAATAGCAATTCCAGCGTAAAGACGGTTTGCAACTTTTCGTTCTTGGGGTCGACTGTGTCCTGTTGTTGAAGAATCTATGATACTCATACCTCGAAAACTATTACTTCGCTTTTTCCAGGTCAACAACAACACCACAGCTTTTTGAATTGTGTGAACAATTTAACAAATTATTGCTTATAGGTCTTAAGATTATTAAGCTTCTTCGTATGAGAATTAGACAAATGGGTTTTTCTTCACGCCTTAAAGCACACCGACATATATTAACGCTAGAAACTTTGCGATTTATTATTGAGTATTTAAAAGACAATAATGCAAAGCAAGCCGCCTTCCGCTCAGGAATTCCCGAAACTTATGCCGCTAGACAAGGTCAATGGTTAAAAAAACATCCCCTTGTTGTTGCCGCTTTAGAAAATGAAGTCGACAAACGTGATAGTTTAAAACTCGATAAAGCGATGACGGAAATTAACAAGCAAATTGAAATATGTAAGGAAATCTTGGGGCTGCAAGAGGTTTAGCTAAAAAGGCGTGTTTGTCTTTTTTTGCCTCGATGGCAATTTTGAAGTCAGAAGTTTCTACACGCTGACGAATAATATACTTTTTATTTCGTTTTGTATTTTTCCAAGCAAACGCACGAAATTTTTTGGAACTTCAAATTCTTTTCTTTTCGCACTTTGGAAGTGGGTCATGCTCGGCCCTGCTGGCCCTATGTAATTACCAGATTGAACACCGACTCACCGGAGCCATGCGGGCTGCCGATTGACAGCTAAAGTCACGCGCAAATTCAGGTCTATTCATAATCACGGCATTCACGCGAAATTCTGAAGGCGGATGAGAATCTGTTGTCATCCGCTGGCGTAAACTTTCCGCCGTTACTTTAGCACACCAACTTTGCGCGTAAGCAATCCAGTACTGTTGCCTCTCGGAATATTTTCCTAACCACGGATTTGATTCGGGTCTTGTAGTTAAGATATTTTCTAAAGCTAAATAACCAAGTTTTACACCCCCTTGGTCGGCTAAGTTTTCTTCTAATGTTTGGGCTCCATCAACATTCAATTGCACTTCTTGAATGGTATAAGCATTAGCTTGCTTAACATAGCACTGCGCTTTCGCATTGAATTGCTGTTGAATCGCCGGAGTCCACCAATTTCTTAAATTGCCATGGCTATCATATTGAGCACCATTGTTATCAAAACCATGAGTCAATTCATGGCCAATGGTGCCGCCGCCGAAAGATCCAAAATTTGCGCCGTCACTTGCAGATAAATCTACTGAAGGTGGTTGTAATATTCCAAATGGAAATACGAATTCGTTGTTGGCCCGGTCATAATAGGCGTTTACTTCCCAAGGCATCATATCCCAGTCTGTTTTAATAACTGGTTTTCCAATTTTTGCAAAATTTCGTAACTGCTCAAACAGCACTAAACTTTGTGAATTATATAAAAAATTATTAGCAACAGTCAGTAGAGAATCATAATTTCTAAACGTATCAGGTGCTCCTACTTTTTGCCCCATAACTTCAACTTTTTGCAGGCCTTCTTGAATCGTAGCCTCATCAAGCCAAGCTTCTGGACCTGTGCTAAGCGCATGTAAGTCTGCAGAAAATGCGGACTTGATTTGCGTGATCATCAAGTTAGTTTTTTCTTTTATGACAGAACCATCAAAAGTTTTAACGTAAGCTTCTGCTAAAGCATACCCCATCGAACTGCTGACAGCGCGTGTGCACACTTGCCATCGCGGCTGCATTTGCTTCGAGCCATTCATGTAGGCGTTCCAAAATCCGAAGTGAGCTTGTTCGAAAGCCCCACCCATCTGACTTCCGTACTGGTTCACTAACAGCCATGTCAAATACTGGTGTAAAGTCACTTTACTTTCATTTGCTAGAACCGAACTTAAATTTGTAAAAAAATCTGGTTCGTCCACATTGATTTCGATTAAACTTTCCTGGCGCAATTCTTTCAGGTAGATGTTCCAATCGAAATTTGGGGCTAATTTCGCAAGGCCTTGGCGACCCAGCGGATGATTTGTTTTTGCAGGATTCCCCTGATCAGCGCTGCTGTAGGCCTTAGATGCTAAGGCTGTTTCTAACTTCATAATTTTTGCAGCTATAATTTTCGCTTGCGGGGCTGCATTACCAAGAAGCGAAAATACTTTTGCGATATAATCTTGGTAACGCTGGCGTATTTCGACGGATTTTGCATCGCTATCGAAATAGTAGTCACGTTCACCCAGTGCGTAGCCGCCTTGACCAATTTCACCGATCACGCGCGTGGAATCATCCAAACTTTGCATAGGTGAAAAACTAAAAAAAGCACCCGCGCCTAGCAAATTAAGTCTTGCGCTTATTTTTGCTAACTGTTGTGGGCTTTGCGCTATGTTGATTTCAGCAATTTCTTTTTTTATTATTTCTAAAGCAGACGCTGTACTTTTCTCGATATTGATACAGCTCAGGTAAACATCGGCTAGCTTAGTCGCATAGGTACTTGGGATGGAATAATCTTTGTGCGAATAATCTTCTAAAATTTTGTTTAAAGTTTTATCGGAAGCATCGTCCAAGGGAGTCACTTGTCGATAGACAGCTTTTTTATCAGCTGGAATTACCGTTTCATCAATCCACGACCCACACGAAAATTGATAAAAATCATCGCAAGGATCAATAAGATTTCGCCCCTGCTGGCCATCTTTCAGAGCTGTCTCATCAAGAATTTTAGGGAAATGATCAGTAGCTGGCATCAAAGACTGGTCCGCAGCCGCACCAAGTGTGTAGATGAATGGAATGCAAATTACCATAAATTTAACGGCTGTAAATGTAAAAGTCATAAGGCTCCCTAAAGTTTATCTCGTACAGCCCTGAGTACCATGTTTAGGGCCAAATACACTTAGGAAATGCCCGTCTATTTCCAACATGGGCCTGAGTCTAAATGGAATATAATAAATACATAATAAGTTTTCATACTCCACAAAATTCCAAAAATAAAATGCCTCATATGGCTTGAAATGTTATCTGCTAACCGGCAATAGAATTCACCGTAACTGCGCTATTTGCTCAGCTTTTTTCGCTAACCTGCCGTTGATAGTTCAAAAGACTAGCGCTTTTAATTTTTCTTACTTCAAAATATTGAATTGAAATTTTAGTTTCTTATGCTCAAGCAGTGATCGCCAATCTATAAATATAAACATCAAAATGATTGCGATACCAAACAAACTTAAACAAATCCCTTTGACTGATGTCACAGCGGATAATAATTCACTAAAATTTTTTATGGCATAATTTCCGGTATAGATCATTACTCCATCGCTTAGTAATTTGCCTACTGCAAATGCGACAATTAAAGACCTTTTTTTACAATTCGCAAGCCCCGCCGCTGTAAATAAAGCTGTGGTTGAAAGTGGCGTTAAAGTATAAATGAAAACAAAAATAAAACTTTTTACTGGCGACTTCGAGAACTGCTCACCCAAGAAACCTAAGTTGTCGTATTCTGCTTCGCTAAGAGTTTTTTTTCCAACTTTTGGAATATAGGCCATTAAAAACAAACGGCCCAGACAACTTCCCACGACTCCGACGATCAACAACAGCCAAGGGTTAACTGCAGCATTGGCAATAATAATGACTAGAATCGTCCAAACCGGAGGAGCAAACACAGGGATGGAGTCGACTGTAATAGCAGCAAAAAAAGCGATGACATACCACATGAGTGCTTTGCTTTTGTTCTTTATCTCAACTTACTTCTTAGCTCATCATTTTTGACAAAGTTTAAAGCAGCATCAATAATTGTGTCGGAAAGTGATTCTTGGTAGTTATCTAATTTAAATGAACGCCCGAAGCGAGAATTATTTCCTAATACCACGCCCTGCCAAACAACTTTTTCACCTTTTGCAAGGCGTAGTCGTAATGTCAAATTTCCTTTGTAAGTATTTGTTTCCGTCACAGAAAAATCGTTGATGTCACCACTTAACGTTAAATCTTCACCCGCCTTTACAATATCAAGGCCTGCTTTTTTTAAGATACTGGTAAAATTATCTGTCACATACTCCATAACATTTGTTTTTGTATCAACAGTTAGCTGCGCATTTTCTTTTTCTAGGTTAACGCCAACGCGAGATTTTGGAGCCGGACGATTATCTTTAAAGTCGACGATTTTTATTTTATTTTCGGCAAGTTTTTCTAAATTTAATTTAGCAAAAATGGACATGTCGGTCGTGGGCTTCCACTTAAGCTCAACCTCAGTCAACGAGCCTGATGCAAAACTAATTGAACTGATACAAACCATCGTTAAAAATATAGATTTCATGCAACCATTCCTGTCGTTTAAGATCTTTGGTAACCCTACCAGTGCGCGAGTTAAAAAGTCAATTTTCTGTTAAAAATAAGCGGGAGGGCGGCGGTTTAAACCTGATTTTTAGGAGAATCTTTGAAACTTCACCACACAAATGCAGTCCTTTCAAATCGTCAGTGGTTAAAGCAATGATATGCGGTTAGTTTAGAAAACTAAAAACTGTCTTTAAATTGTTTTTTCTTTGGGGACCTTCGAACTCGTTGACGGGCTTATTTCGACTGCGTAAAAAAATAAAATCAAAAGAAGGATTTTATGAATAAAATATATTTATTAACAGGATTGGCCGCAGTTAGTTTATCATTGAGTTCTTGTAGAACATTAAATCCAGCGGCTACAGACGTTGCACTTTTAGATAAACCACCAGATAACTGTTCTAAGGTTGGAATAGTTAACGTGGACTGGAGCTGGTGGCGCACATCGACTGAGTCTTTAAATGTATTAAGAAATAAGACTCATGATAAAGGTGGTAACGCCATGTTTCCAAATGGCGAAAATTTAGCAACAGCCTACAAATGCCCCGAAACAGCTAAGTAGATGCAGGATTTTTTTTCGTAGGCTTAAACTTTCACAGCTAGACCCATATATGAAAGCAGCAGATTTTTGGTCAATTTAAAACGTAGACTTTTGGGAACTGTACCGGCAGCAAGATTTCGTAACGGAATCGAGGATATAACAGGCCTAATTCCGATCATATCTTTGACGTGCATATCACCGGCAAGACAGTATTGAATTAATTCTTTTGGCTTAATAAATAAATTAATAACGTGCATATGCTTGGGAGTGTTTTTCACTAACCACTCGACTAATTTTATAATAACTAAATGAGCTAATGGATTTCGATTAAATGTATGAAATATAAAAAGACCCTTTGGCTTTAGTACCCGCGAAAATTCCTTGATCACCTCAGCTGGCTGTTCAACATGTTCTAAAAAATCCATAGCCGTTAAAACATCAAAAGTCTGATCAGCAAATGGCAAATGATACGCGTCCGCGACCTGGTAATGGACCGATTTGGTGATATCGTATTTGGCTGCAACTTTTAGGCTGTCCCCCGATAAGTCCACGCCCGTAACTTGCATTTTGGCTTTTGCAAGTTCGTTGCTAAGAAATCCTGCTCCGCACCCGACATCAAGAACTTTTGTCTCAGGATGAAGTAGTTTATAATATGCGATCTTTTTTAATATCCATGGTGTTTTGGTCTTAGATTCAGCACGAAGTAAAGCCACCGGATCATCATCGGCTTCATACCAGCGGTCACCATAGTTATCATAAATTTCATTATTAACTTTTGCTTTGTCTAAATCCATAATGACTCCAGTAAATTATTTGATAAAGCATAAATACAAAAATTACGATCGGAAAAGAAAATAGTACCGTCTGCGATAAATTGTGAAACCAAATAAGTCCGGCTGCAAGAAATGTGATGGGATGCAAAATAAATAGTAATGAATGCAGCCAATTTTCACTGGCCACGCATTCTACGGTGTGCACAAATTCGTCTTTAGTTATGAAAACAGAAGAAAAAATGCATAAGCCAGAAAAAATATATAAATTGAAAGTGGAAGGGACATTAAAGGCAATAAAGACATAGCAAACAAACACGGTGAAACTATCTAAGGGATGCCCGACCCGTTCCCACAATGCCAACCCACGTTTACGGTGAAAATAAAACTCATCAATGAACATGATAAGGCCCTGAATTAAAAATGGGGTTAGCAAAAGTATTAGCATATTTCGGAAACCATACCAAAAAGTGTTAAACCTGGGCCAAAAGCATAGCTGATAACCTTGGTCCCCTGCGGGTATGAAGCTTCAAGTATTTCGTTCCAAACGTGTGGTAACGTTGCTGACGACATATTGCCTCGATTAAGCAATACACGTTTACTTTCTATGACCTGAGACTCCGAAAGTTCTAAAGACTCTTGCACAGCATCGATAATTTTGGGGCCGCCCGGATGAATTGCGAATACTGATGCTAGTCCATCAGCTAAGTCCAATTTGGCTTTTTCAAAAAGTTCAGTCGTAAATATTTTAATCTCAGATTTTATTTTACGAGGGACCTCGCGGGATAAATTCATCTCCATTCCCCATGCAGCGGGTGTCCAGCTCATGTCAGCCGCTGAATCCGGGACGACTTTTTCAAGAAGTGCTAGGACTTTTAAGTTATTAGTTCCTACTTTTGGCTTATCAGTCACTGTGTATTTCATATGACCGTCGGCAAACAATGTCTGCACAACCATTTGTTCGGGCGTGTGTGCTAAAGGATTCATATGAAGTCCGCACATTTCAGTATGGACAATATCGGCGGTAAATTCTTTATTGGGTGTGCGATTTGCAAGGACTACAGCTTGCGCTAAGCGCACAGCGGGCATAGCCGCATAGCAACCCATGTGGTACGCATGAGTGATTTCTGTTTCTTTGATCCATGTCGGATTTGCAACCATCAACTGCGCGGCACTCGGCGAAATATACCCCGTGCAAGTGACATGAAATATATGATCAGGCTTCATCTCTGCTGAATTTTCATTATAGATTTTTTTAAAAACTTCTAAGGCCCGCGCTGAAAAAAATTTTGCACGAGCATTAATATCGACTCCATGAAAAACATTGGAATCTAATTTATAGATTTCATTTGTTGAAAAATCGCTTGAAAAAACATCGTCACATTCCGTGTAACGTTCAGAAATTTGAGTTTCTTTTATGCTGTAACGCTCAAACAACTTTGCCAACGTTTCTAAGTCAACAAGGTCAGGATTATTAGAATTGGTTGCAGCCTGTTGATGAGTTAAAGAAAGCCATTGCAGCAAAGTTTTCTGCTTAACTAAGTTCTTTGGTTTTACCATTTTAAAACTGTGCAAGTACGCTGGATCCATAAAGTCCTTTTTAGCTTAAAGAGCTATCGGGAAACTATCGCTATTCTTTCATAAAAGGTAGGAATAGACGCGTTTATGACCGAATCTCAACTTTGAGGCGATCAATTTTATCTATTATAAAGCCAAGTTGTATAAAGCTAAGTTGTATAAAGCTGACTATGTAATAATTTGTCGATTAGATAAGGTTTTCTAAAACCGCAGTCGGAAATGTGAATTTTATACTGGCTTTATGACGATATGATCTGATCGACGATCCATTCGGTTTTAGGATCATTCAAAGTCTGGTTGCAATACGCACACACGGAAGTAAGACTATCTTTTTGCGCAGCTCCGCAGTGCGAACACGTGTTTGCGTAAACAGTGCCTTTACTAACTGCACCCGTTAGATTTCGTACTAGAACCAACTTCTTATTTTCTTCGACTAATTCTTCATCTAATATCTGCACTTGTTGATTTTGCAAACGCACGCGGCGATAACTGTAACGAACAGCGACTTCGGCAAAAGCCCAGTCTTCTTTCATTTCACAACCGATAAGTTCGGCCGAGTTTAAAAATAATTGTTCATAAAGAAAATCTGCTGTCTGCATAATTTTTTGTATTTCACTAAAACCCCGCGCCGTTGTAAACCTGACTAACGGGGCTTCGCTTTTTTCAGCATTCGCAATAAGAATCTGCATCATCGCATTGCTGGCGCGGTCTTCTACCAACTGCTGTGAAAATTGCGGAAGTTTTGTTAGTAACTGCGGATCTAACTTGGCTCCTACAGCTGGTGAATAATCATCATGCTGGGTAATTTCTGCGACCACCCAATCGTACTCGCCACTATTTAAATAAGTAAAACAATAAGGGCACTGAGCTGACTCCATTAGCTTATTATCGATAGGAGCTGCACATTTCGGGCAAAGCTCGGCGCTATAGATATCAAAACCCTTTTTGTAATCTTTTCGTCGTAGAAAAGACCAAACTTCGGTGAAAGATTCTAAACCGCCTGGGGAATTTAATTCCGGATACTTTTCGCTGCGGTATTGGTCCTGCGCCTTTGCAGTAATCGCGACATCAATGACATCATAATTACCATCATCTCTTGAACTTAACTGTGAGCAGTTCTCGATGCGAATATCCCAAACAAAATCTGTCTGATCCAAATGTTTCATCATGGTAAATTGAGCATTGAACCGCTGGTAAACACCATCAGTAATAAATCGTCGCATTGGTGGTAACTTTTTTGCTGACCAGGACTGCTGAATAATCATAAAGGCAAGCTGCACTTTTTCTTCGAAGACAGGATCCAACTTGTTGACTGCCGATGGAATAAACACTTCAGATGGATTTTCTTGGTCACTTATTTTGACTCCACGTTTACGTGAGAAAATAACGGCGATAATAATGAATCCGAAAATAAGGAAAAAAGTAAGCATGCTAGAATCAGAACCTGATCCGCCGTCGACATAGACGCCGGAATATCCACCGCCCCCGCTATAGCCGCCGCTGGAATGTCCGCCACCACTGGAATGACCTCCGCCACCTGAGTGTCCACCGCCGCTACCACCGGCACGACAATAACCAAGTGAAGGAACTATACAGCTTGCTATCACCAGCACTAAAAATATTAGACGCTTTACTTCCGCTATCATATTTTAGCTAAAATTTCTTTTTTCTTAGCTTCAAATTCGTCAGCTGAAATTAAATTTTGATCTAATAATTCTTTCAATTTTTTAAGACGTACTGATGCCTCTTCGCCCGAACTTGGCGCTGCGCTTGGATTCATAGAATTATTTCCCATCATCCCCGCCATTTGCTGACCGAATCCAAAACCAATGCCAGCTCCCATGCCAATTCCTGCTCCACCACCCGGATTTTTAGCCGCTTCTTTCATGGCCTCCAGCTGTTGCATTTGAGAATAATTTAGCCCAGCTGCCTGCGCTGCTTGAGCCTCTGCGGACATATCCGCAATGCGGTTGATGCGCTTCATAGTATCATCATCGAAAGATGTGCCTTCAATCCGAAAATCCAGCAGCGTAAAACCAAGCTTCGTAAATTCTGGCGCTAGCCCTTGCTGCAGAGCCTGCGCAATTTCACTTCGATGAGCATCAATTTCTGTGTAGGTGTACTTCATTTTCGCAAATGCATCCGTCAACGGTTGTAAAAATCGCGACGACATCATTTGGCGCAAATCGCCCGTGGTAAAAATATCTTTTACGCCGGAAACATTTTGCACAAACCATTCAGCTTGTTGAATTTGTACGGAAAAATTTCCGAAAGCGCGCAAACCTACCGGAAACTTATACTTTGGATCTTCGTATTTAATGACTGAAGTCGTACCCCAATTTAAATCGACCAACTGATTACGTTTGAAAAAATAAATTCCAACTTTATGCTCACTTTCGAAAGCCTGCATAAACTTAGTGATTGTCGTCCAGAATGGGATATTTGCTGTTTGCAGCTCAACCATCCCTTCCGTGGTGTAGACAGCGCGCACTTGTCCTTCGTAAATAAATAAACATCCTTGGCCAGGACCAACAATAAGCTTCGAAGCATTTTTGATTTCATCATTGCTAAGGCTCCATAATTCCATAATAGAATCAGGCGATGGATTTTTCCATTCAATGACGGATCGTAACTGATTTTTGAGTGAACCCCACATAAAATCCTCCTTAGGAAACAGCGTTCACTTTAATCCTAAATTTTTAAAAACAGTATTGTTTTGGCAAGGGGCATGCTGCGCATAGACTTAGGTCGATAGCTACTAAACATTTGCCTTAATCCAAACCCACACTTTATCCTAAAAAGAATGATAAGAATTCCCTTTTTGAAACTTATTTTTTCATTTTTTCTTATCACATTTATTAGCGCCCGAAAAGTAATTGCACAAACTCTAAAACAAACTTCCGCCATATCAGCAGAATCTGTAACTTCAGCGGTACTGAAATGTGCGAATAATGAATCTTACCCCGTGCATCTGACTTTTGATGATGGTCCCAAAATTCCTGAAACTGAAATTATTTTAGATATTCTTAAAAAAAATAATATCAAAGCCACATTTTTAGTTTCAACTTTGCATTTTCCAAAGTTATTAAAAGGGCAAACTAGTGAACACGAAACTCGCTTACTGAATTTGCTGCAGCGAATGAAAAATGAGGGTCATACCGTTGGCAATCATTCTTATGAACATATTTCTCATACTTCTTTGAAGAAACAAACTGAGGAACAAATTTTTGAAAATTTGAAAATTAACTCGCTAATTGTCGCGAAGCTAAATTTAAAGAAACCAATCCCATTTCGTTTTCCCTACGGAAGCGGCTGGTTTCAGGAGATTGAAATGGATAACCAAATGCGCGCCGACAAAGTGATGAAATTTGTTAAAGCCGAAGGTTATGAGCCAACTCATTGGGACATTGATTCTTGGGACTGGAGTAAAATCAAAAGAAAAGCATTACCGCAATCGATGCTTTATCAGATCTGCTCGCACCAAGGTGGGCTGGTTTTGATGCACGATATCCATTCATTCACAGCAAATAATTTACAAGCGCTAATTGATTCAATAACTAACTCGGGCCACAAAATAGTTTCCTTACCGGAAATTAAAAGTATCAATTTAAAAAAACGTTCTGACGACAAGTACACTTCATTTGCCGACAAAGCCGCAGGTCTTTTTTTGTGCGGACGTCCGGTGTCTGACTACGATAACGTTTGGCCAAGTTGCGAAGTTTACTTAAAAAAATCTTCCGATTTCAACGACAATTTGCACCGGGGTCAAAAGTGAAATATTTATGTCTTTTACTAGTCTTATTGCCTATTTCAATCGTAGCTACAGCAGCGCCAGTAATTCATGCCATATCAAACATTAAAGATGAAAAAGTTATAATTAATGTCAATTATAAAACTCAATCATTGCTACAACTAAATTTAAATTCTAAAAAAGTTGAACATATTTTGATCCCAAAAGATTTATCACAAAATGAAATCTTAGGAGCAATTTTACTAACAAATAATGTTTTACTATTTTCACAAAATACCATGGGCGGAGCCGGACAAAATTTAAAGCTTAGCACTTACAATAGCGTTGCGAAAAAATGGACGATAGATCAAACTATTGATTGTGAGTCCTTCGACACCGTTGATATTCATAAACACAAATTGACCCTGCACTGCGATGCTAATCCTTTAAAGAATAAAGCAAGTCGTAGCATTGATATACCCTTTCACACTTTAGCGACTAAAAGTTTGAAAGTTGTATTTCCAATTACGAATCAACAAAGCGAAGTTGTTTTTTATCGCCTTGAAGGGCCAATGATGAATTGGCACAAGATTTACTTCGGCGTAAACGGCAGCAAAGAAATTTCGCTGACAGCCGAAGACCTTTTACAGAGCAAATAGGTATTTACAATTTCTTATGATCACCAGTCCGCTGCAGCAATCGCTGAAAAGTTCCGCGGGAAGCTTTGATGACACTAACTTTCCAGTCATCCTCGCTGGGGTATGATCTGAGAAAACTAGCGTTCTCAATTTCATTTTTTAGCGACTCGCTGCTGTAACCATGAAAAGAACCTTGATGCTGCAGTAAAAAATTATTTAAGCCCGCCAGTTGAGCCTCAGGAGTGTGCCCCAAAGTACCAAATTCCATCGTGACAGCACAAACTCTTTGATTATCATTAGCAAGGTCAGCGAACGCCGAATTGATAGCACCGTGAACTTCGTAAAATCCTTCGGTATCAGGAGGGGTAAAAACATAAAACTCATTATCTTCTTCCGGATAAAATATTTCAGCGAATAAACTTTGGCTTAACTGTTTTTTCTCGCCGCCGGTTAACATATGTAGCCGCCCGCGATCGCCGAGGCCCGTATGCAAATCTAAACCAATAATATCATCAAAGTCAGGCATGATTTTCTTTAGAAGCTCTACAAAATATTGACTTTGGGGCTCTAATGACTTGCCACCATATTCTAAATATTTACTGTCTTTAAACTGGCCAGGCGAAACTTTTTTAGTAAAATGATCTAGTGTGACATCGCCATCTTTAGCATGGCTTTTCGACTTCGATAAAGACTTCAACAGAAGACTTTCATTGGACTCTACCGGCCCTGTTGGAAAAAACTTTTCATGAAGTGCGATAGATTCGGTATTATCATGCGCATACATTTCACCTGACACAGAAAAATTTCGGTTTAGATTAACCTTATTTTCTGTGCAACGTTGGTGGTTTTTAAATCCATAAGGATTAAGAGAATGTACAATTAGAATTCCAACTTCATCGCGGATTATTTGCGGAAGTATCTCTTCCATAAACATTTGTTGGATGGCCGATCCCGCATAAGTTTCAGAGCCGTGAATACCCGAAGTTAAGACAAACAATCTTTTTTGTTTTTTAAGCGCAGGTAGCCACAAATAATCGACATACAGGTCCTCATGTACCTTGCTTGGAATTGTCCATTTCTCGGTTATTTTTGGACCTTCAATAACTTTTGCAGCATTAATAAAACGCTCGCGAGAGTCCTGATAATTTTTGGGGAAATAAAAAACATCTTTCATAAAATAAATTTCCTTAAAAAAATGAAAGGTTGGTCGTTCCTTAAGATCGCCTAGTCTTGCCCTGTTTTTAAAGCATGAAACAAAAAAATTCGATTAGCAAATCAATCTTTTTACCTGCGAATTGCAAAAAATCCTATTTAATCTCAAACGCTGCGGAGCCTTTTGAATGAATTAGGATTTTCTTGAAGTTATTTCTTAATTTAGACAATAATTGTTTTGCCAAGTGCTATTGCTACCACTTGCGCTTTAGGTCCGAAAACTCCTTTTACGCCCAGTACGATCAGCACCGCCAGTGATAAAGTTCCTACGCTAAGCCAATCAATGTTTTTAATCTTTAAACCAACCAGATTCTTAAATTTCTTTAAATCTTGTTTCAAGCTTTTTTTAGATTTCGTTTTTACCTTTAGCTTAGGCTTAGATGAAGATTTCTTTTTCATAACATCTCCTTATTATTTACGGTCGCCTATTCTATGCTGAATTGTAGTTGAATCCAACCCATAATTCTAGCAAAATGCGCAAAAATACCACACTCATTGAGCCTTGTTTTCAAAATTGCTTTTCTAAAGTAATGCACTAGAATAATGGACATGGATGCCACCTTAGACCGGGACAGTACAGCTAGCTTAAAAATAGATCGTATCAGTTACACTGACGGACATAATCAAACCTTATCAACTACAGATCTTCTTGCCGTTGAAGAGCCTCTGGAAATTCGGTTAGAATATGGTCCACTACCGAAACGCATCCGTAAAAGTATTTCTATCACCATGCGAACTCCGGGAAATGATTTTGAATTGGCCGTTGGTTTTTTATTTACTGAAGGAATTCTACGCTACCGGAAACAACTGCAAGATGTGCAGTTTTGCGGACCTAGCGGAAATGTAGTCCGTGTAGATCTTTCTTCAGAAACTGAAATTGATATGAAAAAACTTGAGCGTCATTTTTACACCAGCTCAAGCTGCGGAGTTTGCGGCAAATCATCAATCGAAGCCCTTCGAGTGCAAAGTCATTATTTAACTGAGCGAACTTCAGCACAGGATATTTTTCAGATCTCATCCAACCTTGTACACGAACTTCCGAAAAAGTTGCGCCAGCGCCAAGGAGTCTTTGATTCAACGGGAGGCCTACATGCCTGTGCGATCTTCTCGGCGGATGGAACTTTATTGGAAGTTCGCGAAGATGTCGGTCGCCATAACGCTTTAGATAAACTCCTTGGTTTTTATTTTCTAAACAGTCAGGTTCCGTTGCAAAACCATATTCTATTAGTTAGCGGCCGCGCCAGTTTTGAACTTGTGCAAAAAGCAACGATGGTGGGTCTAAAAATTTTTGCAGCGGTGGGGGCTCCATCAAGTCTTGCGGTAGAATTAGCAAAGGATTCAGATATGACATTACTTGGCTTTGTCCGTGATCAGCGTTTTAATATTTATCATGGTGCCGAAAGGATTAACTTATGAAACTTAGAATTCGTGGCGATTCCATACGCCTAAGGTTAACAAAAGCGGAAGTGGCTCAGATTGGTTTAGGAAAATTGGTTAAAGAAACGACCCACTTTATCAATGGCAGCCAGTTCCATTACATTTTTGAGCCTACTGATACTGTTAGAAATTTAGAAGCCCATATGATCGACAACACAATGGTGGTAAAAGCCCCGCTGGCGGTCGCGGGTTCTTGGGCTAATTCTGACACGGTGGCCTTGATGCATGAACAAACCATTCCAGGTCAGCCCACTGATAAGCTTTTTATATTAATTGAAAAAGATTTTGCCTGCTTAAAAACACGCGAAAATGAAACTGAAGATGAGTCCGATATGTTTGCTAATCCTAACGCACACAAAGGAAGTTGTGGTTAATTATGAAAGATAAAAAAGTCGAAAATGAAGATCTAAAAAAATCTAAAGACATTTTGATCGAGTCACCGGTTGAAACGACGACTCCAAAAATTTCTGATGCTGTAAAATCGGTTGCAGGCCCTACAGCCGTGCTGATGGCCATGAAACATTCCCTGGTTGAAATGGGCGTTATCCGCACAGCGCAAACACTTTTAAAATTAAATCAAAAAGATGGTTTCGACTGCCCATCTTGTGCATGGCCCGATCCTGATGACCGCAGGGCCTTAGCTGAATTCTGTGAAAATGGCGCAAAGGCTGTGGCCGATGAGGCGACCACAAAACGCGTTACACCGGAATTTTTCTCAAAAAATTCGATTTTAGATTTATCCCATGAAAGTGACTTTGATCTTGGAAAACACGGCCGCATTACGCATCCGATGATTAAAAAACCACATGCCACGCATTACGAGGCTATTTCTTGGGGTGATGCTTTTGGTTTGATCGCAAAAAATTTGAACGCGCTAAATTCTCCGGATGAAGCTAGCTTCTACACTTCGGGTCGCACCGGCAACGAAGCGGCCTTTATGTATCAATTGTTTGCTCGAATTTTTGGGACTAATAATCTGCCGGATTGTTCGAACATGTGCCATGAATCCAGTGGCGTTGGTTTAGGTGAACAAATTGGAATTGGTAAAGGCACCGTAAAACTTGAAGATTTTAATCATGCGGATTGTATTATTATTGCCGGACAAAATCCGGGAACGAACCATCCACGGATGCTTTCGGCTTTGCAAAAAGCATCTGAAAATGGCTGTAAAATAATAAGCATCAATCCGTTGAAAGAACCGGGCTTAGTTAATTTTCATAATCCCCAAGATGTTATTGGTGGCTGGATTGGAAAAGGAACTCCGATTGCCTCCATCTTTTTAAATGTGCGCATCAATGGCGATGTGGCCTTAGTCAAAGGGTTGATGAAAGAAATGCTTGAACTGGAAGACCTGGGCGGTGCAGGCTCGGTTCTAGATTTAGAATTTATCAAAAATTATTGCAGCGGTTTTGAAAATTTTGCAGCCGATTTAAAGGCTGCTGATTGGATTGAAATCACCGAACATAGTGGAATTTCCCGCGAGCAAATTAAAGAAGTCGCAGGGATCTTAGCCAAAGCCAAGAATACGATTGCCTGCTGGGCGATGGGCTTAACTCAACATAAAAACGGAGTGGCAAATATTCAAGTTTACATGGATTTGCTTTTACTTCGCGGAAATATTGGCCGTCAAGGCGCTGGACCTTGTCCGGTGCGTGGCCATAGTAACGTGCAAGGTGATCGCACTATGGGAATTTTTGAAAAAATGCCCGAATGGTTTTTAGCAGCGATCGACAAAGAATTTAAATTTCAATCTCCCCGTGCACATGGACTTGATACAGTTGAAACGCTAAAACATATGCATGATAAAAAAGTAAAAGTTTTTTTTGGCTTAGGCGGAAATTTCTTAGCAGCAACTCCCGATACCGAATTTACAGCTAAAGCACTTAGAAACTGTGAACTTACAGTTCATGTCTCGACCAAATTAAATCGTGCGCATCTAGTTACTGGTGACACCGCTTTAATACTTCCGTGCTTGGGGCGTACTGAAGTAGATCGCCAAAAAGGTGGACTGCAATTTGTAACTGTTGAAGATTCAATGGGTGTTGTCCATGCTTCACGTGGTACTTTAAAAGCTGGTTCCGAATTTTTAAAAAGTGAAGTTGATATCATCTGTACTTTAGCTCATGCGGTATTTAAAGATAATCCACAAAAATCTAGTCTTGTGAATTGGCTGCAGCTTACTGAAAATTATGATTTGATTCGAAATCATATTTCAAACATCATTCCTGGTTTTGATAATTTTAATACGCGAGTGCGAGTGCCCGGAGGTTTTTATTTACCAAATTCGCCACGCGATCACCGCACATTCGATAATCCTGAGGAAAAAGCATTATTTAAAGTTCACCCGATTGCCAAAACTACACTGCCCGAGGGCCGCTTTACTTTAATGACAATTCGTAGCCACGATCAATTTAACACGACAATCTACGGACTTGATGATCGTTACCGCGGAATAAAGCACGGGCGTCGAGTGATATTTTTAAATAAAAAAGATATGGAACAGTATAACATTGGCGATTACCATCCAGTTGATATTACTAGTTATTACAAAGAAGCTACAAGACATGCGAAACACTTTGTGGCGATTCCTTACGATATTCCTCGGCACTGTGCTGCGATTTATTATCCTGAAGGCAATGTGCTAGTTCCGATTGAAAGTGTGGCCGAACGAAGTAACACGCCAGCTTACAAGTCTGTGGAAATCAGTTTAGCTTTAAATAATGATGCGAAAGCAGAAGTCAGTGCCAACGCCTGAGTTGTATGGGCTGGTGTTAGCCGGCGGTCACAGCTTGCGCATGGGCCAAGATAAATCGCAAATCATCTATGCGAATTTTTCGCCAATACCACAGCGCCAGCGCGTGGCTTTAATGCTAGAATCGTTAGGACTAAAAACTTTTATTTCTTGCCGACCCCAACAAATGCAAGCTGGCGATGATCCAAAAAAATTTATTTTAGATAATTCACTTTTGGATGGAGGGCCCGCCGTCGGAATTTTAAGTGCTTATCTATTCAATCCAACGGCCGCATGGCTGGTCACCGCTTGCGATTTTCCTTGGATGGATACTGACACCGTAAAAGAATTACAAAATCGACGGCACGCTAACAACATTTCCACAGCAGCTAAAAATCTCGAAGAAATGATCGAGCCCCTGTTTGCTATTTGGGAACCAGAAACACTAAGCCATTTTTTGATAAAGTTTCAACAGGGCTTTAAAAGCCCGCAAAAATTTCTTGAAGAGAATAAAACATCAATTATTAAGATAAAATCTTCGAAAGCGCTGATGAATATCAATACTCCCGAACAGATCATGTCTCATTCCGAGTTACTAATTAAATAAAGCTGAAGCTGCCTAATTAAATAAAGCTGAAGCTTTAATTACCGTCTGAGAAATTCCCCAGATCAAGGGAACTCCTGCCCATAACCAGGCGATGACTAACCAAAGAGTTTCTTTTTTCATGTTGTTGCTCCTGCAGTAATGGGTTTCATGTGCCATTTTGAATTAACAGCTGTTACCAACAGATTCGCGATAAATCCAAGAACTAAAAATCCTGCCATTAAATACATGGTGAAAGAATAAGACTGAGCGATTGGAACTCCCTGGCTTATTTGATATTCGCGGATGTAGTTAACAAGTGCTGGGCCTGCAACACCGGCTGCTGACCAAGCCGTTAATAATCGGCCATGAATGGCGCCGACTTGCTGGGTTCCGAACAAATCTCGTAAGTAAGCAGGAATCGTCGCAAATCCCCCACCGTACATACTTAGAATTACGGCGTACCCTGCGACAAAAAGCGCAAGATTTCCCATATTTCCGGTGCTTGGGATAAATCCGTACAAGGCTGCCCCTAAAGAAAAATAAATAGCGTAAGTTTTTTTACGACCTAAAAAATCTGAAAGCGATGACCAAATAAATCGGCCACCCATATTGAAAATACTTAATAATCCGACAAATCCCCCAGCTGCCGCGGCCGTAACTTTTCCAACAAACATTTCCTGAATCATTGCCGAAGCTTGACCTAAAACACCAATTCCAGCTGTGACATTTAAAAATAGTACAGCCCACAGCAGCCAAAACTGCGGAGTTTTTATCGCATCGGACGCGCTGACATTAGAAGTTGTCACTAATTTTTGCGCAACTTTTGGAGGCTCGTAACCAACTGGTTTCCAGCCCGTTGGAATGACTCGAACCGTGAAAACTCCGAACATCATAAATAGAAAATAAATTATTCCCATTGTTAAAAAAGTTTCAGAAACTCCTGCTGATGTCGCCGTTTTGTAGTGATCCATTAACAGCACGGCAAGTGGTGCGCCAACCATCGCGCCACCACCGAAGCCCATGATGGCCATCCCTGTCGCCATGCCGGGTCTATCCGGGAACCAATTCATCAACGTTTTTACCGGTGAGATATAGCCAATACCAAGTCCTATTCCGCCCAGGACACCGTAACCTAAATAAATTAGTGCAATTTGATGTAAATTAACTCCAAGCGAAGCAACTATAAGACCACCCGAGAAAAAGACTGCCGATAGGAACATTGCTTTCCGCGGTCCAACTTTTTCTAACCAAGCTCCTAAGAACGCAGCTGATAAGCCTAAAAACACAATCGCAATACTAAAAATCCAGCCGATAGTTGTTAATTTCCAGTCTTCAGGTGCTGATTGAGTTATTCCAATAAGCTTTGTTAGTGGCAAATTAAAAACGCTAAATGCGTATGCTTGCCCGATGGCTAAGTGGATAGAAAGGGCTGCGGGCGGTACTAACCAACGATTAAACCCGCGACTAGCAACTGATTTTTCGCGATCTAAAAAAGACAGCAATCCTGACATAAGGAATTCCTTTCAAGTGGGGTTATTAGCTTAATGGTGATACTAAAAATTTAATTTAGCAACTGACATAGTAAGAAACTTTATTTGCTTAACTTTGCAGGGTTGGTGGACGTTGTTGATGTCTTAAGATTCAAATAATGCTGGACCAGTACTAACCGACGATGGATTGGCTTCAAAATACCAAACCGCTGCGCCAAATAACTGCACAATTTCAAAAACTCAGGCGATCTCAGTAAATAAAAAATTACAAATGCAAGGCCCACCGGCCGCAAAGCCAACCCTATAAACTCAGACCAAGAGGACTTTTGCGCAAATAAAAAGATCCAAGTAAGAACAAACGAGAAAAGAAAAAGTGGATTACTTAAGTCTGTCAGCGATCCTTTAAGCGGCGTCAAGACTGTCGCCACTTTTTTCTGAGATATAATGTTATGTGATCTTTGAATTAAGTTAGTCTGCCACAATTGCCACTGCGAATCGTCACTTTGATTTAGCCAATTAATGGCAATAAAAGCTATGACTATTTTAAGTGTGTAAAGCGTAAGAATTACCGCTACCACCGTGTAGCCTGCAACGTGATAATCAAGATTTAATCTTTCTAAATAAAAGCGTGCAACTTCACTAATTTGACTAAACCCAAAAGTGATCACAAGAGAAAGCAAAGGGTGTATAAAAGCCCATACCGAAAGTAAAATTATTCCAACAAACTGACCCAACTTTTTTTTTCCAAAAATTAAAATACCGAGCGAAAATAACAGGCCCTGCATAATGATTCCAAGCATCGGTCCCAACTTTTTCCCTGTCGGAGAAAAACTTTTAATTGTGGCTGCTACTCCCGCAATTTCATAGCATGCAAGCGCCGCCGCCCGACGGTCAGCTGAGTGCACAGACGCGTGGCTTAAAAAAAGCCCTTCGTTGATTGATAACAGATGCCCGGTGAATGGAAAATGCAAAGCATGAAGCAAACTTCCCAGCGCAAATTCAACCATGGACAAGTGAGCAGCATCTCTGGTTACTAAATTGGTCTGAGAATTTTTTGCAGAATTTATTTCTTCAGAATAAGCTTGAGTCACGCCTGGAAGAGTAGCGGAATGAACGGTGTTCATGCAAGCGACTTTATGAAATAACTTACTGACCCGCTTCTGTGCGATGTTTGAAGACATTAACCACAAGCTTAGTATTTTCACCAAAAACTACGGCCTTACTAGCGCAGATAGCCCAAAAGCTATCTTTTGCAAAAAAGCTGCTGTCGTAGCGAAAATCAATAGCCTTGGGCTAACAAGGCCCAGCCCAGGTGCTATTTTTTTGTAAACCTAGTCATTTAAAACTGGACGGTGGATAGTTTTCAGTTACAGAATTAGGTTATGGAAAAAGCATGGTGCAATCTTAAAATTAGTTCAGGTCAGCAGGTAAAAATTGATCGAGAAGATTTAGAAAAAATAAATGAACACACCTGGCGGGTAACCTTCGGCACAACTGGCCGCCTGCGGGTAGTGACCTCGATCCGTGGCCCCAATGGTCCACGTAGCATAACCTTAGGCCGCTTTTTAATGAAGCCAGCGAAAAACAAACAAGTTTATCCTCGCCGTTTTAATGAAGGTTTAGACTATCGCAAAAATAACTTAATCATTTGCTCGGTCAAAGAACGGCAACGCTTAATCTCTAAAACTAAAACCAACACCTCGTCATCGTACAAGGGGGTTTCTTATTTGAAAGCTGACAAGCGGTGGCGCGCAGGTATTAAAGTCAACGGCCGCGCTTATAATTTAGGTAATTTTGTGAAAGAAACTGCAGCGGCACTTGCGTACAATATAGCAGCTCGTAAATTTTTTGGCGCCATTGCTTATCAGAACGATATCACTCGCCAGCAAAAGCGAAAAGTGTCGAAGAAGAAAAAATGACTTCTTGTTAAATGAGTAAAATTTTAACCGATAAATTTTGGCAAAATTTCGCAAAGCAATCTTGGGAGAAAAAACCACTGCTTGCGAAGAATTTAAGCTCTCCAGTTTCTGCTATTGGCGAAAACCATATATTTGCAACTCTGATTGAATACAGCAATCACTGCCGGAAAATAAAAAGCTCTAGTGGCTTTAAACTTTATGTGCGTGGTGAAAGACAGCATGAAGAAGATGTTTTACAATTTCTTCCACAAAAAAAAGATAAAAACTTCCTTGGCTACCATCAGCGTATGAATTCTTATTTTGCTGATTACTGCCTAGTTTGCGATGAACTGTTGCAGGCCAGTCTTCATATTTGGCAACCGTTACAAGAATTTACCAGCCACCTATTTTCGTATGTAGGTTTTCCGAATCGTTTTTTTGAGATAGGTTTATATATTGGAAATTACCGCCAAACCCCGTTCGGAGTTCATGTCGATGGCTGTGGTGTATTTAGCTTTCCAGTTGTAGGACACAAGACCTTTCGGTTGTGGGAGCCTAGCTATGTTAAAAATAATCCAGGGCTAAATTCAACGCACAGCTATGAAAAATATAAAAAAAGATCAAGAACACTCACTGCTTCGGTCGGAGATATGACGTACTGGCCCTCGGCCGCCTGGCATATCGCCGAATCCGACGGGTCTTTTAGCGCCACCTGGAGTCTTGGAGTCTGGGTTGATAAAACTCACCAGGAATTAATTGAAGAATCTTTAGGTCCGCTTCTTAAATTAAAATTAGGTTCGTCAGCAACGGAACCCCTGACCAAACCGCTTGATCTGGAATGCAAAGACAATATCGTTAAACTTCCTAAAAATTTTAAGGACTCATTAACTACTTTAAAAAAAATTTCTTCAGACGAACTGCATGACCAGTTGCTAAAACTATGGTTAGGCCTTTTTTCACAACAGGGTTTTAAGGTTCGGCCTGCAGCAGATCCACAACCGTGTTTAAAATTGCAAGATCAAATTGAACTTCGGAAATCACAAAAAATATTTTCGGCCAAATTAAAAACCATTCCGAAAATTTTGTACGGCGTGCAGGGTGTCGTTGTAGAATCTGCGCCCTCAAAAAGTTTAACAAAATTAATCGATGATCTAAATTCTGGTAAAACTTGTGCACTTGCCAAATACCTTACTGGCGCGACCACAAAGCAACATTTGAATATTCTTCGTAAGCTAGCCGCTTCAAACGCCATTGTAAGAAAGAGCTAATCTACTTCGATCGCTGATGTCCCTAAGCTCCAACACATAAGTTCCACATTATGTCATTTTGAGTCAGCGCCATTCTTAAAGACTTGGCTGTAAGAAAGTTGGTCAGATGTTTACTTGAAGATGGGCTAAAATCATTGCCTGCAGAAAATCTTTGGAACGATTCTGGCATCTTCTAAATGCAGAGGTTATATGACAAAATTTAGTTGTTCTTTATTGATACTGACTTTCATCAACTCTTTTGCTCAAGCGGCAATCCTTGTGAACTTTCCATCAAGCAAAGGCGGAACCGAAGAGCGTCTTATCGAAATTCAGCCCCTGCAAACTAATTCAGAATCGTTAGCCATTTATGAATTTTCACCCAAGGGATATGACCGCAATAGAATTACTGAGTGGGTTTACTCGCGCACCTTATTAGTTAAAACAAACGCCGCAGAATTACGCGATTACGTTACAGAATTTAGCCCAACAAGTCTTGATGAAATATGCGCCAAAGAGCTATTGGGCTTACAAAACAAAAAAACTGAACAAGCTAAAAAAGATGTTGGCCCTGCCGCAGTTTCAGTTTTAGCAAGGTCAGCTGCACCTGCGTTGTTATTTTCTACAGCGTTATTTAAATCTTTTTCATTCGAAAGCCTTCAGCGAAAAGCCATTCAGTACACTCACCCATTTTTAATTCTATTAGCAACTGAAAAGACTAAAATTTATGTCGAAGATTCTAAGTACCTAGATAATCTTGAAAGTGAAATTCAAGCGTTACAAATGAAAAAACACTCTTTATTTGAAGTTCGCTTCCAAAATTTCAAGGAAAAAGATCTACAACAAGCGCTACTTTATGAAAAGGTTGTCAGTCCTTAACCGTCTGAAGCGGCATCGAGCGGTATATCTCGGACATTTTTTTGTGGGATTAAGACGGCTAGCTTCGAAACCTTTCCTCCCGATGTTAACCGTTGGTACATAGCGACGAAGATTCACTTTTATTTGCCGAAAACTTTTCTACGTTAGGGCCATGGCGGCGGGCCAGAGTTGTTAACCGCTGGCTTTGGGGCCTAGTAAATTTCAAACCGTGATTACAAAATCCCATTAACGATTTATAGCCACAAAACACATATAAGCGGTGTTGATCGATTTCAACCAAATTTTGCACCAATTCAAGTTCGGACAGTTTAATTGCGTCGGCTTTTTCAAATGTTAAATTCAAAAAATCTCATGTTGTTTTTTTGGAGATGATATAACTTCTTTCACGCGTCATAAAAGTATTAGCAAGGAAACGATTGTCTCGGCAAATCTATTAATGCAACTCAACCCAAACTAACATCCGAAAATGGGATTTAAAAAGAATATGCGCTGTACCAACGGCAAAGATCGGGAGACAGAACGGCACTTCTGTCGGGTTGACCTCAAATCTTGAGCTTGTCTGATCTCGAATTTTAAGAAAGGAATAAGTCATGACTTTTATCCATGGCTTTCATCAAATCTCTTTTTCATTGTTATGATTTAATTAATTTCGAAACTCGGCCCAGTTTGCATTCAGTCCGAATCAAGCGTTCATTTAACATGGTCTAAAAAAAGCAATGTGGCAGTTACAATAATCATGAAAGGATTAACTATGAAAAGATTGGGTCTTATACTTGCCACAATATTACTAATTGTAGCTTGTGCTAAAAAAACAATTAATACCAAACACGCTGAACAGCCTACAGAATCAACCAATGAGACTGAAGACAGCAATGATTCGGACGAGTTGATTGTCGGTGGTCATACGGTAACTAAAAAAACAGAAGTTGCAGCAACCACTGTCAGTTTGGTTAACACGGCAGAAGGAACACTTTGCACGGCTTCTATTATCTCGGATCAAGTTGCGTTAACTGCTGCACATTGTGTCGATGGGGATCCTAATGCGATGCAAATTTCTTTTGGTGTAAAAACATTAAGCCGTGTAACAAGGCCGGTCATCGAAACTATCGTGTCGCCGCTTTGGCATCAGCATCAACATGAAAAACTTAATAACGGTGATATGGCTCTGGTGCGATTCGCTGGTGGCCTACCAGTCGGTGCGACACCCGTAAGTATAATGAAATCCAGCCATCAGCTAAGCGACGGCGAAATTGTGACGCTAGCGGGGTTTGGTATTTCGAATGCGCGCAATGACAGTGGCTCTGGCCGGTTGCGTATGGTATCCGTAAAGATTGCAAAGGCGCACTTCAGCCAAACGGAAGTATCACTTGATCAAACCAACGACCATGGCGCCTGCCACGGCGATTCCGGAGGCCCAGCTTTTATTCAGGACAATGCCGGAGGTCTGCAACTTTGGGGAGTTACCAGTCGCGGAATAAACGATCCGGCAAACCACTGCGCCGGCCAATCCGTTTACACACGTGTCCAACCTTATGCGCGCTGGATTAACAGCGTGATTCGCAGCTGGAAGAACTAAAATTCTGAAAGAGTCGAAATGATCCGGCGGACAAGGTTAGATATCTACTTTTAAAGATTATCTAAAAGGCCAAATAGCCTTTTATGAATTACAGTCTTACATTAAATCTTTGCCGCCAGAAATTGAGATAAATATATTCGGATTGTACATAAGTGGCAATAATCAGTTGGATAATTTATTTATGCTTCTAACAAAAAAATTAAGTATTAGTATTTATAAAGATAGATAACGATTAACCCATTGATACCACTAGCACCATTTGCTCCGGCAGCGACTTGACCGCCACCAGTGCCCGCGCTAAATCGCCAGTCCTGATCGGTTGTATTACCTGCAACCGTTCCAGAGGCTGCAGTTTGGGTGCCCGCTACAATTGAAAAACTAGAACCGCCACCACCACCAGCTCCAGACGAATTAATATCAAAAGCTCCGTTACCACCACCGCCACCAAAATATCCGGCGCCACCGCCACCGCCACCAGGACGAGAGCTTCCGCTACCACTGGCGCCACCACCAGCGCCACCATAAGCACCGGCAGTTCCGCCTACGGATCCAGTTCCGTTACCATCATATCCGCCAACGCCTCCCGCTAGGGATACACCTATTCCAGGTTGAACTTTTCCACCACCAGTTTGAGTTTGAGATCCGGAGGCTCCACCTGTGATCGGTGTTCCACCACCGCCACCAGTTCCAGCAGCATAGTCGTTTCCGCCCGCAACACCAGTTGTTCCGCCGGCTCCGCCACCTGCTCCGACAGGAGTATTGGCTACCGAGTTGTCGCCGCCACCGCCACCGCCGCCGCCGGCAGCAATCACTTGCACAACTAATCCAGGGCTGGTCAGAACGCCGCTGTAACCACCGCCGGCACCACCAGATCCATATCCTGAAACGGCTCCGCCAGTATTAGTTCCGCCACCGCCACCACCACCAACTCGAAATGCGTAGTTGGTACCAGCAACAACATTTATTGTGGCTTCCGAATAACCGCCACCACCACCGGCAGCTCCAATGGTCGCGCCAGCACCAGCGCTGCCTCCACCGGCGCCCCAGACTTTAATGCGCATTTTATTACATTGAGCAGGAATGGTATAAACTGTATCGGTCCCTGCATTATAGGGAAAAATAACCGGACCTGAGACGCACAGATTTTTCCAAAATGCGAAAGGAATAACAAGCTGAGATTGGGCTCGCGGCAGCAGCAAAAAAAACCACAATAAATATTTCAATAAACTAGACACTAATCAAACTAGTCTATCATTTTGAAAAAGACTGTCAACTTGACGTTCCTAATCGAATTCATAGTTTCATTTTGAGACAGTTACTTGAGAAAAAAACCGGTATGAAAGTGTTGACGCCGTTAACGCACAACGAGTTGAACCGTTGGACACAATTAAAATAGTACTGGTGCTATGGAATAGTATAATATCGGCAAGGGGAAATTTTCTCTGCTGCGATTTCTGGCTTCAAGTGGGTCGCACCTGGACGTGCCGTCCTCATCGTTGAATGATTCCTCTAAATCAATCAACAGACTGAAAAAAGCATCTGCCAACCAGAAGTCATTACGTCGACTTCGTCCGCAACGCTGGCTCGACTATTATGCAAATTTTGGCTCAGCTGACGGAGGCCCAGCAGCGTGATGCATGACATGGAAACTCAGTTGAATGCTTTCAGCGCTGCAAACGAATAGGTCGGGCCGCATGTTGTTACTGTGTGTAGCCACCGCATTGCTTCGTGGGAGTCTTTTTTTAATTTTTGACAAAGTTTTTTAGTGTTGGCGATGGCCCTCAACGCTACCGGAGAAGGTGTCATTTTCGCGACGAGTTTTTTATCACCACCATAGTTACCGGGACCGTTGCTTCTTAGAAACTCCTCTGCCGCCTGAATTGTATCCAAGCACCTTTTAGTATCTTTCATCTTGTAGGCAACCAAAGAAAGATCACTCCAAATCCAATACATTCGTTTGTCCTTTATCCCATCGCAATAATCGACAAATTCTTGTAATTTGCTATAAGCATCGCGGTATTTACCCGAATCGAATAATTTCTGGAAAGCTACTCTTATTTTAGGATACTTGTTGTCGCAACCAAAGGTTGCCGCACCCTGTGAAGCGTACGTGGCTTGAGGCAAAAGTATAAGCATAAGTGCAGCAATTAAGACTTTCATAACTAAGAATTAATGCTAGAATACAACGACGACCTTGTCTAGAAATTCAACTGAAGCCCAGCGCCGAACTATTCGTATTAACCTTTTGAAGCCTTTAAAATTGGGACGTAAAGCGCGCGGTAGTCATTTTTACGATTTCCTGACGAAGAATTTAAAAAATAAAAAAAGCGACTTAAGGCCACCGAAATCGCTTTTAATCGCGTCGAGACGTCGACGCGATATTGTGCTTTAGGGAACCACAGAACTGCTGTTAATTGCCAGTGAATACAACCAATCCAGAGACTAAGTAGTCCTTGTGCCCACATTCACTTAATGATTGGAATAATTCCGCCGGAGCGGGCATTCGTATTTCTTTGATTGATGACTGCGAGGCTCGAAGTACGCTTTCGATCTCATGCCAGGCATTGACGCATGAACAAAACGGTCCTGCCACTCCACCTTCGCGATCGGATTGAGCAGGAATCAACTCGCAGCGAGTTTTTACGGTCACTTGCTTGGAGTAAGTTTTAAGTTCTTTTGGCTGACTTTCAAAGATAATTTCTGTAGCGGCTGCCGTAATAGCTAAAAATCCTGCAATTAAAAAACTGATAATAAGTTTCATTTCAAACCCCTTTTGTTGATGAACCCGTTACGTATGCTAGAATTTTGAAAATGTCCAGCCATGCGATTGCAAAACTAAATGAAGTTGGACTTTGTGAGATTTTGCGCCAACAAGACTATGTAAATTTTGTCCAAATTATTAAGCACTATTCAGTATCAGTTCATAATTTTTTTGAATTCCCGGCCCACCCTTGGCTTCGTATTTAAATTTGCTCGGGTTGCTCTTGTTTATTCTAGCGTAAATTTACCAACACAACATGGATTGAATGTTTTCTCTGCCTGCTCGAGCTTGAAAGTCACATTAACTGCGTGTCCGTCAAGTTCTATGTTGAGTCGGTAATCACGCTTGCTACATGTCCACACTTCATGCTTTTTCCCACTATGCTCGACCGTATTAAGTTGATTCACAACAGCCTCATGAGGCAGCCATGTGGTCAAGAATGAAGATTCGGTCATGAGGCAGCGTGGATTTTCCCGATGGATCGGTCAGGGCCGTGCGGAAACGACGCTTCGATAAGGCGATAACATTAGATGTGTCATGCCAAATCGCCGTCCGAGACGCTAAAAGCGATGTTCTTGAGCGGGGCGGGGCGCCCGTCATCATTCGAAGCAAATAATCCTCCTTTTCAGCAGAGTGTGCCAATCCCCTATTAATAATTGTAATTAAGAAAAATATTTTCATAGATTAACGCTAGTGCCGTCCCCTACTGTTGTTTGTCAAAGAAAATGGATCATTGAAGCTGAAATTAACTGATGCGAATAGGCAGGGAATTCCGACGACGTTTTAGGACGTACAATTCTTGATTCAATAATGAATTAAATGGTTTTTGCTTTTGCCAGCATTACATTACGGATTTGTTTCATAAAAACAATATCCCATCGCGATTCCTTTTCCGTTTGGAAATGAACCATGGCCCACCCCGGCACCAAAGGGCCGCTGCCGTTGTAACCAAGGCCTGTATCTGTCGTCGGATGTGGAACTCTAAAGTACTGTATCGTTGAAGTCACTTTTAGGGGGCAGGAATAGGAGTCACCTAAATCATAATTATCTCCAGTTGTAAATTCTGCTGGCAGATAAGTGTATTCTCCGGAAAGTGTGTAGCCCGATAGAAAAAAAGACCCTACATTTTGATTTTCTCCCAGCGGAAAGCTTGGTGAAATTTGCAATGTTAAAACGATTTTTCCAGCGGTTGAAATGGGCATCCCAGAATCTGATCTGCCCGATGGTAAAACTGCCGACAAGCCTACCAATTCTTTAGACTTACTAAAATAGCATTTCATCAGTACCCCATTATAGACTTATCGGTTGTCTGTAAAATATCTAAATTCTTTTGAACTCAGTGCGGCTTACCTCCGCATATTCAAAAGACTTTTATTGTTGTACCACGCTGTGATGCTCTTTTTGAGACTCAGAGAAAAGAAGTATAAAGGCTCTATTTGATCATTCGATGAAGTATGAATCCATCAGTCGTGTAGATTTTACGACCTACGCTGTAAGTGGCTAATTACTTGCGGCGTAGTACTTATTCGAAGCATAATGTTATTGCGGAAATAAATTTACTTGCGGAATTAAAGCCTTTGGAATTGATGGACCCGACCAACGTAATTGAATTAGCGAATACCCCGCATTTTCAAAATATTCCATATTTATGTCAACAAATTGGCCCGCAGCTAAATTCATCGGCGCTGATATATTTTCAACCGTGGCGTGCAAGGTCCAATTATTTATAACTTGAACACCGTCCAAAGACATGCGGACGCCATCATCGGATTGGGTATAAAAAGTGTAACTTCCCGTCGTTGGAATATATATTTTACCGGTCCAACGAATTCCGAAATAAAGGGGCTGACCTAGATTATTAGTGCCGGTGCTCCAATCGAAATAAACTTGAGAGTCTATACGAGAACCAAATAATTTTTCAAATGGATCTTGAATTGTGCTGCCTGTCCAAGGTCCAGTCGTAAAATCATAATAAGTTCCGGTAAGACCAACACCAATAGGTGTCGAAGAAGGCGTGGTTCCGGCAGCAACGTTCACTGCTGTGCTGATGGACTGAGTACTGAAAGTGGCATTTATTGTTGTGCTACCGACCGAGCCTCCGGAAACAGTTCCCGCCGAGACTGACGACACGGCTGAATTTAAAGATGTCCAAGTTACAAAGTTTGTCATATCCATAGCGAAAACATAATTTAAGGAATCAACAAAGTTCCCGTAGACACTGATCGATTGGGTCTGGCCCGGCGCTAGTACTAAATTATTTTTAGTTAGTGTTAAACTTTGCAAAACAGCTGGCACAATGGTGACCGGAACAACAAAAGTTTGGTTCGCATACGAACAGGTCACATTGGCGCGCACCAAGCTGGTGCCGGTATAATTGTTCGAGACTAAACCCGCAGACGACACGTTGATAAACGGACTGTTCGAAGTGCACTGCGACTGCGCCGTCACATCCGAAGAGCCACGTAATGAATCAATACCCGTCACATTGATATTCGCGGAGATACCTTTTGGCACAATTAAACTGAGCGGATAAATCGATGCACTTAGCGATGATGACGGAGCAAAACCATCTTTCCTTCCGCATGAATTTAAACTTAAAACACCCAGAAAAATTAGAACTACTAAACTTGTGGTACGTGTCAAAAATGACATATTGTTCTCCTGTCCACTAGCTTATCGTCAGGAATCACTAAAAGGTAAACACTTTAGTCGAATTTCGCCGATGGGCACTGCCAGAACTAAAGCGCAGCTATTTTTTTTTACTATTTTGTCTCAAATTATGACATTTCAAATTCCAAAATTTTAATTTCTTTTATAATTTATTTAAAACTTAGAAACTTCATAACATAAATGCGCGGCGTTGTCCCCCATTTAGTCGAAATTCAGAAGCCGAGTGGCGGTTTGTGTTAAGCAACTTCGTTGATTTCTTGATTTGTGTCAATGTCATTTTGTTCTGTCATTTTGTTCTGTCATTTTACGAAGTAAAATCCATAAACCAGGTAAGTTTCTGTAGCCTTGCACCTTATGCATTCTTTTTTCTGCAGCCAAACAGTACGTTGCGCACCAACACTGAAAATGTTCTGAATTTTTCCAGTTCTTCACACGACGCATATCCTCTTCAATTAAATAATTAAAAGACCCGATTGGATTCGTAGTTGAAAAAAATCTTTTTAGATTTTTTTTTGGTAATTTCAGTTCATGGATAATCAGCAAATCGACTTTAGCTTCTAAATAACTTTGTAATGCTGAGATATTAATATCACGTAAAATGCTCTCTAGCTGGTCATTAACAACTTTGGCTTCAGCTAAATCTTTGGCGTCACGTAACGCCCAGAAAAGGTCCGTAGCCTTGTGCGCATCAGCGCCAAGAGCTTTCTCTATGTTACGCCATTTGTGAACGCAGCAACGTATTCTGATCGCTCTGCGCAGCTTCTTGTCATGAACTAAATACTTCTCCTCGAGCGCTTTGTTTAAACAAGAACCACCATCGACAACAAAAACTAATCCTGTTGCTGGTAAACCACGCGACTCCAAGTCATTCAATCAATTTAAACATGATCTGAAGTTCTCGGTGTCAGATTGATAAACTCCAATAATATATTTTTGCCCAGATGAACCAACACCTATTGCGATAATTACTCCGTACTTAGAAAACCTTTTCCCGTCGATAAAAACCGCTCTGATATCCATTTCTGCTAGTGATCGTTTTTGTAAATCTTCGATTTTCTTAGCCGTCGCTTTGATCCATTTTCTAGAAACAGAACTTTTTATAAAACCAAACGAGTTTGCAATTTTACTGACGGCTTTTTCGTAATCACGCTGTGATACTTTTTTTATCCCTTCGGTAAACACCGCTTGATCAAAAATTCTGGGATCTTGAAAATCTTCGTAGGTTTGTAATTTCACTTCACTGCCTTCTTTGCGGCGTACGCGTGGTACCTCTAGAGCTACATTTTCATTTCCTAAAAAAATTGATTCTTTTTGTGATCCTCAGCGGTGATTTATTTTGCCATGTTTGTAGCGATCGCCACATATTTTTTCAACTTCACTTTCAATTTCCGCGATGAACATTTTCACCGCAGGTGGCAGCAATGTTGAAATTAAAAAAT
>JAYUWH010000075.1:0-4904 GCA_043753645.1 Bdellovibrionales bacterium
CAAGAATAGCAGACCGCTTTTTTACTTCGCTACGCGCTTATTTGATCAGCATTTGCTGGGCGCCATCCAACCGAAACAGCTGGGCGCAATGGAACCGAATTGGCCGGGCGGATTTGAACCGAATTGGGTGGGCGCCTTGAACCGAATCCCGCAGTAAGAATATGTTTAATTTTCATAAGCACATTCTTTCTTTAGCACCACCAATAAATGCAGGCTGGTTTTCAAATAAGCATCGATGCACGCTATGTGATTTCGCCGAAGGTATTTTTTCATCGATAGTTAAGCGCGGAAAAATAATCTTCTTATTGCCTGATTGCACAAGCCGTTCGTAAAACGATTGTTTGCCGTTACGGCTGGCGTAATAGAGAAGTCTTTTTTCGTAAAAACTTAATTCAACAGGCCTATTCTTATTTTGAATTAGCACAAGAGCATGACGAAGAAGTTCCGAAATTGCTCTGGTCATTGTGCCTAATTCATCATCTGTTTTTCCACAAGCACCGCCTGTTACAACACCATCAGAAAATTCAACGACTACTATATTTAGTAGATGTGTTTCGTAGTTTTCAAATTCAGGTTGAATAACATGAATTTTAACTATCAGTCGGTGCCGATTGATTTCTAAAAGAACCTTTGAACATTCCAAATACTGAACAGCAAACTGGTGTATCGAAAATGTTGTATGGGTGTACGCAACGTCAGCATTATCCCACCATGTAGCCCAAGCAAATCTTTCTAAGGCTTCACCTAGCGCGTACTCTCTAGCTTTTGAATTTGCCATATCACTGTCGATGCCTATGTTCGGATATGCAGCAAAGCCATCGGATCTTTCAGTGCTACATGATTTTAATCCTTGAATGTGACCTGCGCTGAAGGAATTTCTTTCAACGCACTCAGAAGTCGCTTTTGCTAATGCCACTTCTGGCTTGCGGTCAAAACCTGTGAAAGTTCGATCTGTAATTAGTCTGTCTTCTTTTGTTTGAATTAGATTGAACCAATAGAACTCAGCGATTTTAGAATATTCAATACTTTGAATATCCTTAAATTGAGCTTTTGTCTGTTGAATAGATTGAACTAGCGTTTTCAGACTCATTCAAATACCTGCCACGGAGTCGGTGCAGCCGATCCTTGTGGAATTTGTTTAAGTCTATTTTTGTCTTTAGAAAAATAAAAACGTCGTACGTGAGTATATACATTAAACATAGCCTGATCATGTAGGTACTTATTAACTTCGGCGTATTTAGTTTTATCGGTTTGATCAGCTACTACTTTTTTAATTAGCTTCTGAAGATTTTCATCTTTGGTAATAAAATTAAGTGGCTTATGCAGATCTGGCGTAAATAACATCTGTAGATCGCCAACCGGATCATTTGCCCAGAAGCCCGAGCCTGAATTAAAAATAGAAACTTCGCCTAAAACAAATTTTTCAGCCTGTTCTTTACGTGTTTTAAACACTATCGGCTGACCCTTTAGTTCTAAGGACTTCAACGTTTGTTGAAATGCTTTTACAAACCCAGAGTTTTTTTCGTTTTCAACGAATCCCCATTTAATTTCACTTTTTCTAAGCCGCTGAACGCAACTGTCGATTTCAGATTTTTTTAACTTGCTAACAACTGTATTTTCTAACTCTTTATGGCTTAAATATCCTGCTATAATTTTAGTAAAAATACTGGATTCTACTGGCGAGCTTTCTTTTGTAGTCTTCTCATATTCTTGGCGAAACTGGTGAGCGAAAACAACACGACAAAGTTTATCATTAAACGGGGCAAGTTCGGGACTTATTTGCAAAACAGAAAATCGAGACGCAGGTAAATAGTAAAACGAATCAAATTTTCTAAAAACTTCTAGTTCATCATTAGAATACATAGATTCATTTCCGGCGATGACAGATTGACCACTTATTTTCTTCAATTCTGTAGCTATTTGAATAGCTGGCACATAATTAAACTTAATGTTTTCTGGACCAGTGATATCAATTCGTTTTTTAAACTGAATTGTCGTTTGATCGCGTGACTCCATTTTATAGCGACCGCTTTCAGGTATTTTTTCACAAGTAATTTTATTTGTTTTCAAATCAACACATTTTTTAGGAATAATCGAAAAAAGCTCTAAGCAAAATCGAAATAGTGGGTGTGGATGATCTTGAGTTAACTTAATCGTTATTTCCTGTCCGCTAATTGTAATACCCTTTGGCAACGACTTCAGCGGGGCGCTTTCTTTAACCCATTCAGAAACGCCTTCAATTGAATCAATCACCGGAAACTTAGGCCTTGCTAGCGTCATCCGCAAAACAGAAAAAGCCACGTCCTCTACGGTCATGTTTTCTCCATTTGAGTACTTAATATCTTTTTTTACCTTCCAATAAATTGTTTTAGTCAATTTATCGTAGCTAAACTTTTCTAATACCAAACTGCTAATTGCATCTGATGCATCAATTTCAAGCGGTGTTGCATAGACCATACGTGCTACTGGCAAATTTTGGGTTTGGTCTGCGTCCAACGGATCAAGCGATGTCGGTTGATCCGTTTCTGTAATTATATATTCGTTCATAGTTGCTCCGAATGCAGTTACATCAAATGTAATTATTAAAATAGTGGCCAGTACCCAGCTTTTATATGTCATGATAGCTGCCTTTTTTTACATTTTATAGTCTTGGGTTGATGGCGTCATATCCTGCCATTTTTTTTGCTCAACAGACATTTCACTTTCGCTTAGCCATTTAATTAAATTTGAAATAGTCGATAAAACTTGATCATCATTAATTTTTGAAATTGCGACATCATTAAAAATATAAATTTCTGATTTACTAGTTTTGGCAATTAAGCCCATTTCAAATAGTTTTGGCGTCAGGTCTTTGAAACTACTTTTTTGCTCGTAATTTTTCAAGTCCATAGCAGATACCAAAATAGGCGACTCAAAAGCTTTCGCTGTTGTTGACGCCAATAGAACCATCGCAAGTGTTTTAGCTGTTTTTTTCATTTTCATCCCCCTGATGAGTTATTTTTAATTTCTGCATTCGACTGTACATTGTAGTATACGGACACTTTAAACCTTCTGATGCTGCATCTCTGAGAGATCCGTATTTTCTGAGGTGGTGCTTTATAAGTGCAATCTCTTCTGCTTCTTGCTGCTGTTGAAGTTCTTCAAGCGACAAGGAAAGTTTTTTCTTTTCATTAGATTTAGCATCTGCAAAAAACTTACTGTCGATGTGTTTTAAAGTTATTCTTTGCTCGTCATTAAAAAATTCAAATAACCTTAAAAGCTCGGCATATAATTCGCGAACGTTTCCGGGCCATGCGTATTTTTCAAATCTTCGAATTACTTCCATCAGAATAACTTTATCTGACTTTTTAATTTTTTTATAATTTTCAACCAGCGGCCTAATGTCATCAATTCGGTCTCTTAGTGACGGCACATGAATTCTGATGACATTGAGACGGTAAAACAAATCTTCTCTGAATTCTTTTTTAAGAACAGCCTCTTCTAAATTTTTGTTAGTGGCTGCTACAATCCGTACATTCACTTTTTCTAACTTACTTGAGCCAACTGGAAAAAATTCGCCCGACTGAACTGCGCGCAAAAGCTTCACTTGCTGGTCAAGTCTCATATCGCCAATTTCATCTAAAAATATAGTCCCGCTGTTAGCCGATTTGAAATGGCCAAGTCTGTGATCTGAAGCGCCAGTGAATGAACCCTTCACATGACCAAACAGCGTCGATTCAAAAAGATCGTTTGGAATGGCTGTCATATTATCAGATACAAAATTCATATTTTGTCTTTTTGAAAGGCGGTGAATAGCCTTAGCCACCTCTTCTTTGCCAACGCCTGATTCACCCGTGATTAAAACGGGACTATCAACAGCCGCAGATTTTTTAATTAGAAAGGCAACTTTTGCCATTTCGGCAGACGTGCCAGACAGACCAACCGATTCGATCAAGTCTCTGTTTTCAGACTGAGTTGACTCTTGAAACACTTCAGACGATTCAATATATTTTTTTAAGCATAAGTTGATTTTATTCTTTGTCGCTTCGGCTGAGGATCTTTTTTCGATAAAATCGACAGCGCCCGAGCGCCATGACTCAATAGCGGCTTCTTGTGACTCGTCACCCGAATACATGGCAACGATCTGATGCGGATTTATTTTTAATATTAACTTGGTCACATCAGCACCGGACTGATCAGGCAAACGGTAGTCCATTAAAACCAAAGCAAACTGCTGACTGTTTTTTTCAAATAGCTGTAAAGCCTGCGACGTAGTCGTGCAACCAACAACTTCAATTTCAGACTGTCTAGACAAAATAGCTTTGACCGACGAAATGATTTTTTCTTCATCATCGACCACCAGTATTTTATATTTAGTTGAATGGCTTTTCATCAATTCCCCCGAATCGAACGAGGTTTACTAGTACAAGCTGAGTGCCAAGTGTATTTTTTAAGCCACAATTGAATCTAAGTATTTAAAACAGATAAGCATTTGTTAATTTGATGTTTTCGGCACGTTTTGTGTCTCGGCTAATTTTTGGTCGAAATCTCGAACAAAAAATCATGTAACTTAAAGCTAAACGCTTGATATTTTTCGTCATTTAGAATTTTGAATTAATTTTAGAAAGTTTTCAAAATGATGAATTTTTTTCATGCTGCTTAAAACGTCCAAAAAGTGATCCTAAATGACCTATACCCTTGGGCAGCAGTTAGTTATCTATTTTATGGGTTCGCTTCAGCGACGGGCTTTTAAATGGCTTTAGGCTCATTCCCACTTCTTGGTGTCAAAAGGCTGTTAACGGACTGCTTGTGCTCAGCTTCAGTTGGATTGGTTTTTGAAGCTATATAATGTTTTCTTTCTCATAGTATTTCTATAGTTTTGGCGACTCAACTACTGTAAGTCAACTCAGTAGGAATTGGAGATG